>NZ_JAUORY010000020.1:0-100846 GCF_030548145.1 Aliiglaciecola sp. 2_MG-2023
TTGCCCGTGAGGCTTAACCATACAACGCCCAAATGTCTTCGTAAGAAGCATGGTGTTGTAAGAGTGACAAGACAACACAAAATTAGCTCGATAGAGCACAGAGTACGCATACTCTTTGATTACACAGCTTCCAAGTTTGTTAAAAACGACATGTTTATTAACAAGGTGAGGACATACCTAAACGAATGTAGGTAATGATAGTCACCTTGCGCAAATGTCATCTTGAAAAGATGAGTTTGCACGATTTATGTCTGGCGACCTTAGCGACACGGTACCACCTGATCCCATCTCGAACTCAGAAGTGAAACGTGTTAGCGGCGATGGTAGTGTGGGGTTTCCCCATGTGAGAGTAGCACATCGCCAGACTCCCATTAGAAGAAAGGCTACCTATTTAGGTAGCCTTTTTTTATGCCTGCGATTTACCTAACGAAGCGCCTTTATGAGCATCGAGATAGGTAGCATTCCTTCTATGCGCTGCCGCGCAACAACACCCCAAGAGAAACCATACCCATCAAGTGTTATGCAATACCTGACGATGTAATAAAACGCTAGGTGTTAACCGTCCCTGGTGCTTCGTCCAGCCTCGCATCCATGCGAGTCGTTCAGTCGGCTAACGTTGCTGCGCAACTAAGAACAGCCTCCTTCACCCCCATGTGAGAGAAAATGCATGTACAATCCCGTAGCACGGGCTTTAGCCCGTGGAATAAGCCATGTCTGTCCACGTTAAAGAGGCTGTCGTGCGGCTGGGCGGAACTGCGTTCCTAAAGATACCAGCCTTACCCCTGTGGCTATCTCCAGTGCAGCATCCATGCTGCCCGTTCCGTCGCTTAACGCTTCTGCGAAGCTAAAAACAACCGACTCCACCCCCATGTGAGAGCCAAAAGATGCTTAACTCTGTAGCACGGGCTTCAGCCCGTGGCATCTTGATATGAAATCTGGGTTCTTTTAAACCCAAATAACTGCCTCTATCTTGCTCAAAACTTATGACAATGGTTGTTACACTTTTCATGGGGGCATTTGTCACCTGAAGTGAAATTTTGTTTCCATAAAAATAATTACTTTGTCATAGTTGGAGTGGGAAATAAAAAATAACAAATGGAAAAATAATGAAAAAGTTTTTTAAATGGACTGGTCTGCTGCTTCTGACTGTTACTTTGTTTGGAGGGGCGTTAGGAGCCCATGAGTGGTATGCGAAAAAGCCTTTGTTCTTTCGCGCTTTTTTAGATCGTACTTTAATTAAGTTTGCCTTAGATAACCCAGAAATATTAACCAGTATTGGTGTTCTAGATGGTATGGGCTTTAAAGGTCACAATGCTGAATTAAATGATGACAGCTTGGAAAAGGCTGATGAAATGTTCGTACTTATGAAAGAGGTACGTGAAGGTTTGTTAGCTTATTCAGATAATTCTTTGGATGAATCACAACGATTATCAAAAGAAATTGCTCTTTACCTGATAGATGGGCAGATAGAGTCTGAACCATATCGTTTTCACAATTATCCTGTAAACCAATTGTTTGGGCTACAAAGTCAGTTTCCAAGCTTCATGGATTCAACACATCAAGTAAACGAGCTTGAAGATGCTCAAAATTATATATCTAGACTAAAAAAGGCAGACGTTAAATTTGCGCAAAATATGGAGGGTTTAATTGTTCGAGAGCAAAATAATATTATACCGCCTAGTTTTGTGATCGACCGAGTGCTCTCTGAAATGCAAGCTTTTGTGGATTCACCCGCTGAAGAAAACATATTATATACTTCCTTACAGGGCAAAATTGATAAAGCTGCAAATTTTTCCGATGCAGATAAATCACAAGTACTAAAAGATGCGGCAGAAGCTATTAACCAACATGTCTATCCCGCCTATCAATCATATATTGATTATTTTGAAAAGCTACAAAACAAAGCTGGTACAGACGATGGTTTATGGCGTTTAGAAGGCGGTGATATTGCATACAAACAAGCTTTAGAGTTTTTTACCACTACTAACTATAGTGCTGACTACATACATGAGACCGGCTTGTCTGAGGTGGAACGCATTCAGCAACAAATACTAACGATCTTAGGATCAGAAGGGTTTGACGTTACCGATGGTTTCACTACTGCAATTGAATCATTAAAAAATGATGAACGTTTCTACTATCCTGATACTGATGAAGGTCGTGCTCAGATACTAGCCGACTACCAGACTATCCTTGATGAAATTAACCAGTCAATGGGAGAAGTATTCAATGTTCTGCCTAAAGCTGGCATGGAAGTTAAGCGCATACCAGAATTTAAAGAAAAAACAGCACCAGGTGCATATTACCAACGGCCATCTATGGATGGGTCTAGACCGGGCGTCTTCTACGCTAATTTGTATGATATTAAAGCTACGCCTAAATACGGTATGCGCACTTTAGCTTATCATGAAGGTATTCCAGGCCATCACTTTCAGGTAAGTATTTCTATGGAGCTAGAGGGGTTACCTATTTTCAGAACCTTATCGCCATTTACCGCTTATGCTGAAGGTTGGGCATTATATGCCGAGCGTCTAGCTTGGGAATTAGGATTTGAAGATGACCCGTACGATAATATTGGTCGTTTACAAGCTGAGTTATTTAGAGCTGTTCGTTTAGTGGTAGATACCGGAATTCATGCTAAAAGATGGACGCGAGAAGAAGCGATAGAGTATATGGCGAACAATACTGGGATCGCACAAAGTGATGTTGTCTCAGAAATAGAAAGATATATAGTCATGCCAGGTCAGGCAACCTCTTATAAAGTGGGCATGATGAAAATCCTAGAGTTACGAGAAAAGGCTAAATTGGAGTTAGGTGATAAGTTTAAGTTAGCGGATTATCATGACGTCGTACTTAAAAATGGCGCAGTTCCATTGGATATATTAGAACGTCTAGTTAACGACTATATCCAAAGTAAAGCGAACTAATTTACATCGAACTACATAGCTAGATAGAAAATACTTTGTGAAGAAGTAAAGCAGCTCCTAAACAAAGTGTTTTCTAATTCAAAGTCAGTGTCGGACTTAAGATTTTTATTATTCTGAGATCTTTTTGCAGTCTAATAAATTGAAAATCGAAAGCGAAACTTGAAATAAACCTGTTTATTGTGACAAGGTAGCGCATGACACAATGGTTGGTTTTTTGGTATATGGATATATTAGCGCCCGCTCAATCCTCAGTTTATTTGCTAACAGTCGCAGTCCTTTCAGTTCTAACGCTATTAATTCTCATTGTTAAATTTCGAATTCACGCTTTCATAGCGTTGATTCTAGTAAGCATAGTTACAGCAATCGCCGCCGGTATACCATCTGAAAAACTACTTTCAACACTAACCCAAGGTTTTGGTGGGACATTAGCGTCTATCGCGTTATTGGTTGGTTTGGGGGCCATGATTGGGAAAATCCTTGAGCATAGTGGTGGTGCAACGATTTTGGCGGACACATTAATAACTCGGTTCGGCGAGAAAAGAGCGCCTTTAGCTTTAGGTATTGCATCTCTTTTGTTTGGTTTTCCGATCTTTTTTGATGCCGGTCTAATAGTGTTAATGCCGATTATCTTTAGTGTGGCAAAACGTTTCTCTGGATCTCTATTAGTCTACGCGCTGCCCTGCGCTGGCGCATTTGCAGTAATGCATGCTTTTGTACCGCCTCATCCAGGACCTGTAGCTGCATCCGGATTTTTAGGAGCTGATATTGGGCTTCTTCTCATTGTAGGTTTAGCAATTGCGATACCAACCTGGTATTTAGGCGCATATCTGTTTGCTTTGTATTGTGGAAAAAAGTTTCATATTCCTATTGATAACGACTTATTTGGACAAAAC
This sequence comes from Aliiglaciecola sp. 2_MG-2023, assembly GCF_030548145.1. Taxonomy (NCBI): domain Bacteria; kingdom Pseudomonadati; phylum Pseudomonadota; class Gammaproteobacteria; order Alteromonadales; family Alteromonadaceae; genus Aliiglaciecola; species Aliiglaciecola sp. 2_MG-2023. Next base: position 3,821 of record NZ_JAUORY010000020.1, read on the forward strand.
ACGCCAGCAGACAATAGTTCATACCCTAGATTTAGCACAGTACTGTTCATATTATTGTTGCCGGTTGTTTTAATTTCGTTTAATACCGTTTTAAGTACTTTAATAATCGCAGGCTTAATAAATAGTGAGCACCAACTTTCTCATGTGTTTATCATTATAGGGCAGACACCTATTGCTTTACTTATCACCCTGCTTAGTTGCTTAATTATATTTTCAAAGCAGTACGGTGCAGAAAAATTAGAGCAATTATGCGCAGAGTCATTAGCACCTATATGCGCAATAATCTTAGTAACAGGTGCAGGAGGAATGTTTGGTGGTGTGCTAAGAGCCAGTGGGATTGGAGATTCACTCGCCTCCATATTAGCTGATACGGGTATGCCATTAATAGTCGCTGCTTTTTTAATTGCAGCCAGTTTGAGAGTGGCCCAAGGATCGGCAACTGTCGCCCTAACTACCACCGCTGCATTAGTTGCGCCTATTGTCACTGTAGCCCCTGATTTAAGCTCCTTAGATTTATGCTTTATTGTTATTTCAATCGCCGGTGGTTCAACAGTGCTTTCGCATTTTAATGACTCAGGTTTTTGGCTAGTGAGTCGTCTTTTAAACATGGATGTGAAAACAACACTTAAAACCTGGACCGTGATGGAAACGCTGCTAGGGACTATCGCATTTCTTTTCGCTTGGATATTGAGTTTGATTTTTTAGCCCAAGAATTATCATGGCTTTAATTATCAGGGCGATCTTCACGTAATAGACCGTACATATTCATATCGTGGAAATCGTCGTTCCAATAACATTTTCCGCGCAATGTACCCTCTAATTTAAACCCTAGTTTGGTTAGCAATGAGCCTGAAGGAATGTTTGAAGGCAAAGCCAAAGCTTCAATTCGATGCACGTAGAAATGGAAATCAGGGGAAAATACAAAGTCAACAACTCGTTTTACGGCTTCACTAGCAAACCCTTTTCCCCAATTTCTCTGACTAATTTCGTATCCGATAACGGCACTATGGTCATACTTATTCCAATGGGTAAAACCGCATGAACCTATGTAGCTACCCGTTTGCTTGTCGCGAATAGCCCAGCGAATGCCATTATCACTAGTAAATCTAGAATCAAAATACTCTACTAACCTATCGGCTTCGTGAATGTTTTTAAACAATTCAACGTCATAATGTTCCACAACTTTTGGGTCTGAGAAGACCTCAAAAATAGATTGTCTGTCCAATTTAGTTAATTGATCTAATCTAAGTCGTTGTGTTTCAAATACTGGGAATGTTCTATTTTGCATTCATTATGTCTAAGTGGTTAGAAAATCTGGTAGTTATTATTAACTATATACAGGAATATGCAACGTAGTCGGCCTTGTACTTAAAACGATGATACAAAAAAGCCGACATAATCAGCCGGCTTTTTTAAGTATTAACTAACTACTATGATTCTTTACTGCGACCAGCGCGTTTTCTTTCATTTTCAGTTAGTAATTTTTTACGGATACGGATGCTAACAGGAGTCACTTCTACCAATTCATCGTTATCGATAAACTCAAGAGCTTGCTCTAGAGACATTTTAATTGGCGGAACTAGTGTTTGTGCTTCATCAGTACCAGATGCACGAACGTTAGTTAATTGCTTACCTTTAAGTGCGTTTACCGTCAGGTCGTTATCACGACTGTGAATACCGATAACCATACCTTCATAAACTTCTACACCGTGACCGATAAATAAACGACCACGTTCTTGAAGGTTAAATAAAGCATTGGTTAATGCTTTACCTGTTGCATTGGCAATCAATACGCCATTCTTACGTTGACCAATTGAGCCACCTTTATGCGGTCCGTAATGATCGAATGTGTGATAAATCAAACCTGAGCCTGAAGTCATCGTCATAAAGTCAGTTTGGAATCCAATTAATCCGCGGCTAGGGATCATAAAGTCCATACGAATACGTCCTTTTCCATCAGGAGACATATTAGTAAGTTCACCTTTACGAAGTCCAATTTGTTCCATCACTGAACCTTGATGCTCTTCTTCAGCATCAATAGTTAATGTTTCAAATGGTTCGTGAATTTCGCCATCAATTTCTCTCAAAATTACTTCAGGGCGAGAAACCGCTAATTCGTAACCTTCACGACGCATATTTTCAATCAATATACCCAAATGTAGTTCACCACGTCCTGAAACACGGAATTTATCCGGATCTTCAGTTTCTTCTACTTTTAACGCTACGTTATGAATTAATTCATTTTGTAAACGCTCAAGAATATTACGAGAAGTAACGTACTTACCTTCTTTACCCGCAAATGGAGAAGTATTAACTTGGAAAGTCATGGTTACTGTAGGTTCATCTACAGATAACTGCGGTAAAGCTTCTACAGCATTTGGATCACAAATGGTGTCAGAGATTTTTAACTCGCCTAAACCGGTAATTGCAATGATGTCACCAGCTTGTGCTGAATCAACTTCATGTCTTTGTAAACCAAGGTAACCTTGTACCTGACCTACTTTACCGTTGCGCTTAGTGCCATCAGCCATAACAATAGTGACTTGCTGATTTGGTTTAACTGCACCGCGAGTTACGCGACCAACCCCGATAACACCTACATATGAGTTGTAATCAAGTTGAGAAATCTGCATTTGGAACGGGCCTTCAGGATCTGCATCAGGCGCTTCTACTACATCAACGATTGTTTGGAACAAATCCGTCATGTCTTCAGCTTGCTTGTCTGCTTCTCTTGTTGCCCAACCATTAAGTGCTGATGCATAAACTACTTGGAAGTCTAACTGATCATCAGTTGCGCCAAGGTTATCGAACAAGTCAAATACTTGATCCATTACCCAATCAGGACGAGCACCTGGTTTGTCAATTTTATTGATTACTACGATTGGCTTCAAACCTTGAGCGAAAGCTTTTTGTGTCACAAAACGAGTTTGCGGCATTGGACCTTCTTGGGCATCTACTAATAGAAGTACAGAATCAGCCATCGACATAACACGCTCTACTTCACCACCGAAGTCGGCGTGTCCAGGAGTGTCAACGATATTAATACGGTAATCATTCCAGTTAATTGCTGTGTTTTTTGCAAGTATGGTAATTCCACGTTCTTTTTCAATATCGTTAGAATCCATAACGCGCTCTTCAGCTTCGCCTCGGCTTTCCAAGGTGCCTGACTGTTGCAACAACTTGTCAACCAAGGTTGTTTTTCCGTGGTCAACGTGTGCAATAATTGCAATGTTTCTTAATTTACTAATATCTTTCATTTTGTTCGGTAAGCCTGTACTTTTAAATATGCTCTCGGATTGCCATTAATACCCAATTCTATTCACTGGGATTGCCGAGGGTTACGTTTGGGCGCGGATTATACAGGTAAATAATGAGCAGCGCCCTATTTATTTGTGATATTGAGCAAGTAACTGCCCCTTCTCCCTACTTATCTTAGGTATTTGTAAATTCGCTGTGGCTTAATCTTAGAAATCCACCTGTCGATACAAGCATTTAAAATCACCTAAACCGTGCGCTGTTGCACCAAAACGAATAGTAAGCTCTCTTTTGATATTACTTGTTTTACAATTAAGTATTTGAATTTATGAAATTAAATTTGTTTTTCATCGTTGGATTGATTATTGCTTGGTTAACTAAAACGCAAAAATACAGATCTATTGCGAAACCAACAAATTAACGTCATCTACAAAGTTGTCTGATGAACGTTAGGCAATGAAGCCCGCACAATTTTCCGATAATTGGAAAGTTGAGTGGGTTTTTTTTTGTTCAATGAAAGGTTAAACCTGTTAGGCGAAATAAAAATGAATGCGGAAAAATTTAATCTAGTGTCTTTTACCGGCAAAATGAAAACCTTGCATCTATCTTGGATGGCTTTTTTTATCACCTTTGTAGTTTGGTTTAACATGGCGCCACTCAAAGAAGCTATCGTCGACGGCGTAGGATTAACATTAAGTGAATGGAAAACACTGTTAATCATCAACGTTGCCTTAACCATACCTGCTAGAGTGTTAATTGGTTCATTAACCGACAAGTTTGGCCCAAGGCTGGTGTATTCTGCATTGCTGGCTATTTGTGCTATCCCCTGTTTTGCGTTTGCCCTAGCCAATAGCTTCGAACAATTGTTAATTGCCCGGTTTGCCATGGGATGTATTGGTGCTGGTTTCGTTGTTGGTATTCGCATGGTAAGTGAGTGGTTTCCTCCGAAAGAGTTGGGTACCGCAGAAGGCGTATATGGTGGTTGGGGGAACTTCGGTTCAGCCGCAGCGGCTTTTTCATTACCCACCATTGCATTGCTGTTCGGAGGCGAGGATGGATGGCGTTATGCCATTGGTATTACCGGTGTTTTGAGTTTGATTTTTAGTGTTATTTATTACAAAAACACCACAGACACACCCAAAGGTTCAACTTATTTTCGTCCCAAAAACCTTGGCGGATTAGAAGTCACTAGTGTCAAAGATTTCTATTTTTTATTAGTTATGAAAACGCCAATGTATTTGGCCTTAGCTTTACTTAACTGGAAGCTTTCACCAAGTGGCGTTTCTTTATTAAGCCACGACGTGGTAACCCTGTTGTATTTGAGTCTTGTCGCACTCTATATATTTGACGTATATAAAACCTATCAAGTAAATAAAGATATTTTTGTTACTCCTGTACCTGATATTCACAAGTATGAATTTAAACAAGTTGCGGTGCTGAATATATTGTACTTTGCCACATTTGGTTCTGAATTAGCTGTGGTTTCGATGTTACCGGCATTTTTTGCCGATACATTCACATTAAATATGGCGACTGCCGGACTATTAGCAGGTATGTATGCATTTATGAATTTAATGTCTCGGCCTGGTGGTGGGTTAATTTCTGACAAATTTGGTCGTAAACCAACATTGTTGATTCTTACCGCAGGCTTAGCTCTGGGATATTTTGCAATGAGTTTTATTGATGCTACGTGGCCAATCTGGTTAGCTGTTGTGGTCGTCATGGCATGTTCCTTCTTTGTGCAATCTGGTGAAGGCGCGGTTTTTGCTGTGGTTCCTCTGATTAAACGTCGCCTAACTGGACAAATTGCGGGTATGACAGGGGCCTATGGTAACGTTGGTGCCGTTGTATATTTAACGGTTTACTCTCTTGTCGACACGTCAACCTTCTTCATTGTGATTGCTTCTACGGCTGTGTTGGGCTTCGTAGCATTACTGTTTATGAAAGAGCCTAGCGGTACAATTACTGAAGTCAGAGAAGATGGTAGTGTCGAACTGATAAACGTCACATAATATGAATCGTTCTATTTAATTCAGGTATTTTAGCTTGGAAAAACTTCACCTTGAATTTGGTGGTTATTCAACGGCTGGTGTGAAAACGGAAAACCAGGATGCGTTTGCAGCCTGGTTGCCAGTGGGTGCTGAATTAACGAGTAAAGGAGCTGTCGCAACCATCGCTGACGGTGTTAGCTCGTGCAGCAGGGCAAAAGAAGCCGCTATAACCTGCGCTACTAATTTCATACAGGATTACCGTCAAACCCCAGAAACGTGGACGGTAAAAAGGGCCGCTACGCAAGTTTTACAAGGTTTGAATCGTTGGTGCGCAGGCCAACATGAGTATGCTTTAGGTGACCATAGTCAAATGGTCACTACTTTTAGCGCATTAATCTTCAAGTCTACCACTGGTTTCCTATTTCATGCTGGCGATAGTCGAATTTGTCGACTGCAGCAGGGGGATTTTGAGCAACTTTCTACCGATCATCATGCTCGGTTTGGCAACAAAAAAGTATTAAGTCGTGCCATTGGTATTGAAGCTAATCTCGATGTGGATTTTTGTACTTTTGAGCTCAACAAAGATGACCTTTTTATCTTGTCAACCGACGGTGTGCATGAGTTTATTAGTTCAAAACAAATACAGCTGCTACTCAATCAATGGTTGGCAGAACCAAAAATTGATTTAGAAAACCTCGCCAGAAGCATCGTTGAATTAGCGATTGAAGCCGGTAGTGACGACAATCTAAGTTGTTTGTTGGTTAAAGTTGCTGAACTGCCTCATGCCGACATCAACGAATATCATCGTCAACTTACTCGATTAGCGATGCCGCCTGCGCTAAAAGAGGGGATGAAGCTTGAGGGATATCGGGTACTGGAACAGGTTTTCAATGGCACACGAAGTAGCTTGTATAAAGTTATTAAGGAAGACACGCAAGAACTGTTTTGTTTAAAAACCCCTTCTCAATATTTTGTTGATGATCCCAACTATTTAAGCGGTTTTTTACGAGAAGAGTGGATAGGTCAAAAACTCCAACACGTAAATATTATGCGCATAAACCCGCGTCCAGATAACGCTAAATTTATGTATCACATTTGTGAGTTTATTGAAGGGCAAACTTTGCGCCAATGGCTGCTAGATAATCCGTCTGCATCCATTGTTGAAGTCAGAAGTATAATGAAGCAGCTAATAGCAGCACTTCGCATTTTTCAACGACAAGATATGGTTCATCGTGATATTAAACCGGAAAATGTGATGATTACCAAAACGGGCGAGGTTAAGTTAATCGATTTCGGTACGGTTTATGTTGGTGCAATGGCGGAAACTCAAGCTTTGCAAGAAGAGAGTGTACCTGTGGGGTCGGTGAACTATATCGCTCCAGAATATCTACTCAATAATCAATTCGATTTTCGCTCTGACTTATTTTCTGTGGCTGTCGTGTGTTTCGAAATGTTGACCGGACATTTGCCCTTTAAAGCATTTACCCCTCAATCAACAACAAAGTTAAGTGTTGATAATTGGCAGTATATTTCATTAAGGAATTTTAGACCTGACTTGCCACAATGGTTAGATATCGCATTGGCAAAAGGTTTGGCAATTAATCCAGAGCAGCGTTATCAGGCGTTTTCGGAATTTTTTACGGATTTGTCCAAACCAAATACCACTATGCTGAGTCAAATTCAGCATCAGCCGCTAATTCAACGAAACCCACTGCGTTTATTTAAATTTATTGCCTTGGTTGAGTTCATTATCATTCTGCTCTTACTAAGTTATTTTACCTAAAAATAATATAAATTCCTTTGATGGTTATGCCCTATTTTAGTTAAAAGTTGCACCAAGAAACGGCACTAGCTGACATTAATCTGGGCTTTAAATAAACTATATTATTGATAATTATAGAATTAATTTTTTGGCCTAATAAATGCTTATCTATGTTCAGAGGTAGATTGCTGCATTTTGATTCGCTCAATCTATTACACAAAATTCAATAGCTAGCCATGGCGGTTAGTTATACCCGGCAACGAAGCCCGCAGTATCTGTTTAGCAGATACTGCGGGCTTTTTTCGTTTCTGGGGTTAATAAATTAGAGGCATATTATGACCACAAATGAACATTTAACTCGCATTGTCGTAGTCGGAAACGGAATGGTAGGACACCATTTTGTTGAGCAGCTTATTCAACAAAGTGAAGAGGTATACGGCAAAAATCGTTTTCATATTACGGTGTTATCTGCTGAACCTCGATTGGCATACGACCGTGTTCATTTATCAGAGTATTTTTCTGGCAAAACAGCGGATGAACTCTCTTTAACGAGTGCAGAACATTATCAGCAACTTGGGGTTAATTTTCAGGTTAACGCACGAGTTAATAACATCGACAAACAAGCCAAAAAAGTGACTACTGAAAACGCTGAAGTCTTAACTTATGACAAGTTGATTTTAGCCACTGGCTCTTTTCCATTTGTGCCGCCAATTCCTGGCAATGATCAACCTCATTGCCTTGTTTACAGAACCATTGAAGACTTGGAAGCCATTAGTGCTTCTGCTCAAGTAAGCAAAGTTGGTGTAGTTGTTGGTGGCGGTTTGTTGGGGTTAGAAGCGGCTAATGCCCTTAAACAAGCTGGATTGAAAACCCATGTTGTGGAGTTTGCCCCACAATTAATGGCTGTCCAAGTAGACACTGGCGGTGGCCGTGTACTGAAGGACAAAATTGAAGATCTAGGGGTTGAAGTACATACTCAAAAAGCTACGCAAAGTATTGAAGCTGGCGATAGCTGTCGCTACAAAATGGTATTCGCAGACGGTGAAATCCTCGAAACCGATATGATCCTATTCTCTGCCGGAATTCGTCCCCAAGACAAGTTAGCTCGAGAATTTGGCATCGAGATCGGTGAGCGCGGCGGAATTGTAGTTAACGATCACTGTTTGACCAGCGACCCGGATATTTATGCCATTGGCGAATGTGCCCTTTGGAACAATTTTATTTTTGGTTTAGTCGCACCCGGTTACACCATGGCCAGAGCCGCAGCCAGTAATATTGTTGGTGGGGATGTGTTATTTGAAGGTGCTGACATGAGCACTAAATTAAAACTGATGGGGGTCGAAGTTGGCTCTATCGGTGATGCTCACGCCAGAGAGCATGGCGCATTAACCTACACTTATGAAGATCAAGTTACAGGCGTTTACAAAAAAATCGTTGTCAATGCTGACACCAACAAGTTAACTGGTTCTGTATTAGTAGGTGATACCAGTGATTACGATACTTTATTGCAATATGCGTTAAATGAAATTGATTTACCTGAATTCCCAGAAAGCTTAATTTTACCCTCATTCGGTGAAGGCGCTCCCACTTTAGGAGCTGATGCGCTTCCTGATACGGCAACAATTTGTTCATGTCACAACGTTACTAAAGGTGACATTGTCGCCAGCCTTGATGCTGGGGCTTGCGATTTAGCCGCTGTTAAAAGCTGCACTAAAGCCAGTACCGGATGCGGAGGTTGTGCAGCATTGCTTAAGTCGGTTACAGACAATGACCTTGAAAAACGAGGCGTGGAAGTTAAGAAGGATATTTGTGAGCATTTTGCTTATTCACGTCAAGAGTTGTTCCATATGGTTCAAGTGGGCCAAATCAAAACCTTCGATGAATTATTGGAAAAACACGGTACCGGCTTAGGTTGTGAAATTTGTAAACCAGCAGCAGCTTCTATTTTGGCGTCTATCTGGAATGACTTTATTCTGGAAACTCCCCATGTCACTTTGCAAGATACCAACGACACTTATTTGGCCAACATGCAAAAGAACGGCACTTATTCGGTGGTTCCGCGTATCGCTGGTGGAGAAATAACCCCTGATAAACTCATTGTGCTTGGCCAAGTAGCGAAAAAATATAATTTGTACACTAAGGTGACCGGCGGACAACGAATTGACTTATTCGGTGCCAGAGTTGAACAACTTCCTCTTATTTGGGAAGAACTAATTGATGCAGGTTTTGAAACCGGTCACGCTTACGCCAAATCTCTTCGAACCGTTAAGTCATGTGTTGGCAGCACTTGGTGTCGCTACGGAGTACAAGATTCAGTTGGTCAGGCTATTGATATCGAAAACCGCTACAAAGGCCTACGCTCACCCCATAAATTGAAAATCGGCGTATCTGGCTGTACCCGCGAATGTGCCGAAGCGCAAAGTAAAGATATCGGTATTATCGCCACAGAAAACGGTTGGAATCTATATGTTTGCGGTAATGGTGGAATGAAACCACGACACGCCGACCTATTCGCTACTGATTTGGATACCGAAACGTTAATTAAATACATCGACAGGGTCTTGATGTTTTATGTGCGCACTGCAGACAGATTGCAGCGAACCTCTGTATGGATGGAAAATATGGAAGGTGGGCTTGATTATCTTAAAGAGGTAGTGATTAACGACTCACTGGGACTCGGTGCTGAACTCGAACAGCAAATGCAACACGTCGTCGATAGTTATCAATGTGAATGGAAGACGGCCATAACAGCAGAAAACTCTCGCAAACGCTTCCGTCAATTTGTGAATAGCGAAAAAACTGATAGCAACATTATCTTTGTGGAAGAGCGTGAGCAGATTCGTCCAGCAACAGAAACTGAAGTTGATAAAATTTTAGGCACAGTGAAGCCGGTTGTTGAAACTGCTTCATCTATCAATATCGTAGAAGTGGAGTAAGGAATTATGAGCATGAGTGATAATTGGATTAACGTGTGTGAACCTAACGACTTGGTTGATAATTCCGGTGTATGTGCCCTAGTCAACGACGTACAAGTGGCAATATTCAAAATTTGTCAGGGCGATAAACTAAGTCTTTATGCCGTGAGTAATTGGGATCCTATCGGTAAAGCTAATGTCATGTACCGAGGTTTAGTGGGCTCTGTATCCAATGAACCTTTTGTCGCGTCACCATTGTATAAGCAGCGTTTTAAACTTATCTCTGGAGAGTGTATAGATGACGAAAGCGTAAAAATTGCGGTTTATCCAGCACGTATTGTTGATCAACAAGTCCAGCTTCAATTAGTGAATTAAATGAGTGCTCATATTCCGCGTAGTTCAATAGTTGCGACCGAAAACGATCGAGCTTTTGATTGTCAACCATCGCCAACACTGGCAAAAACCACATGTCCTTATTGTGGTGTCGGTTGTGGTGTCGACGTTCAGGTCGAGAAACCTGCCGACGGCGGGGAGTATCGATTAAACCAAGTGAATGGCTCCTCTGATCATCCGGCTAATTTTGGACGGTTATGTGTTAAAGGCAGTAAACTTCTAGAAACTAATGGCCTTGAAGGACGTTTATTGAGTCCTAAAATCCAAGGTCAAGATGTCGATTGGCAACAAGCTACACAGCATGTCGCTAACAAATTTAGGCAAATTATTGCTGAGCACGGACCCGGTGCTGTTGCCTTCTACGTCTCAGGTCAATTATTGACAGAAGATTACTATGTCGCCAACAAATTAATGAAAGGCTACATTGGTACCGCAAATATCGATACCAATTCACGTTTGTGCATGTCATCAGCCGTATCTGCATATAAGCGTGCGTTTGGCGCAGATGCAGTACCGTGCAATTATGAAGATTTAGAGCTTGCTGATCTTATTGTTTTTATTGGCTCTAATGCTGCTTGGACGCACCCCGTTCTATTTCAACGAATAGAACGTGCCAAAAAGCTAAATCCAGCAATGAAGATTGTCACTATTGATCCTCGCCAAACTGGCACTGGCGAGATTGCTGATCTCCACTTGGCAATAAAATCAGGTACAGACACCGCGTTATTTAATGGTTTATTACATTACTTAAAGCAGCATAACAAGCTAGATCAAAATTATATCGATGCTAATACAGAAGGTTTTGATGCAGCTTTAGACTGTGCAAAACAATGGACATTAGAAAAGGTCGCGCAAGTTTGTGATATCCCTTTAATCGACGTTGCCAAGTTTTATACTTTATTCGCAGATTCAGATAAAGCTGTATCGGCCTATACTATGGGAGTAAATCAGTCCAGCTCTGGCACCGATAAAGCTAACAGCATCATTAATTGTCATCTAGCCAGTGGCAAGTTGGGACGAGAAGGTTGTGGTCCGTTTTCCCTCACAGGACAGCCAAACGCAATGGGCGGCAGGGAAGTGGGCGGCTTGGCCAATATGCTCGCCGCGCATATGGACATCGATAATCCGCAGCATCAACAAATCGTACAATCTTATTGGCAATCGCCAGCTATTCCAAAAACTATTGGCTTGAAAGCTGTAGATATGTTCGACGAGGTGCATAAAGGCAATATTAAGGCGATTTGGATCATGGCAACAAATCCCATGGTGAGCATGCCAAATCGAGGAAAAATAGCTAGCGCTTTGCAAAAATGTGAGTTTGTAGTGGTGTCTGATTGTGTGGCAAAAAATGACACACTAGCGATGGCCGATGTCGTGCTACCTGCTACAGGTTGGTCAGAAAAAAATGGCACAGTCACCAATTCAGAGCGACGTATTTCTCGACAGCGGGGCATTTTATCTGCGCCAGGACTTGCCAAGCATGATTGGCAGATTATTTGTGACGTTGCTAAAGCTATGGGATTCGAACAAGGTTTTAACTATCTCAACCCATCCGAAATATTTCGTGAACACGCAGGTTTAACCGCTTATAAAAATCATGGACTCAGGGCCCTCGACTTGTCGGCTTTGCAGCACATAAGTGAAAAAGAATATGACAGATTAAAGCCGGTTCAATGGCCGATTAATGCAAACAATCGCTCTGGCACTCAACGACTATTTACCGATGGGCAGTTCTATACTGCGTCTAAAAAGGCACAATTTATTGCACTGCAACCTAAAGCCCCCGAAGTAGCTACCAGTGCGGACTTTCCATTTGTTTTAAATAGTGGTCGTATTAGAGATCAATGGCATACCATGACTCGTACTGGAAAAACAGCCGAATTGACTGGTCACATTGACCGCGCTTTTGTGCATATGCACCCCCTTGATGCCAAACAAAATGGAATATGTGATGGAGATTTCCTAGAAATAACCTCTGCCATTTCGCAAAAGCACGCACAAACTGAGCAACATAAAAAAGTCATAATGCCGGTTAAACTGCAGCCACAACAACGAACAGGGGAGTTGTTTGCGCCTATTCATTGGAGTGGCACTAATTCATCCTCTTCCGCTATCGCAGCTCTCTACTCTGATGCTTCAGATGCGGTTTCTGGCCAGCCCGAATTAAAACATTCTGCGGTGAATGTGAAGTTGTGTAACTATCCACTGCATGGTCAACTATTTACTCGAAAAAAGCTAGACCATAGGTTGTTGAATCAAGTCGCCGAATATTGGAGCGAAATTGCTATCGATCAGGGGTATTTAGTTTATTTTGCTTCAGATAATGCTGAAATGGTCTCTGAATTGCAGGTTAACTTACCATTATGCACAGAGTGGTTTTCTTCCCGGCAAAAAACGGAGCTGGGCGACAAAAGAAATATTTTCGCACTCCGCGATGGTGGTTTAGATTTAGCTCTATTTTGGGACTCCAATGCCCCGCAAATGGATGTTAATTGGATAAATAGTTTGTTGCAGCAAACGGCGTTACTAGATGAACAGAAATCGGCGTTATTGAGGGCTACACCGGATCCAGCGTTCGCTCAAGGTCGATTGATATGTAGCTGCTTCAAAGTCGGAGAAAACACCATTGTAGAGGCAATAAAGCAGGGCTGTAATTCGGTAGATAAATTAGGTGATGAACTAAAATGTGGTACTAACTGTGGTTCCTGTAAAACAGAGCTTAAGCAATTAGTTAAAAGCCATACTTATGAGGGAAATATAACTATTCTCGATGCTGAACTTAAACCTTTGCAAACCGGAACATAAAATGTATTTTATGCATCTAAATTTTAGCTCCTTGCTATCCCAGCTCGCAACGCAATAGTCGACTAAGGTACATTACTCGAATGAACGAAAATCAGGAATTTAAACATTTTATCCGGATCATTGGCAGAGGCCAGAGAGCAGGGCGTACCTTAACTCAACAAGAAGCATTTGATGCTATGACGATGGTAATCGAAGAACGTGTGACGCCTGAGCAAAAAGGGGCTTTTCTTATGTTGCTGCGAGTGAGAGAGGAGACGCCAGAGGAGTTAGCTGGTTTTACCCAAGCATTTCGACAACATACTATTGCTGGCTTAGATTCACTACATGTAGATTTAGACATGGGTTGTTACGCTGGGAAAAGACGACAGTTACCTTGGTTTTTATTGGCGGTTTTAGTATTGGCTCAACAAGGGAAACGAATTTTTCTACACGGCACTAATGAGCCGGACTCTAAACGATTATATTTGAATGAAGTGATGCCACATTTAGGTTTCAGTGTCGCAACTTCAACTCAAATGGTTGCCGAACAACTTGCCACCCTTGGATTTAGTTATATGGAATTGGAACAAGTGAATCCGCAGTTGGATAAAATAATTCAGTTACGGGCTCAATTTGGACTTCGTTCCTGCGCTAACACCTTAGCGAGAATTCTTAATCCGTCGAAAGCTAACTTTAGTTTACAAGGGGTGTTTCATCGTCAAGTAGATGAAAAACATCGTCTAACCGCGGCGTTATTAGAAGATCCAAATATGTTGTGTTTTAGAGGCGAAGGAGGCGAAATTGAATTTAATCCCGAGCGCGACGTTGCCTTACATATTTGCCGAAATACCGAACATAAAGTGATTAACGTTGAGGCATTTAACGAAAGCAGAATGACGAAACCACGACAACTCATTGCTAGTGAATTAATTCAGTTCTGGGAAGGTAAAGAAAATACTTATGCCCATGATGCAGTGATTGGAACGCTCAGTATTATGCTGGTGCTTATGGAAGACCTTGATTGGTCAGAGGCCTTCAATCAAGCGAAAGCTTTGTGGTCAATGCGCAATAAAGTATGGTCAGCAACGAGCCTGCAAAAAACAGTTGAAAATCCGTTATTTGATACAACCGGTAAACACTACGCTCATTAGTTTTGCACTCAGTTGGTGCGGTTGCACGGTTATTACATAAGTTTATGTGATTTGATTAGATGAATAATTGTAAGTAATTGAATATCTTGGTTATATATTTATGGTGTGGAGATTGCTCTTCCTTCGCTTACCGATAGTAACCTCTTCAATTCAGAGCTGGAAATGAGTTTTGGTGAGTAATAAAGACAAAAAAAATGTAGCTCACAGCGCGAAGAACTTACGGATTCTGCTAATCGACGAAAATACACATCGAGCAGACTTGGTAACCGCAGCGCTGGGAAATTCTCGCTATGAAATTAGTCATTTAGCTAGTCCATCCGGCACTTTATTAAAGCAAGTAGACCAGTTGCAGCCGGATATTATCGTTATTGATATTGAGTCACCTAGTCGTGATATTCTGGAAAGCCTGCACACTATTAAAAATATTGATCCCAAACCTGTTGTGATGTTTTCTAGTGAAGAAGACACAGACACCATCAACCAGAGCATTGAATCTGGTGTTAGTGCATATGTGGTGGGGGATCTCGAACCCCATCGAGTGAAACCTATCTTAGATGCCGCTGTGGCTAGATTTCGAGAATTCCAAAAATTAAAAACCGAATTAATCGACACCAAACAGCAACTTACCTCTCGAAAGAATATTGACCAGGCTAAACGTATACTAATGAAAAATAAAAATATCAGTGAAGATCAAGCGTTCCATACCATGCGAAAAACGGCTATGGATACCGGTCAAAAGCTAGATGATGTGGCCAAGACCATCATTTCGATGTTTAACTCGTTGTAAAGCAAATCATGATTAAACCTGAAAAAACAAAATTAACCCTCGGATTTAGCCCCCTTACCGATTGCGCTCCTTTTGTAGTGGCAAAAAATCTCGGTTACTTCGAAAATTGGGGATTAGACGTTACTCTGCAAAAACAAAATTCTTGGGCGACGTTACGGGATAAATTACATGCAGGGATCTTGGATGCGGCACAAATGCTCGCCCCAATGCCCATTGCCAGCACTTTAGGTTTGGGAGTCTCACCCATTCATGTGGTGACACCCATGGTGTTAAGTCAAAATGGGAATGGCATTACATTGTCTGAAGCCTTGATTGAAGAAGTATTGGCGGTTAACAAAATCTTTCAATTGGCATTTCCCCTAGACGCTAAATTACTAAAAAACGTGATTGATTATCGCGTTCAAGAAAACAAAGACAAACTGTCTTTTGCGACTGTGTTTCCGTATAGCTGTCATCATTATCAACTTAAAGACTGGTTGCTCAGTGGCGGGATCAGCTTTGACGATGTGAACATCAGCGTGGTCCCACCAATTAATATGGTCGATTCCATGTTAAATGGCGACATCGATGGTTTTTGTGTTGGCGGCCCATGGAACGCAAAAGCTGTGCGTGGTAATTGCGGGGTGACAGTAGTTACTTCATCCGATATATGGCAAGACTCTCCAGAAAAAGTCCTCGGATTTCTGTCTTCTTTTGTCGAAAGCAAACCGAATACTGTTCTTGCAATTTGTGCAGCCCTAAAACAAGCCTGCAATTGGTTAGACTCTGTACCTAATCGTTTTGAAACCGCAGTGATGATGAGTCAAGAAGGATTCTTAGGGGAACCTTTGGAGATAATTACCCCATCTCTTTTAGGCAGTTGTTTAACCCAAGCTAAGCTTTCTCCACGCTCAGTGCCTTCTTATAATCAATTTTCAACTACAGTCGATGGGAATGATGTGAACAACCCTGATGTTGAGTATGGACAATGGTTATTGCAGAAAATGAAAAGTAGCGGTCAAATTGCTGACAATATAAACACTAAAGGGTGTATTGAAGGTATTTATCGTAGTGATATTTATCGCCAAATCGCGCCTCTTTTAAATGCTCTTGGTTAGTGCCAATACTAAAAAAGTGCGAGGAAAGCACTTTTATGAGGCAATTTCATAGTGCAATTTGCACTACTATGGCTTTTGAGCAGTGATACACAAACCATAGTATTTCATAAGTTATTGATAAATATAAAAAATTAAAGTTGGCATCAGTAATGCTTAGTAACGCTCGTGACAATAGCTTAAAGCAATAATAATAACCTAAGCGTTGTCCATCTAACATAATGTCACCTGACTGCAGAGTTGCAGTTATTTGATACGGCAAAGTAGCCCACGTGAACTTCAAGTTTTTGGAGTTGACGTGGGTTTTTTTTTGGAAAAAATTCGGAGTAGATTATGTCTTTAACAAAATGGTCGGGTGCAGTTATCAAGTTGGTATCATCGATTCGAAAAACCATGATTTTGGCCCCTATCGCCGTGGTGATTGGCAGCACAAGTTTGCATGCTCAGGAAGTGGGTTACCCAGAAAAAGAAGAACTGAAATTTGGATTCATTAAGTTAACTGATATGGCGCCGCTCGCCATAGCCTACGAAAAGCGATTTTTCGAGGATGAAGGGTTATATGTCACTTTAGAAGCGCAAGCAAATTGGAAAGTTTTGCTCGACAGAGTCATTGATGGACAATTGGACGGCGCGCATATGTTAGCGGGTCAGCCATTAGGGGCGACTATCGGCTTTGGTACTCAAGCCGATATTATTACTGCTTTCAGTATGGATTTAAATGGCAACGCCATTACTGTTTCCAATGACATTTGGAAACAAATGAAACCCCATATTCCCCATGAAAATGGTAAACCTGTGCATCCGATTAAAGCCGATGCTTTGAAGCCGGTAATTGATGGTTTTAAAAATGCCGGTAAACCTTTCAACATGGGGATGGTATTCCCCGTATCCACGCACAACTATGAGCTTCGTTATTGGTTAGCTGCCGGTAATATTCACCCTGGTTATTATGCGCCCCATAAAGGCGACACCAGTGGGCAGATTAACGCAGACGCTTTACTTTCGGTAACGCCTCCACCACAAATGCCTGCCACAATGGAAGCTGGAACAATTGAAGGATATTGCGTTGGCGAACCTTGGAATCAACAGGCTGTTTTTAAAGGTATTGGTGTTCCGGTAGTAACTGATTATGAGATTTGGAAAAACAATCCTGAGAAAGTCTTTGGTGTAAGTAAAAAATGGGCTGAGGAAAATCCGAATACTCATATCCGCGTGGTTAAAGCGATGATTCGCGCAGCCATATGGTTAGATGAAAACAATAATGCGAACCGCCCTGAAGCTGTCAAAATTCTAGCCAAGAGTGCTTATGTTGGTGCCGACGCTGAAGTAATTGCAAACAGTATGGTAGGTACTTTTGAATATGAAAAAGGCGACAAGCGAGAGGTGCCTGATTTCAATGTTTTCTTCCGTTACAACGCGACTTATCCATTCTACAGTGATGCCATATGGTACTTAACTCAAATGCGTCGTTGGGGCCAAATTAGCGAGCAAAAACCTGACTCTTGGTACAAAGATATTGCTAAGCAAGTGTATCGCCCAGACATTTACGCGCAAGCTGCAAAAGCCCTAATCGCTGAAGGCAAAGCATCAGCGAAAGACTTCCCTGAGTTTGCCACTGAAACAGGCTACAAACCGGCTCAGAAACACTTTATCGACAATATTGTGTATGACGGAACTCAGCCAAATGCTTATTTGGATAAATTCAACATTGGATTAAAAGGCAGCACTAAGCTCTAGGGCTTAAGTGATTTGACCTGACGGAGAAAGAAAATGTCGAAACAAGCAGCTATTCCTATGCTAACTGAGAAGCAAACTAGCGTTGATTTAGCAAAGCTAACAGGGTTATTAAAAACGATTATGTTGCCATTAATCGGATTGGTGTTGTTTATTGGCTTATGGAACGCTATGGCGAAAAATATTGATACCTCACTGGGGCAGTTTCCTGGCACCGCAGCTGTTTGGGAGCAAGCTACTGTGTTAGTCGATGAGCATTATGCGCAGAAAAATAAAGCCACTGAATTTTATGAACGACAACAAAAGCGCAATGCTGAACGGGTAGCGAAGGATCCCACCTATCAACCAAAAATCCGTGCTTTTACTGGCGCTCCAACGTTCTTTCAACAAATTTGGACTAGCCTTTATACGGTCATGGTTGGCTTTATTATGGCGTCGTTAATTGCGGTTCCATTAGGCATACTGTGCGGTTTAAGCAAATCTTCTTATGCGGCAATAAACCCTTTAATACAGCTATTCAAGCCGATTTCCCCCCTTGCGTGGCTGCCGCTAGTTACTATGGTGGTAAGTGCCGCATATGTGTCGGATGACCCTATGTTCTCAAAGTCTTTTATTACCTCTGCTGCAACAGTGGCGCTGTGTTGTTTATGGCCGACCTTGATTAATACTGCAGTAGGCGTGTCGAGTATTGATAAGGACTTAATCAATGTAAGTAAAGTACTGAGATTAAATCCCATACAGCATGTCTTGAAAATTGTTATGCCTTCCTCTATCCCTGCTATTTTTACTGGCTTGCGTCTTTCTCTGGGAATTGGCTGGATGGTTTTGATTGCCGCAGAGATGTTGGCGCAAAATCCGGGACTTGGAAAGTTTGTTTGGGATGAATTTCAAAATGGTAGTTCTGAATCTTTGGCTCGTATTATGGTTGCGGTACTCACTATTGGAATCATAGGTTTCATACTCGATCGATTAATGTTGCAGCTTCAGAAATGGGTAAGTTGGGACAAGTCAGCGACCTTACGCTAAAGAGGAAATTAACATGACGTTTAAACATCAACTTGAATTAACGCAAGTAGCTATAGATTTTCCTACTCCCAAAGGGCCTTTTACTGCTTTGCAAGATGTCAATCTTAAAATTCAGAAAGGTGAGTTTATATCCTTGATTGGTCATTCGGGATGCGGCAAATCGACAGTACTGAACCTCATTGCCGGACTGTATCAAGCCACAACTGGTGGAGTGATACTTGAAGGTCAGGAAGTGAATGAACCTGGTCCTGAACGGGCCGTTGTATTTCAAAATCATTCTCTTCTACCTTGGTTGTCTGCTTATAAAAATGTTGAGTTAGCGGTTAAACAAACGCGTTCTGGGCGCTCTAAAAAAGAGATTAAGGAATGGGTAGAGCACAATCTTGAATTAGTTCACATGAGTCACGCCGTTGACAAATTACCTTCTGAGATATCTGGCGGTATGAAACAGCGTGTGGGGATTGCTCGAGCTTTGGCTATGCAACCAAAAGTATTGTTAATGGATGAGCCTTTCGGAGCACTCGATGCGTTAACCCGTGCTCACCTGCAAGACTCAGTGATGGAAATTCACAACAAACTGGGAAATACCGTGATCATGATTACTCATGATGTGGACGAAGCGGTTTTACTCTCCGATCGCATCGTGATGATGACTAATGGTCCAGCTGCAACTATTGGTGAAATTTTGCAGGTTGAATTAGAGCGACCGCGAAATCGAATTGAGTTGGCTGATAATCCTCAGTACAACCACTATCGACATGAAGTACTCAAATTTTTGTATGAAAAGCAGCGAAAAGTGGAATCGGTGGACTCTCATCGAAAAAACAAAGTTAGCAGTGAACGCACTGAAAATTTGAAAACGGGTTCTGACAAAATTTAATCACATTAACCTTTAAATACCATGTAAACCAAGACCTCGATTTTAGCCATTAAATTTAATAGCGAGTCGAAGGTCTCGGCGAAGTCATGTCTGGAATAAGAGAGAAGATGATGAAAACTATGACTAAAAAAACACTTAACGTTGCTGTAGCAGTCGCTTTATTGAGCGTTTCTAGTGCTTCTGTAAATGCTGAAGAATCTATCGCTAAAGCCATGACAAGCGGCACCGCTGGGGTTAATTTTAACCTGCGTTATGAATCGGTTGATCAAGACAATGCAGTTGAAGATGCAAGTGCGTTAACCTTACGCACATTATTAAGCTACAAATCGGCTAGCTATAAGAATTTTTCCGCAATGATTGAAGTGGAAGATACTCGCATTGTGTTGGGGCAAGGGGACTATACTGTTGGACCAACAGGTTACAACTCCGGTATGTATTCTGTGATTGCAGACCCTGAGCACACAGAATTGGATCAAGGATATATTCAGTACTCCAAAGACAATTTCACAGCCAAACTCGGTCGCCAAGTTATTACCATGGATAATCACCGATTTATCGGACACGTAGGTTGGCGTCAGGATCGCCAAACCTTTGATGGTATTAGCGTGAACTATTGCCCAGCAAAAGCGGTCTCTTTAAAATATGCTTATCTAACCCAGCGAAATAGAATTTTTGCTGAGGCGGCTGATTTTGATGCTAAAGATCACCTACTAAATGCCTCATATAATTCTTCTTTGGGGAAAATAACGGCCTATGGATATTTATTAGAGATAGATAATAATGTGGAAAATTCTCTAGATACTTTTGGTATTCGCTTTTCCGGCGACAGTTCAGTTGCCGATACCAAGATTATTTATACAGCTGAATACGCCACACAAAGCAGTGATTCAGCCACCACTAGTTTTGATGCAGATTATTTGATGTTAGAAGTCGGTGGTGTATTTTCAGGAGTGACTGCAAAAGTTGGTTATGAAGTGTTAGGCTCTGATGACGGCAATTACGGATTTTCTACACCTCTTGCGACCCTTCATAAGTTTAACGGTTGGGCTGATGTTTTTTTAGGCACACCAGCAGAGGGATTAGTGGATTTATCCGTGACTTTATCTGGTCAAGTGGCTGGTGGAAGCTTGACCGCGACTTATCACGACTTTGAGGCCGATGATGCTAGTGAGTCTGTTGATGACCTTGGAAGTGAAATTGATCTACAGTATGCCTATAAAATATCAGCCAACTATTCTATGGGAATTAAGTACGCAGCCTACTCTGGTGAGAGCGGCCGGGTTGATACCGATAAACTTTGGCTGTGGCTTGGTGCGAAATTTTAATAAAGGTGCACAATTTTGATAATTAGTTAGTAATAGCAAATATCAAAATAATACATCTATCTAATTGTTATTAGGTTAATCTGAGCATACTAGTTGTTGTAGGTAATAACTAATGCACCACATTGGACGGAGATGCTTCATGGTGGTGCAGGAAGTGGTGGGTTATGAGTCTATAATTCACCATTTCAACGATAGAATAGGCATTTTAGGGTCATCATGCATATGGCATGAAAATCGCTTAGTTCAGCAACTAGTATTGCAAGTTTGAAAAACACCATAATCTTTGATTATATTCAGGAGGACACAATGTCAGTAGAAAAGGCTTTAGACCTTATCAAAGAAACCGAAGCGAAATTTGTTGACCTACGCTTTACCGACACTAAAGGTAAAGAGCAACACGTTTCTATCCCAACTCATCAAGTAACTGAAGACTTCTTTGAAGAAGGTAAGATGTTTGATGGTTCTTCTATCGCTGGATGGAAAGGCATTAATGAATCTGACATGGTGCTTATGCCTGATCCAGAATCTGCAGTCCTAGACCCTTTTGCAGAAGAAACTCAAATTAACATTCGTTGTGACATACTTGAGCCTTCAACTATGCAAGGTTACGACCGAGATCCTCGTTCTGTAGCTCGTCGCGCGGAAGAATATTTAAAATCTACTGGAATTGGTGACGAAGTTTATATCGGTCCAGAGCCAGAGTTTTTCTTGTTTGACGACGTGAAATATAGCACTACTATGTCAGGTTCTTTCTTCAAAATTGATGCTGAAGAAGCTTCTTGGAATTCAGGTGCCGAGTTTGAAGGCGGCAACATGGGTCACCGTCCAGGTATCAAAGGCGGATACTTCCCAGTACCTCCAGTTGATTCATCAAATGATACTCGTGCTGCTATGTGTCTTGTTATGGAAGAAATGGGACTAACTGTTGAAGCTCATCACCACGAAGTGGCAACAGCAGGTCAAAACGAAATCGCTTGTTTGTTTAACACTCTAGTTAAAAAAGCTGATGAAGTTCAAATCTATAAGTATGTAGTACATAACGTAGCTCATGCATATGGCCAAACAGCGACCTTTATGCCTAAGCCTCTAGTAGGCGATAATGGTTCAGGTATGCATGTTCACCAATCAATTAGCAAAGGCGGTAAAAACGTATTTGCTGGTGACAAATATGCTGGTATGTCTGAAGACGCCTTGTTCTACATTGGTGGTATTATTAAGCATGCTCGTGCTATTAACGCATTCACTAATGCTTCGACTAACTCTTACAAGCGTTTGGTTCCAGGGTTTGAAGCACCGGTAATGCTAGCATATTCTGCTTGTAACCGTTCTGCATCTATCCGTATTCCTCACGTGAACAGTGAACGAGCTCGTCGTATCGAAGTACGTTTCCCTGATCCAACTGGTAACCCATACTTGTCATTCACTGCAATGTTAATGGCTGGTCTTGATGGAATCAAAAACAAGATCCACCCTGGCGATGCAATGGATAAAGATCTATATGACCTTCCTCCAGAAGAAGCGGCTGAAATTCCAACTGTTGCAAGTTCATTAGAACAAGCGCTAGAAGCTTTGGATAGTGATCGTGAATTCTTAACTGCTGGTGGCGTTATGACTGATGACATGATTGATGCTTATATTGAGCTTAAATCTGCAGAAGTTGAGTTACTTAACTCTTCTACTCACCCAGTAGAATTTGGCATGTACTACAGCTGCTAAATTGCTATAGTTATTGTTTTTTATACGAGCCCGCATTATTGCGGGCTTTTTTTTGTTCTAGAAAAGGCTACACTCTAGGGTATGAAAAAAACCATTGTTGTTTCTCTGTTATTGTTTGCTGTCACCGCCAATGGTGAGAAGCTATACAAAGTGATTAATGCGGACGGCTCAGTTACTTATACTGACACTCCGCAAAGTGGTGCTGTGCAACTCGATCTAGAGGATGCTAATAGTGCTGTTATGCCTTCTTTGCTAAACGGTGTAGCCAATAAGCAGGTTAAAAAAAGTCGTTTAGAATTTCCTGATTATCAACTTGAGATAATATCTCCTGCTGAGGAAGAAACAATTCGTCACAATTCAGGTAAGGTTCTAGTCTCAGCAAGGCTCGAACCTGTGGGCAATGGTAAGTTCGAAATTTATTTAGATAGTGAGTTAGTACAGACAAGTCCAGCCCCTTCTTTTCAGCTACAGAATGTAGTGCGGGGAGAACATTCAATTCAAGTAAAATTTATTCACCATACAGGCAAGATCCTTGCATTGTCTAAGCCTAGAGTGTTTTACATGCATCAGGCCTCGACGTTGATCAATCCAAATTAAACGTTTTAGAAGCCTGTAGCATGCTTCTTAATTGACATTGACTTTAACAAGTTAATGTTGTGCACTGATGTGGTGCAACAATGTTATTGGATGAAATTCTTTGAGTGAACAATTTAAATACCTTTTGGAAAGCTTAGCCACCGCTGTATTGGTGTTGGATGAGAACCTCTCAATCCGCTACGTCAATTTGGCTGCGCAGTCGATACTTGAGTTTGGCGAAAATCAATTACTTGGTTTTCCATTGACTCAGTTTGTGTCTCATTCCAGCGTGACCTTTGCGCGGTTAGAGGATGCAATGGACCGAGATCAAGGATTTTCTGATGGCGAAGTTTTATTTGCTTTTTCCGACGGTCGACATGTATTAACAGATGTAACTGTTACGACATTTGAGTTTGAACAAAAACCAGCACTTCTGCTGGAAATGAAAGTGATAGATCAGCAGAAGAGAATCAGTCAAGAGAGTCAACAATGGGCTCAACTTCAAGCTGCTAGAGAGTTAATTCGCGGCTTAGCCCATGAAATCAAAAATCCACTTGGTGGTGTACGTGGGGCTGCTCAATTGCTCGAAAAAGAATTACATAGCCCTGAGTTAAAAGAGTTTACTCAAGTTATTATTGGCCAATCAGATAGATTGCGAAATTTGGTCGATAGATTGTTAGGTCCTAATTCTTTGCCCAATTTTGCATGGGTGAACATACATAAAGTACTAGAGAAAATTCGCACCTTAGTGAAGCTGGATGCCACTCATAATATCGTTATTGAACGGGATTATGACCCCAGTATCCCTGACTTGTTTTTAGACCAAGATATGTTGCAGCAAGCGGTGTTAAATATTGTCACTAATAGTATTCAGGCTTTAGACGGAAGCAATGATGAGCCTGAAATTATTATTCGTAGCAGAATTAAACGCCGATTTACCATACACGGCGTGAAATACCCGCTAGTTGCACAAATCAAGATTATCGACAATGGTCCCGGGATCCCAGTAGAGCTTAAAGACACCTTGTTTTATCCAATGGTAACAGGGAAATCAAACGGAACAGGCTTAGGTCTGTCCATCGCACAATCTTTGGTGGATCATCATAAAGGCAAGATCGATGTTGAAAGTTGGCCAGGTCACACCGCATTTAAAATTTATTTACCGATAGAGAAAAAGGACGTAAATCAATGAACGCTGAACCAGTATGGGTCGTAGATGATGATAGCTCGATTCGTTGGGTGTTACAAAAAGCGTTGCAGTCGGCGCAAATTCCCTGTTTTAGTTTTGAGAATCCAGAAGATTTACTTTTGCAGTTACACTCAGGACAACAACCAGAAGTAATCGTTTCTGACATTAAAATGCCACAAATGGATGGCATGACGTTATTGCAAGAAGTGCATCGTCACTTTCCTGATATTCCAGTCATTATTATGACCGCGCATTCAGATCTAGACAGCGCTGTTAATGCTTATCAAAGTGGGGCGTTTGAATATTTACCAAAGCCATTTGATATCGATGAAGCGGTGAATTTAGTCCAGCGCGCATTGGCTCATTCGCGAGAACAAAACTCACAACGTCAAGTAGAACCAGAAGTTAAAGACACCGAAATTATTGGTGAAGCGCCAGCAATGCAAGAGGTCTTTCGTGCCATTGGAAGGCTATCAAGATCTAGTATTAGTGTTTTGATCAACGGTCAATCAGGAACAGGTAAAGAACTAGTTGCTCAAGCATTGCATCGCCACAGCCCTCGAAAAGCCAACACCTTTATCGCATTGAATATGGCTGCTATTCCCGCAGATCTAATCGAATCTGAATTGTTTGGCCATGAAAAAGGGGCTTTTACAGGCGCGCAATCTGCACGCCAAGGAAGGTTTGAGCAAGCGGATGGTGGGACTCTATTTTTAGATGAAATTGGTGATATGCCGTTGGATGTGCAAACCCGATTATTGCGCGTATTGGCCGATGGTCAATTTTACCGAGTAGGCGGGCATAATCCAGTTAGCGTTAATGTAAGAATCATTGCCGCTACTCATCAAAATCTTGAACAACGTGTTGTAGATGGAAAGTTTCGCGAAGACCTCTACCACCGTCTTAACGTGATTAAAATTCATATTCCGACCTTGGCTCAACGTCGAGAAGATATACCTTTGTTAGCAAGGCATTTCCTGAGTCGTGCCGCGAAAGAGTTAGAAGTGGATGCGAAGTCGCTTAGTAAAGAAGCCGCCAATGTGCTTTCACAGTTATCATGGCCGGGAAATGTGCGCCAATTGGAGAACATGTGCCGTTGGTTAACGGTAATGGCCAGTGGTCAAGAAATCTTAATTAATGACTTACCGCCAGAAATTAGCACTCAACCTGCCAGTACGCAATCTGCTAATCAGGAAGGAGATTGGAAAACGCTACTGGCGAGCTGGGCTGATAAACAACTTCACTCTGGTCGTCAGAATATTTTAGATGAAGCCACCCATGACTTTGAAAAAATCATGTTGGAAAGAGCTTTACAATATACTAACGGTCATAAACAAGATGCAGCTAAAAAGCTTGGTTGGGGCAGAAATACGTTAACCCGTAAACTAAAAGAACTCGATATGTAAATCAAAGCAATTGGCAAAGCACTAAAAAGGCGCTTAAAAAGCGCCTTAATTTTAGCTCAAGTAATGCTGGTTACTTGTTATTTGCCGATTAAGCGTAAAAATTCATTTCGAGTTGCTTGAGAAGTTCTAAATGAACCAAGCATCACCGAGGTGATCATTGACGAATTTTGTTTTTGCACTCCACGCATCATCATACACATATGTTTACCTTCCATGACAACGCCAACGCCTTTAGCACCAGTGACTTCCAAAACCGCATCAGCAATTTGCTTGGTCAGTCCTTCTTGTATCTGCAATCTGCGAGCAAACATGTCGACTATTCGTGCGAATTTAGACAAACCAAGCACTTTACCATCTGGTAAGTATGCAATATGGCAACGTCCAATGAAGGGCAGCACATGATGTTCGCACAAAGAGTAATACTCGATATCTTGGATGATAACCATTTCGTCTGTATCAGCTTCGAAAATGGCTCCGTTCACAACGCCTTGAATGTCTTTTTCATACCCATCCGTTAAGAACTGCATTGCTTTCGCTGCTCTTTTTGGAGTATCAACCAAACCTTCTCTAGTGGTATCTTCTCCTAAAAGTTGGAGAATGCTTGCATAATGATCTTGTAGTTCTTGTGACATTTATTAGTGGTCTCGTTTGCATTATTCTGATTTTTCAGAATGCCAAATTTCGTTAAGTAGCCCAACATCATAACATTATGTGGAAGTTAGAAAAACCAAATACACCAAGTAAACTTAACTGGTGTATCTGGCTTAGGCTATTCATACGCTAAATTGATGAAAATGGATCTTTATGTGGCTCACTCGCTTTGGAGTTCTGGTTCCGGCAGATCAGGGTGAGGGAGTTGTTGATTGGGTTTCGACTTATTTTGTTGAATAACAAAATGATCCATCCAGCGCATCAAACGCATACTGTAATCTAGTTTTGCTGGCGCTAACGCCAAGCCATGGGCTTCATTCGGGTACAGTATTAACCTAACTGGCGCATCTGCATTGGATTTAAAATAGCGATAAAGCTCTTTAGATTGGTTAGCAGATACTCGGGTATCACGGCTTCCGTGTAACAACAAAAGTGGCGTTGTGGCATTTTGAGTGTGATAAATTGGGCTTCGTTCTAAATACCAAGTCCAGTCTTGCCAAGGTGCTATTAAGGCATGCTGTTTGAGCATTTCTGATGGAATATCAGTTGTCCCAAATTTGGAAATTTGATTGGATACACCCATACCTGCCACACTCGCAGCAAAATAATTATGTTGTTTGGTTGCTGCCCATGCAGCAGCATAGCCGCCGTATGATGTACCTGTAATACCTACTCTTTGCGGATCCACACCGTAATTTTCGATTAAAAAGGTGCGGGCATCTAACAGATCATTAAACTCAGCACCGGCATAATCTTTTTGACCCAACTTTGAAAAGGCGACACCTTTGCCAGTTGATCCTCTGTAGTTTGGTAAGAAACTATAAAAACCTTTGCTAGCAGCATATGCAACGGGATACGAGTAACGGTTATTCCAACCCAGAGAAAAATGGTCTTCTGGACCTCCATGTACAAAAATAATCGCTGATGAAGTGGGGGCTGAATCGTCAATTGGTTCAACCAAAATCCCATCGATTATAGTCCCATCTCTGGCAGTATAAGAAACCTCAATTTGTTTAGGTAAAATTCTATCTTTCAGCCAAACATTGGAGTTGGTCATTCTTTTATTACTGTGTTTAGTTTTTAAAAACAGCTCGGCAGGATGCTCAGGGGAATCGGCGATGTATGCAATGTTGTAACCTTTGCTATCAACACTCAGTGCACTAATCTTTCCATCATGTTTGACTCGAACTCGATATGAACCGGCTAGATCTTCTATGTCCTTATTGCCAATGAAAGTAGTCAGGTTTTGAGCGCCAATAAAACCAACAGTTGAAGAATTAAACCAATTAACAGCGCTAACATGTCCATCAAAGTCAGGCAATATATCAATAGGGGTTTCAGATACTACTTGGCTCAGATAAAGTCTACCTTCAGCGGGATCAGACTGATCTTCTCCACCGATGAAAGCGTAATGACTTCCGTCAGGAGAAACACTCATTTCTCCGACCTTTCCCCGATGAGAATTGGTTATCAGCATTTGCCCATTTGGCTTTAATACCGATATTGAACTTTCCATTACCACATCATCGGTAAGTGAAGAAGGTGAGTGATGTAGCAATATTTGTTCTGAGCGCGGAATCCATTTGGCACTCAACACGTGGCTATCATTGTAAAGTAGGCGTGCCTTCTTACTCGGGTTCTCTAAACTTAGCCGCCATAAAGACGCGTTTCTAGCAGACTCATCAAATACGGTTGCGTTGAATCCAACATCATTTAATAACTGTTGTTGATGATCAGGAGTTGAGTAACCCCAAATGATCACAGCATCATTTTGTTCATTAACATCAAAGCCCTTGATATCAGTATCAGCGCTGTAAATTTTTATGGGGTCAGTGTCTCCAATTTCGATATGGTAAAGGGAAACTGTTTGGTCATCTTGCATTTTGGCTAAAAAATATAGCGCGTCGCTCTGGGGGCTCCATCTTACATGTCCCATTGGTCTTCCGCCGGAAATCACAGGCGATATTTTTCCTCTCTTGGAAACCACGTACAGCTCTCTCAAACTCACTAAATCGATACCATCATAGCTATCATCCGGTAAATTCAGGGTGACAGCCGTCAGCCTTCCATCCGGTGAAAATGTGACTGTTTTAACTTTTCGAATTTGGTTTAAATCTTCTAACGACAATGGCGTTTTTGCGAAAACAGATAGTGCGCAAGACCAAATTACGAATAAAATAACTAACCGTTTCAAATCGACTCCAATTATTATTTCAAGCTTAGAACCTAAAATTATATGTAAACAATGTTAACATTATATTAACTTGGTTAACATTGTAGGAGTTGATAGTGGATTTTGTAAATTAAAAATGCATAGTATTTTGTTATAGGTATATATTCGTATGCAGCATGACAGGCAGAGAGAGATGAAATGCGGTGGTATGTTCGATGGTGTGCTCGAATCTATCTACGAGCCTAAAAATCTTTGTACTTTTTTTTCAGTGAGTCGCGGATATTGTCTAGATAGCAGTCCAGCTCTTGCTTCGCTTCTTCGTAAGCGTTGCTATATTCAACTGAACTTGGGTTATCACGAAGTAGTTTGAATGTGGAATCCGTTTTATCTAAAAGTAAGGCGAGTTGCCGATTGCTGACATCCATATTGTCTTATTCCCGATTAAAAAATTTCCCTACCTATATATTGGCTAATGATACAACTGAAAGCAAATCTAATCTTAAATTTAAACTTATTTAATGGTTAAAACGCCTTCAACACGGCTAGAGCAACGATTGCAAAAAGCACTATAACAGGGGCTTCATTTAAGAAACGATAAAAGCGCGAAGAATGAGGAATGATATCCTTGGCGAATTTTTTCATCTGCAAATAAAGATAACCGTGATAAGCGTAAACTAAGATTACTAAGCTTAATTTAACGTGCAGCCACATTGATACTGCAAACCATTCCCTACCGTGCATATAAATTAAGATAACGCCAAAAATTAGGGTAAGGAGCGCAAATGGGGTCACGAAAAACCATAGTTTTCGTTCCATTACTTTAAACTGATCCCGTACGTCTTGGTTGTTTGTTTGCGCGTGATAAACAAATAATCTAGGTAAATAGAAAATGCCTGCCATCCAAGCAATCATAAAAAATATGTGGAGCGCTTTTATCCAAAAAAACAACATTGTTTACCTTCTTAAATTGATTAGAACTTTTCTTGATGTAAATAATTACGTAACGTATTCCACGTAATCACGCCGACAATACTTGAGGGGGTTGTCTCGTATACGTAGACAGCGCCATCTCTATTCACTTGCAATATTTCGTATACCTCCGCCAACGTAGATTGGCTGGGCACACCTTCCATATCGAAATATGCCAATGGTGCACTATTGTGATTTAAACTTAATTCGTACTGTACCAGTGAATACTGCACGTCAATTTCAAAAGAAGACCGCAGCACAACAGGATGATTCGGTGATGTGTCTAAAAATTCCATTATGTGCTTATCTGGCGCATCAATAAATAGTTTGTATTCGGTATCCATGACCGCCAACACACCGGTTTTCTGTAATGCTTCACGAATTGGAGATATCGTGAAAGACAGTTTTTGATATTCCAGCTGACGGATAAATATAGAACGATTTCCGAATAGCTGTGTAGATGTGACATAAGCGGGCACTATGACCAGCATAGCGGGTAAAATTACGTCGGCGTTGTAAGCCAATTCCATAATTGAAGATAAGGCCGCAAGTGGTGCATGTAATACTGCGGTGAGCATGCCTGCGATACCCAGTAAAGCAAAACTATTATTGTAATCAATACTTTCAGATAAAACGAAGCCCAAAGGAATAGCTAACACCGCGCCAGCCAGCATACCAATAACATATACCGGACCAATAAGCCCGCCGGGAACACCTAAGCCTATTGCCACCAAAGCTAATATAAATTTGGCAACTAATATGGCAATTAACATACCTGTAGTCTCACCACTTACGAACGAGTGTGTGGTATCTAAACTTGCACTTAGAGATTCAGGTAAAAAATAGCCGAATATTGCAGTTATCAGTGCAGCTATTAAAATTCGCCAAATCATTTTTACCGGTCTAAATAGGCGAATGACATTCATTAATTGATTATTGAATAGGGTGGCAAGGCAGCCTAATGAAATGCCTAAAATGACTAAATACGGATAATGCCAATGGTTGATATATTGAAATGATAAAAAGGATAATTCGTGGACTTGGCCAAACACCACCCTCGTCATTAATGAACCGCAAGCCGCGGCTAACATCACTGGAATAAATAAATGTATACGGTATTCTCGAAGTACCACTTCCATAACAAAAATAACGGCTGCAAAAGGGGTGTTGAAGGATGCAGATATCCCCGCAGCGATTCCGCAACCGGATAAAATACGAATGCTGTTATAGGGTAATTTTAAACCGTGTCCAATGAAACTGCTGCCAGCCGCTCCTAAATGCACAGAAGGACCTTCTCGACCAACAACAAATCCACTGGCCAACGCTATCATGCCACCAAAAAATTGATTAATTGTGGTGCGAAAAGGAATATGTCCGTATCGTTGTTTAAGTCTGTGAATAACGAATGGAATCCCCATTCGATAGTGTTTAAAACCAGTTAGAAAGGCAAACAAGATAATCAGCAGGGCGCCAGCTATAGGCAATGCAAAACGTGCGATTGGCGTTAAGTCAGAATAGCGGTTTAATTCTTCTAAAAAAGATAACTGTATCCACTCAACACAGAGTCGAAATACAATAATTAAAGATGCAGCACTCATCCCACCCACTATGCCTAATATACATAGTTGAATTGATGTGCGAGGATTCGCTAATTCCTGTCTGAAAGATTTTAATGTCATTATCTGTTGGGCTTATACTTTCAATGGGTAATAATGGTGTTCTGTATTGATTTTCCGTTGCACCCTTAGGCCAAATTTAGCTTACCACAAGTGCTTGTAAACAATGATAAAATTATTTTAGGAAAAATACGTAGTGATACCTGATGAAATTCGTAAAACGTGGAGTGCATTTAAATTTTATACAGTTTTGCTGATTTTGTTTATTTGCACGGCATATTTTGCATTTATGTACGGCAATTCGCACTTTGAAAGCCAAAATGCAAAAATCAGCACCCTTGAACATACAATAGAAAACCTATCACTTGATAATCAACGTTTAACTAAACAGTTAAATATTCTTGGCGTAGAGTTGGAAGTACAAAGATTGGCGGTTAAAAAATCCCAGCAGATGCTTGAGCAAGGGTTAGCTAATGAAGCTAAACTTAAAGAAGAAATCCAATTTTATCAAAGAGTCATGGCCCCTGAATTGGAGCAAGATGGTTTTGTGATTGAGGCATTCGAAATTAAAAAGTCCCTCAGTGACCGAGCATATTGGTTTGAACTGGTGTTAATGCAGCAAGACAAAATTAAAAATGTCGTAAAAGGTTCAATCGAGGTAAGTATAATTGGCAGTGAAGCGGGTAAACCTAAACAATATAATTTATCCGAACTTGTCACCCAAGAATCATCTGAATTAAGCTTTAGTTTCAAGTACTTCCAAACTATTCAAGGGGAAATGATCTTGCCAGAAAACTTTTCACCTGAGAAAATACTGGTGAAAACTAAAATTTTTCAATTCAAGCGTAAACGCGGCGAATTGGAAAGAACCTTTGATTGGAATATAGAAACATTACAAACCAGCACAGAATAGTTGATTAGATTACTCAGGTATTAGATAATTAGCATATAAATAGGGTATTTCCCCTGTTAGCAAAGGTAGAGGTAATATATGTCGGTAGAAATGGCGGTGCCAATTGAATTTTCTGAAGCCGCCTCCGCAAAGGTTCGTACGTTAATAGAAGAGGAAGAGAATCCAAATCTGAAACTACGGGTCTATGTCACTGGAGGAGGTTGCTCTGGGTTTCAATACGGTTTTACGTTCGATGAAAAAGTAAATGAAGGCGATATGACTATCGATAAAAACGAAGTCACCTTGGTCGTTGATCCTATGAGCCTACAGTATTTGGTTGGTGGGACTGTGGATTACGTTGAAGGGCTGGAAGGGTCTCGATTTTTAGTCAACAACCCTAACGCCACAACTACCTGCGGCTGTGGTTCTTCTTTTAGCGTTTAATCAAGCAACTAATAACTACAATAAGCCGGCGTTCAAGCTGGCTTTTTTGTGTCTGTTCAAAAACTTTTGTTGCTTATTTAACGTATTCATAAGTGATTTTATTCGTTCATAAACTGAGTATTAGAATGTCACTCCTAGTCGTTCACATTTCGATACGATTTAAAGTTGGCAGTATCAGTTTAGCAGTAGTAACGTTGGTTCTATCGGACTAGGAGATAAAATGTCAAATGTTCTAACTAAAATTCGACGCCAACCGGCTTGGATAGCGCTGTTTATTTTCATACTTTTATCTTTATGGGTTGCCTCTGGACATCTTCTAAATGAGCAAGTCGAAAGCAAACAAGAGTCAGCCGAAGAATCATTGACCAAAGTTAAGGTCGACACATTCTATGCCCAGCAAGTCAGTCGCGAAGTGAGCGTCTACGGTCGCACTGAACCGGACCGAATTGCTACTTTGCGCTCGGAAATTAAGGGCCAAGTCATTGACATTTTTGTGCAGGAAGGAGAGGCGGTAAAGCAGGGGCAGAAGATTCTGAGCATTGATGGAAATGATCTTAATGCTCTCTTGCGCTCGGCGAAATCGATTTTAAAACAGCGAGAAATTGAACTTGATGCCGCGCAGTCTTTGGGTAAAAAAGGATTCCAATCGCAATCTGCTTTGGCTCAAGCTGACGCCAATGTAGAGCTGGCAAAAGCAGAAATAGAGCGCCTAGAATTGGCGATAACTAAAACCACTATTGTTGCGCCTTTCGATGGAATACTGAATACCCGTGAAGTTGAAATTGGCGATTTACTCAGAGATGGCGATACCATCGCTACTGTGGTTGATTTAGATCCTTTGGTTATTTCCGCAGATGTTACTGAAAACTGGATTCAAAAAATTCACCTTGGCCAGCAGGCAAGTGGCAGACTTACTACAGGGCAGACTGCTTCAGGGAAAATTCGTTATATCTCCAGTATTTCAAATACCGGTACCAATACATTTAACTTAGAAGTTGAAGTGGCTAATCCAACCGGTGCATTGTTGGCAGGAATGAGCACAGAATTAAAAATACCACTGCAACAAGATTGGGCAATTAAGATTACGCCAGCGGTGATGGCTTTGGACGAACAAGGTAATTTAGGTGTTAAAACCGTTGAAGGTGACATTGTTAAGTTTGTGCCAATCGATATTGTTAAGAGTGACAGTGAAGGTGTCTGGCTATCAGGATTAGGTGAAAAAGCGCGCATTATTACCCGAGGGCAAGGATTTGTTCGTGATGGCGATAAAGTAGAAATTGTTGACGACTCAATGTCTGAAAAATAGCAGTATTATTTCCTATGAAAAATATTATATCCGCTTCCATCGACCACACGCGCACAGTATTAATGATTTTTGTACTCTTGCTGGTCTCTGGTGCAGTAACCTATTTAAATATTCCCAAAGAATCAAATCCTGATGTACCTATTCCCTTCATCTATGTTTCGATTGTCCATGATGGCATTGCGCCGGAAGACGCTGAGCGAATGCTCGTCAAACCAATGGAAAGGGAATTACGCTCCATTGACGGCTTAAAAGAAATGAAAGCAACAGCAGGCGAGGGCTTCGCCAGTATTACTATGGAATTTGTTGCTGGTTTTGATTCCAAAGAAGCGTTAGCAGATGTGCGCGATAAAGTTACAGTGGCTCGCGCGAAACTCCCAGAAGAGACAGAAGAGCCAACGATTCACGAAATTACAATGGCGGGGCAGCAGGCCGTTTTGACGGTGGTGCTGTCTGGCCCTGTTTCTGAAAGAGCACTGATAACCACCGCCCGAGAACTACAAAATGGACTTGAAGGACTGTCTGAAGTGCTTGAGGTGGACATTGGTGGTGACCGTGAAGACTTAGTGGAAATTATTGTCGATCCCTTGTTGTTGGAGTCTTACAGGCTTGATCAAAGTGAAATTTTAACCCTCTTATCTCGCAACAACCGATTGGTACCTGCGGGTACTATGGATACCGGAGTTGGTAGCTTCGCGGTTAAAGTTCCGTCGGTTTTTGAAACGGTTAAAGACGTATTGGAACAGCCAATAAAAGTTGATGGTGACAGAGTGATCACCTTTGAAGATGTAGCTCAGGTGCGCCGTTCTTATAAAGATCCGGCAGGCTTTGCTCGTTTAGATTCTCATCCCTCAGTGTCGCTTGAAATAAAAAAACGTCCGGGTGAGAACTTGCTGATTACCGTGGAAAAAGTCAAAGCCTTTGTGGAGCAAGCCAAAGGGTCTTCAATTTGGCCGAATAGTGTGAATGTTACATACACAGGCGACCAGTCAATAAACATAAATACGATGCTCGGTGACCTACAGAATAATGTCACCAGTGCAGTAGTCTTAGTGGCTATAGTAATAGTTGCTATATTAGGCGTGCGCACCGCGTTTTTGGTGGGCGTGTCTATACCAGGTTCTTTTCTAACCGGTATTTTGGTTATTTCCTTGTTTGGCTATACCTTGAACATGGTGGTTTTGTTTTCTCTAATTATGGCTGTTGGTATGTTGGTCGATGGTGCCATAGTGGTGACAGAATATGCCGATAGGTGCATGAGCGAAGGTCAAGACAAGAAAAGTGCTTACAAAAACGCAGCTCTGCGCATGGCATGGCCAATAATCGCCTCTACCGCTACGACGTTAGCCGCGTTTGCTCCGTTAATGTTCTGGCCGGGTATTATGGGTGAGTTCATGAAGTACTTACCTTTTACCCTGATAGCAGTATTAACCGCATCACTGTTAATGGCATTGGTATTTGTACCAACTTTAGGAGCCGCTTTTGGTAAACCTCGATATATCAGTGAGAAAACCAGACAACAACTTGAACAAGCTGAACACGGCGATCTGCTTGCACTTGATGGATACACCGGTGGTTACATTCGATTTTTATCAAAGGCCATTGCTCACCCTTTAAAAAGTTTATCAATTGCTGTTGTTTTTGGTCTAGTGATTTTTACTTTATATATTTCATCAGGCTTAGGCGTGGAGTTTTTTCCAAAGGCCGATAGTCAAGGCGTGAACATCACAGTGAGATCTACCGGTGATTATTCGGTTTACGAAAAAGACAATATCATCAAAGAAGTGGAAGCAAAGTTAATTGATATGCCTGAAATCGATACTTTGTATTCTCGTTCTGGTGGTCAAGATCAAATTGGAACGCTGCGGTTGAACCTTCTCGACTGGCATTTACGAGCCCACTCAGATGAGGTTTTAATTGACGTAGAAAAACGAATTGGAGATATGCCTGGGCTCGACATAGAAGTCGCACCTGACCAAGAAGGGCCTCAGTCTGGTAAAGATTTACAAATTGAAATATCTTCTCGATACCCTGAATTATTGAATGATGCAGCATTAAAAATTCGTAAGGCGTTAGATGCGAACTCGAAATTTACGTCTATCGGTGACACTGCGTCAAAGCCCGGTATTGAGTGGCAGTTGAAAGTTAATAGAAGTGATGCTGCAAGGTTTGGCGCTGATGCTACCTTAGTGGGTAACACGGTACAATTTGTGACGACAGGCTTACGAATCGGGGAATATCGACCAGATGACGTGGATGATGAATTAGATATTCGGGTTAGATTTCCACGCACTGACAGGTACATTGGTAAGCTTGATGAATTGAGATTAAAAACAGCAAATGGTCTGGTACCCATAAGTAATTTTGTAGAACGCACTGCCCAATTGAAAACCGATTTAATTCGTCATGTGGATAGCAAACGTGTGTTGCAAGTTGAAGCGAATATGGTACCTGGCGAGTTATTAAGCATTGCTTTGCCTGAGCTACGGGAGCAGCTACCTAAGTTGAATATAGATCCCAGAGTAGAGATCACAATTAAAGGCCAAAATGAGCAACAAGAAGAGTCCCAAGCATTCTTGCTCAATGCATTTTTGATAGCTTTGTTTGTTATGGCTATTATTTTAGTGACGCAGTTTAATAGTTTCTACCAGGCTTTCTTAATTTTGAGTGCGGTATTATTTTCAATTGTAGGTGTGGTACTCGGTCTGCTTATATTCCAGAAACCCTTCGGCATAGTCATGTCTGGAGTGGGTGTTATCGCCCTAGCCGGGATCGTGGTGAATAATAATATTGTGTTGATTGATACCTACAACATATTAAAAAGTGAAGGGCTAAAAACGACCGAGGCAATATTGCGCACAGGAGCACAACGTTTAAGACCCGTAATGATGACTACGGTGACGACCATTCTCGGGTTATTACCAATGGTAATGGGTGTTAATATCGACTTCATGGGGCGCAATGTTGATATTGGTGGTCCATCAACTGAATATTGGTCTCAGTTAGCTACGGCAGTGGCTGGTGGATTAGCCTTTGCGACTGTGTTAACACTAGTATTAACACCATGCATGTTGGCGTTTAAAGATAATTTACGAGCATATTTACCCAAACCACGGACTGCAATTGAATAATCATTATTTGGGAATCGCGAATTTGCTGAGATAGATTATCTAGAGTGAGGCCTTGCGCCTCACTCTAATGATAGGTTTTATCAAAAATTAACTTTAGTTTAATTTAGACTGACTTCTTTGTTTTAATTCAGAATCAAAAACATCTGGAAAAACAACAATTCCCTCTTCATCAGGGTTTGGAAAAACTGCAATATTTACCCCGTCTTCCTCTAGACCGCCAGTCCAGCGCTCGAACCAATCTTGCAATGGAATCGCTTTAGGTGTGCATTGTGCCCAATCACCCGTTGCCCAATATTCAGCAAATTCTTCAGAAGGCCATACTGGCACGCAGTCCTCATCTTCACTATTAAGCATAACGCAGCCATGCTCGTCAGTGAGGATCCAAATTTTTTGGTTGATTGTTACCTGAGTTAACAAGTAGGCATGCCGTTTTTCTGGGGACATTTGAATAACATCGTTAAGTTGCGAAGGCATAAATGTTTCCTTATAAGAAGCAGAAGTTAGGTACAAGATAAATCCAATATTGGTGTTAAAAAAATCAAAACACCTGGTTGAGAAACTATGGATTAAATAGCGCATATGAATATGCACAGACTTATATCACTAAAACCCATGGTGATACTAGTATTTAGCAATGGAATTCTGATTCTGCATTATTAATAGTCTAGAACAAAGTAGCGATTATTTTCTTTGTCATTCTGGAATGTACAAATTTAAGCACAACTGATATTTAATCAATGCTTGAATAATTTGTGTATATGTAGGTAGTAAGTACTAACTCTAAACTGGCTGGTGCGGCTTACTTTCTTTTGTGTTTTTGGCCCGCCCCCCAGCCAATGATGCCAGCACCAAGAATTGCGCCTATCCAAGCAAATGGCAGTATTTGCGGATTGAGTTCTTTAGCAAATACTATGGTCAACATTGAGGATGCACACAATAACCAGCCAAATAATTCCATCTTATTTAGATACTTTGTGATGAAGTTGGGTTTACTTTCCGGTGGAGGTGCCATGAAATTATCTTTATTAATCGTAAATGAGAAGATGTGACATTTTGATCTTATTGAGTGCCATGTGCAATAACTAAAGGTTAATTAGATGAGGTAAACGAGTGGGAGAAAAATCTATTTCAAAATATCCCACAAACTAATCTCAATCGATTGTTTTTATGCGACACAGCAATTATTTCGGCCCAAATCCTTTGCTTGGTACATCGCCCGATCAGCACGACCCAACCATTCAAAAGCAGTTTCGTGGGGCTCGTATTTGGCTGTGCCTACTGAAATTGTAATATTGTGTTTAGCTAACCAACCTTCATTTTCAATAGCAAAGCGAAACTGTTCCGCTAGTTTGATTGCATCTTTGAGAGGGGTGTTTTCGGCAATAATCACAAACTCTTCGCCACCAAACCGATACAGTTTATCAGTAGAGCGAATGCGCTTTTCTATGGTTTCCACAAATGCCTTTAAAATATCATCGCCTTTAGCATGACCATAAGCATCATTGACCTTTTTGAAGTTATCTAGATCCATCAATATAAGGGAAACAGGTAAGCTTTGTTCTCTTCTTTGAAACGCAATCACATCTAATAATTTTTCTTCCATTGCTCGTCTATTGCCGGCTCCGGTTAACGGATCGCTAGTGGCCAGCTCGGTCAATTGTTGTTGCTGTTTGCGCATGCGATCTGCAAATGCATAACTAAATAGTAAAGTCGCTATTGCTGTTAC
Source organism: Aliiglaciecola sp. 2_MG-2023 (assembly GCF_030548145.1). Taxonomy (NCBI): domain Bacteria; kingdom Pseudomonadati; phylum Pseudomonadota; class Gammaproteobacteria; order Alteromonadales; family Alteromonadaceae; genus Aliiglaciecola; species Aliiglaciecola sp. 2_MG-2023. The sequence continues at coordinate 42,710 of NZ_JAUORY010000020.1, forward strand.
GTAGAACTCTAAAGCCAAAAATACAGTGAGTTGTTCGCGCAGCACATATCCGATAGAGAGTAAAATCACCAAGCTGTATATCGCAGCCATGTTTGCAGGTAATAAGAAAAATATGGCGGTCAATGCTGGAAAAATCCACATCAATTGACTTATACCTTTGAGCAATATAGTTACAAACACAACAAACATGGCAACAAAAGCTAGTATGCGGCCAGGTATCAGGGTCTGATGAGTTCGGTAAACATAAACAAAAAGAGAACCTATTGCGAATACCGCAAATAGATCTAAGCACGCGACAGCCCAATCTTGTTCCATGATTCGATAGATAGCAAAAGGCAATACGCCGATCGTACTTGCGCCGCTGAGAGTAAGGATAATGCTTTCTTCAGCACTACGCTTTTTTATGGGGGCAGAATGAGTAATCATAATTTCTGCATCCTCCGTGATGCTTAAACCACTTAATAATTCTCTGTATAGGTTTAATACAGCATATCAAAGTATAAGGACGCCACTTATGATTATTTACACTAATATAGTCATCTTTAATAACCATAGTCAGTTGTAATTTTACCGGAAACAATTGAGTTATTAGTAGCCTTTTTCCCAATCGATTAAATTTATTAGTTTTTCGTTTCGATTAAATAAGCGCAAATTTTGCAGAAAGATTTTAGATATTTCGTCTGGTTTAGAAATCGCCGCAGTATGCTGGGTGATATAGAGGTTGTCTAAACCCCAAAACGGATGATCTTCAGCTAATGGTTCTTTAATAAAAACGTCTAAAACCGCGGCCTGTAATTGATTATGTGAAAGAGCATGAAGCAGCGCATTCTCATCAATAACTTGGCCTCTACCTGCGTTTATTAATATGCATTGGTGGTTTAATAATGACAGAACCCCTTTGTCTATTAACTTTTCAGTATTATCTGTATGTGGCAATAGTACAACGAGGTAGTCTAATGAATGGGCAAATTCTTGAAGCTGATTAAGTTGATAAAACTCATCTACAAAATCCAATTGTCGTATGTTTTGTGCAATACCTATGACGTGCATTCCAAAGTGTTTAGCAGTTTTCGCTATTTCTGTACCGATTGAACCCATACCCAGAATACCAATGGTTTTTCCCTGTAAAGGAGCGCAAAGGGGTTGCGTCCAATTTCGATTTGTCTGCAAGTCTTTAAAAGTTTGAATTCTTCTTGCGAAATACAGCAAATAACTGAACACATATTCACGCATTTGCGGCCCAAAAATATCTTTTACACCAGTCAATTTAAAATCGTGGGGAGCCGAATCAAAAAACGGTTTTATGCCTGCCCAAGTCGATTGAATCCACTTCACATTTGGGCAATGGGGTAAAACATCAATACACAGATTAGGCTCGCCTAGCACTACATCAATAGTGTGAGCGTCGGAAATTAAGGCCGGATCTTTGGGGCAAATTTGAATACTGAGATCAGCTATTTTAGCCCGTTCAATATGCTCTACATAGTCAATTGCATCTTTGCTACTAATCAATAAATTAATCATTTAGTTCTCTCATAGTAAACTTAACTTTCCTATTTTTGCCGAATTTATCAAAATTATATTCGTAATATTGTTTAAATTTGCTTATTTAATTGCTTAATATTGTTTTTAACAAAACATTATACGTTTTAGTAACAACTGAATGCAGAGTAACCTTATGGAAAATGAGCAACAAGTAAACCAAGCTAAATTACTTTCTCCAAGACGTAATACTACAGAGGCTGTTAGTATTGATGAACTTGCACAAGAGCAGTTGGCACATTTCGGAATTGAGCCTCACTCTGAGTATGGTAAAGCATTGTTTGCTACAGCCAAACATCTTTACTTAGCCCAACTTGATGTTAATAGACTTTGGACAATAACCAATGAGACTTTGGATGGTTTAAGCAAAGAAAACAAGTTGGCTTATTTTAATGCGAAGAAGTTTCTTTCATTCCAAATTGCGAAAATACTCGACACTCTGCAGAATCCTTTTAGGGCAACTTATCAGAGCATGACTCAACAATCTGGCTCACAGGTGTCTAAAAGTCACTACCCATTGTTTGACAATATTCCAGCATTATTTTCTGCTACACCAGTGATCGTGCGCACTGCAACTTACGTTTACGCGTGCACTGAATGGGTCGATGATGCTTTTCACGGTAAAGAATTTACTCACCAAATATACTCAAGATTACTCAATCCTACCAATATCTCTTTAGCTAATGCGATTGTTGATTTAGAAGCAGGCCCTTATTCAGCTGATTACTTGGCATGGAATTTCAACTCTGGCATGGCTGCGATTGACGCTTTACTTTCAAATGTACTTTCCCACTCGGATATATTAATTGTTTCGCGCAATGTATATGGCGGTGTTTACCAGCTTTTACACGACTATTTTGCCCGTGAAAATAGAATGAATATTCAGTTAGAGTGGTTTGATGGTTACAGTGCAGAAGAGTTTTCTGATTTTATTAAGCAGGTTAAAAGCAAACATAAAATTAGCTTAAAAACACAAAACCTACATGTGTATTTGGAATCACCATGTAACCCTCATGGTTACGTATTGGATGTGGCAGGCATCTGCGAAATTGCCCATAGAGAAAATCATTTAGTAATGCTAGATGCAACCTTGGCTACGCCCATTTTACATCAGCCATTGCAGCAAAAAGATAAATCTAAAAGACCAGATTATGTAGTACACAGTTATACCAAAGACATATGTGGAACGGGAGCAACTACAGCAGGTGTAGTTATAGGCGAAGGATTTCGAATGTTTCAACCTAAGGGAAGCTGTGTCAATGGAGTTGATTGGTCGCGTACAATGTTTTGGGATGTATATTACATTAAAGGGGCTTTTCTTGATTCGGAAAAAGCTTTTGATGTCTTAAGTGGTATGAAAACACTTGAGCAACGAATAATGAATAAGGTGATAAATACCCAAGTATTTAGTCGATTCTTAGAGGCCCATCCTTTATTTAATGTAAATAGTCACGCATTACCAAACCACCCCAATGCTGAATTACGAAAGAACCAAATGCGGCATGGTTGGCCCTGTGCATTATTCACCATCGATCTTGAAAAGGCGGGGTTAACCCGAGAAGCATTTGTTCGCTTCTTTGACGCATTGGAACCGGCTTTTAGTCATCAGGTAAGTATTGGACAAAATAATACGATTATCTTATGTCCAGCTTTAACCTCACACTCTGAGCTATCAACTGCAGAACAACAAAAAGGTGGGATTCACCCTACTACCATGCGTATTGCAATGGGAACCGATAACGTTAAACAGTTAATGGCTCATTTAATCAATAGCGCAAAATTGCATATTGATCCCTGTATTGCGAATTTTAGCCAGCAATTTATGAGCCTAGAAGAAATTGATAAATTGTATATGGAAATATGTATGCAAGTTTGTCAGCAACATTATGGTTCAGGACCTAAAATGCATGGATTAGTACATCAAGAAATGCCCAAATAAGCATACACTAAGGTGAGTTTTAAAGCGCAAATAGTAACCCTATAAACGGCGTTACTTTTCGCTATTTGAAGTTAGGTAGGGTGTGGCTTATTTGATGCTCGTATACCAGCGCAGTTTCCACATGGCTAACTTCTTTTCGGGCAGTAATTGCATTGAACACAAAGTCTCTGAGATGAATGGAATCAGTTACCGCCACATGTACAAAAAAGTCATTTTCACCGCCCATATGAAATATATTTAACACTTCGGCCATTGGTAATAGTGATGTTTGAAAGTTGTCTACTGTTGCGCGATTGTGATCCTTTAAGCGTACCGAAATCATTGCTTGAATATGCCCTCCTAGAGCGTTCAAGTTAACTTGCATACTCAAGTTTTCGATAATGCCATCAGACTGTAATTTTTTAACTCTTTCCAGACTTGAAGATGGCGCTAACTTAACTTTCGCGGCGATGTCCTTATTACTTAAACTGGGATCTGCATACATGGTTGCTAAGATCTCTAAGTCTATTTTATCTAGCGCTCGCTGTGGATTTTTCACGTTATAATTTCAATTTAGTTAAGGGTTGTTTATGCATTTTTACTAACCTAATGGGCGGGAAAATAAGCGCCTAACACCGCTGGACGACTAGCACCGGTTACTGAAGGTAAATTCCCTGGCATGTCTAGATTAAATGCATAGGCTAACCAAGCAAACGCAATCGCTTCTACGCTGTCGGGGGAAACCCCAAGGTCATCGGTTGTACGCAAGTCGCACTCAACAAGTTCGTTTTCTAAACATTCCATCAAAAAATCATTGCTCGCACCACCACCACAGACAAAAACTTCTTCAACACCCTCAAGTTGGTTGATTTGTTGTGCTATTGAGCATGCGGTCAACATGGCAAGTGTGGTTTGCACACATTCTTTGGAAACGCTTTTGGGATAATCCGCAAGGTGTTGCTCTAACCAAGCTAAATGGAATAATTCCCTGCCAGTGCTTTTGGGTGCCGGTAAAGTGAAAAAAGGTTCATTAAGTAGCTTCTTTAAAAGTTGCGCGTCGTGACTTCCTTTGGCCGCCCAAGCGCCATTTGCATCGTAAGGTAGACTGAGATGTTTTTGACACCAAGCATCCATTAGCGTGTTTCCTGGACCGGTATCAAAACCTAAGACTGATTGTTGTGCATCACTAGGAATATGAGTGATATTAGCAATACCACCAATATTTAGGATCACTCTTGAATGATGTGAGTGACGGAATATCGCTTGGTGAAATGCCGGTGTTAATGGAGCTCCTTGGCCGCCTAAGGCGATGTCTTTACGCCTAAAATCTGCAATTACATCAATACCCGTCAATACTGCTATGGTATTCGGATCGCCAATTTGTAGGGTAAATCCATTGTTGCCACATGGGTGATGTCGAATTGTTTGCCCGTGGGAACCAATTGCGGCGATTTTGGATGCTGATATTTCATTCTTCAATAGAATGTCATTAACAGCATGGGCGAAGACCTCAGCAACTTCACGATCAGCATGTCCCATAGCCACTAACTCATTGCCCGAGGAAGCGCACAATGAATTCAAAGTGCGTACTAATGCAGGAGGATAGTCATAGGTTTTACAATCTATGATAGAGGGTTTAATTTTCGAAAAATCTACAATCGCTACATCAACACCATCCATACTGGTGCCAGACATCAAGCCTACATAAAGGTTTGACATAATGCTCCTAATGCTAACGGTTCATTGCAAGCATAATTCGTTTTGTATTGTTAAGTTGATTCACTCGTTGTTCTGCAATTTTTGCAAATAGAGGCGCTTCAGATTTTGCTATCGGCTGAGCTTTAGGCAAAGTCACTGTACGTGGGTTTCTATGAACTCCGTCGACTAAAAATTCATAATGCAAATGCGGACCTGAGGCTAATCCTGTTGAACCTACATAACCAATAACCTGTCCTTGTTTAACAGTTTGGCCATTTTTCACAGCTCGTTTAGAAAAATGTAAGTATTTAGTCACATATTTTTCGCCGTGCTGGATAAACACATGGTTGCCGTTGTATTTATCATAGGTTGATCGAATAACTTTACCATCACCCGCTGCAATGACTGGCGTTCCCGTGTTTGCTGCGTAATCAACGCCTCTATGGGCCTTCCAGCGTTTTTGAACCGGATGAAAACGTCTTTTCTTAAAGCTTGAACTGATGTATTTGAAGTTCACTGGAGCACGCAAAAAGCTCTTGCGCATGCTGCGTCCTTCCGGTGTGTAATAATTGCCGTCATCATATAGTATTGCGGTAAATGATTGACCTTGATTAATAAACTCAGCTGCAACTATTTTACCACTTTCAACAAATTCACCGTCGATAAAGTGTTCTTCAAATACCACATTAAAACTATCACCTTCACGCAATCCTAACGCGAAGTCGATATCCCAACCAAAAATGCCAGCTAAGCTCATAATGTGCTTTTCTGATAAATTAGCTTTTACGGCAGCATTCCAGAAATTATTTTCTATTTCGCCTTGGGCGTAGTTGAAACGAGTATCCAACTGTTTAGTTTCGATATTACTTGCAAAACTATTCTGTTCTTGACGTTTGATATATAAGGTTTGAGTTGAAGATAGCTCATAACTTAACGATTCAAGTTTTCCTTGCTCATCAATTAATAATTGTAAGCTTTGACCAGGTCGAATTTTGAGTAATTTTTTTGCGTCATCGCCGGCATTACTAACATAGTAGGTTTCCTGCGGAGTAAGCTTGGCGCGCTTAAATATCTTGGCTAAGTTATCACCTTTAGCAACAGTGAAAGATTGCCACTGCAAAGGTTCTTCATCCAAAGCTTCTGTTAACTGTTGTTGAGAGTTGATAGTAAGCGGTACTTCGTACCTTTTGCCAACTTCTAATATTTGACTGTTTTTGGATGCTTTAGCGGATTCAGTCGGGATGAACAACAAGAGTAAGAAAAATAACGCAAAGCCAGATAATAAGGCTTTGTGTTTGGTTGGTAAGCGTTTTAAAGTTCTTTGTACCACTGTAACGAAAATCTCTGAATTAGTTAGCTAAGTTGAGAATATAACGATTTAAGTTAATTTTCTAGTTTCAGGTTAAATAATAACCAGTTAAGTGAGCATGTTACAGGATACATGATTATATAAAAATATACAGAATTCCTTTCACAATCGACTCTGCATGGGTAAAATGCGCGGCTGATAAAAAACTAATGTGTGAAAATTGAGGTAGCAAAATGACAAATTGGCAGGACGCAATTCGTGAGATTAAGCGCGGCGCGGACGAAATTTTGATCGAAGAAGAACTCATTGCCAAGTTAAAAGAGGGTAAACCTTTAAAAATCAAAGCTGGCTTTGATCCCACAGCACCGGATTTGCACCTAGGGCACACAGTATTACTTAACAAACTGCGCACTTTTCAGTCTCTTGGACACGAAATCATATTTTTGATTGGTGACTTTACAGGCATGATTGGAGACCCTACGGGAAAAAATGCAACCAGAAAACCGTTGAGCCGTGAAGATATTATTGCGAACGCCGAAACCTATAAAGAGCAAGTCTTTAAAATTCTTGATCCTGAAAAGACTAAGGTTCGCTTTAATTCAGAGTGGATGGATAATCTTGGCGCAGCAGGTTTGATCAAACTAGCCGCTAGACAAACCGTAGCTCGTATGTTGGAAAGAGACGATTTTAAAAAGCGTTATAATAATGGCCAAGCTATCGCAATCCATGAATTTCTATATCCATTGGTTCAAGGTTGGGACTCAGTGGCGTTGGAAGCGGATGTGGAACTAGGTGGTACAGATCAACGATTTAATTTGTTGATGGGGCGGGAACTACAAAAAGCCGAAGGTCAGTCACAACAAACTGTGCTGATGATGCCGCTTTTAGAAGGTCTCGATGGTGTTCAGAAAATGTCTAAGTCTTTGGGGAATTACATTGGTATAACCGATGCACCGAATGAAATGTTCGGTAAGATAATGTCTATTTCTGATGAACTGATGTGGCGCTATTTTGATTTACTTAGCTTCAGACCGATCGAGGAAATAACGCAACTTAAACAAACAGTGGAAAGTGGCGCAAATCCTCGAGATATTAAAATTGAATTAGCAAAAGAAATTATTGCGCGTTTTCATTCAGAGCAAGCTGCTGAAGGAGCTCATCAGGATTTCATCCAGCGTTTCCAAAAAAATGCGATTCCCGATGATATTCCTGAAATTGAAGTGGTTCCAGAAGGTGAAGGAATGCCTATTGCTAATCTATTAAAAGAAGCAAACTTGGTTGGCTCAACTTCAGAAGCTATGCGCATGATAAAACAAGGCGCGGTAAAAATAGACGGTGAAAAGGTCGAGGATACACGTTTGTTAATCGCCAATAGTAGCGAAGCGGTTTATCAAGTTGGTAAACGTAAATTTGCAAAGATAAAACTAGGCTAATCCTAGTCAAGTTTAACAACTATGCTAGGTTTCGAATAATGCGCATACAGCAATGTTTGCGCATTATTTTTTTAGAGACAACAGCATATTTGAAAGGCGAGGGTAGCCTTGCAAGAGGTCGGCGATGTGACAAGGCGAACGCCTTATCACTAGGGGGTTAATCTCGTAGTGAAGCTAACGCGTAATAAGCGCTAAGCCCAACACGCCGAAATTGAGAAAATGGAAACTTGGGTAATTGCGACTGCCAAAATGGTAAGTTTGGTAAGCTTTCAGGCTCACAGATGTTTTGCGCAAGACGTTTGCCTGCCAGCGTCGAAAAAGCCAATCCCGAACCGCAGTATCCCATCGAGTAATGGATGCTCTTATCCTCACTATGATTAATTCTTGGGTAATTGTCGTAACTCGCACTGACCCAACCACTCCAAAAATGATCGATATCTATTTTATCTAACACTGGGAAAGTATTTTTAAGGCCTTGGGCGAGCCGCTTTTTATTGATTGGGTTGTTGGCTTTTTTGCCATTTATCGCGCCTCTACCGCCGAATAAGATTCGATTATCCGGTAGCAATCGATAATAGTATTTCATACGGCGTGTATCCATTGCCATTAAACCTGCCTTGAGCTGGATGGTCGCCAATTCGGAAATTTTAAGAGGCCGTGTCACAATGATGCTAGAGAGCACTGGGAAGTGACGGTTTGCGATTAACGGATGCATCTTTGAGCCCGTATAACCATTAGTGGCAATAATAACTTTTTCCGCGGTTACTCGGCCATTTTGAGTATATAGGCAATGATGATTGGTTTTTTGCTGCCAATTAATCACCGGTGAATTAGAAAAAACCTTAACTCCAGCTTCTGTTGCCATTTGATAATAGCCGAGCACCAATTTCATTGGATTGACTGCAAAACTCTTATCAAAATAGATACCACCGAACATATTGGCACTTTTTAAAAACGCGTTATTTACTTCCTGACTGCAAACGAACTTGACTGATTCACCGTAGCGCTCACTTAATTTTTCAGCTTGCTTTCTTAACCCTTCTACTTTTGCGCGTTTATGGGCAAGTTTAAGGTAACCGCCAGGAGTTTTATCACAATCAATATTACCTTGCTCGATAAAGTCGTTAACAGTGTCAATCGACTCCATATATTCTTGGAAAACACTTTGAGCTGTCTCTCTGCCCCATTTTTGTTCCATATCAAGCAGTGATAATCGGCCAGTTCCTGGCAGCACGAAACCGGCATTACGCCCGCTGCAACCCCAACCAGGATCGTTGGCTTCAATTACGACCACAGACTTGCCATACTTTTTAGCTAGATGGTAAGCAGAGGAAAGGCCTGTATATCCGGCGCCTATGATGGCGATATCAGCTTGTATATCATTAACTAATGACGTTGTTTCTGGAAATTTTTCGATACTTTTAGCCCAATATGAATCGGGATATTGTTGATGAGATTTTGGATATGGCTCAACGATAGGATCATACATATTCTATTAAGTGCCTATTGTATATGTCGTTTATAAAGATTGAGTTTCATTTTAATTAGGGACCTCGTGCATTCTAAGACCGATAAATTTAATTGCCTTTATGCGTTAGAAACTTCAAGGGATAAATATTAGAACTTCAAAAGCATTTCAGCGGCGACGCATTCACAGAGGTCTTTGCAAACGGGACAAACATAGTCGTCTTCAATACTGGAAGATTGCCATTTCCCTGGATGCTGCTTTACCAGCTTTCCTCCGCATTTGGAAAAATACCGAAATGCGCTATTCCCAGGGCTTGCTAGCCAGATATGTGCCAGACCAGCCAATGCACCTTGTTGTTGTGCTTTTTTAATCGACAATGAAAGTAATTTAGAGCCGATACCTGCTCCGCGGTAGTTGTCGTTAACGGTGTTACACTTAAAATAACAAACTTGCTCTACAGGCACTCCCCATCGCTCTGGCGTACACCATTTATCTGGAATCCAGTTGTTGGCCGCTATTGTCAGTCTAAAACCGATTAATTCGTCTCCAATTAGTGACACAAAGCTCGCATTTATATTATTTGCGAAAGACTGCTTGTATAAAGTTTCTATCGCGTTTTGATTAAGATAATTAGCTCCATGAACATGATTGGCCAAATTTAGAACGCGCTCGAAATGTGAAGGGTCTAAAGGACAAAATTGAATTTGTTGATTATGCATTAGGTTCAATGGAGGACTCTATTTGTTGTAAAACTGAGTGAACAAAACTGACGCATTGTTGGTAATTTTCATAAACCCTTTCATCTAATGATGCTGGATTTTTCGCCGCGCTGCGAATGCGACGAAGCTGCTCGGTAGATAATGCTGTGCCTACGCAGTAGGCGTCAACCACGCAGCCTGCTTGTTCAGTCTTTTGATGAGTTATATGAACGACGCTCGTTGCATCGTCGGTATATGCTTGACAAGCTGAGAAATCACCGACATATCCAAAGTATTTATCTGGGATAGTTTGTAATATTTTAGTCAAATCTCGATCGTACTGAGTGGCCAATTGGAATCCTATTGGTCCGGTAACTACACCCGTAAGAATTTTGTCACTATAAGACAATGTGTAACTGGCAAACCTATCTCTTCCTGAGTATTCAGTCATCGTTTCTCTTCTGGTTCAAAGTTCAGATTATACTAGGTTAATAATAGCACTTAGCGCGAATTTTCAAACAGAGTATCTATGCAATTAGACTAAAGTAGGTTAATAACCGACCATTATTTGGTGTCGCAAATGACAGTCAGTTATCTAGGAACCGATAAAAATCGTATTTAATAAGGTTTAATAGCGATAGGCATCGGTTTTGAAAGGACCATGCAGAGGTACATTGATATAATCTGCTTGTTGCTGGGTTAATTTGGTGATCACGCCACCGAAACCTTCCACCATATAACGAGCAACTTCTTCATCAAGATGTTTTGGCAGCACTTCTACTCGCAGCAATTCGGCCTTTTTCACATCATCAAGATTGGCATAACCTTGCTCGAACAACAGGATTTGGGCTAAAACTTGGTTCGCAAAAGAGCCGTCCATAATACGTGAGGGATGCCCTGTCGCATTACCTAAATTGACTAATCTGCCTTCGGATAGTAATAACAAATGATCTTGTTCATCATCACTTCTAAAGACTTTATGAACCTGAGGTTTAATTTCGTCCCAGCGCCAATTTTTACGCATAAAAGCGGTATCGATTTCATTGTCAAAATGACCAATATTACATACCACAGCGCCGGATTTTAAAGATTTAAGAATATTTGAATCACATACGTTGACGTTGCCAGTGGTAGTTACCACTAAATCTATATTACTCAATAAGGCTGTGTTGATGTCTTCGATCTTGCCACTATTATTGCCATCAATATAGGGTGAGACTAACTCAAAACCGTCCATGCAGGCTTGCATTGCACAAATCGGGTCAATTTCCGCAACGCGCACTATCATACCCTCTTGACGGAGTGACTGGGCAGAGCCTTTTCCAACGTCACCATAGCCGATTACCAGTGCTTTTTTACCGGCCATCAAATGGTCGATTGCACGTTTTATGGCATCATTGAGACTATGACGACAGCCGTATTTATTATCATTTTTGGATTTGGTTACTGAATCATTTACGTTTATAGCAGGCACTTTGAGCGTGCCAGCTTCTAACATTTCTAATAGACGGTGCACACCTGTAGTGGTTTCTTCAGTGATGCCGTGCACATTGTTTAGCACCTGAGGGTATTTGTCATGCAGCATTTGTGTGAGATCGCCGCCGTCATCTAGAACCATATTAGCATCCCATGGCTGACCATCTTTTAATATGGTTTGCTCAAGACACCATTCGTATTCTTCTTCGGTTTCACCTTTCCAAGCATAAACTGGCACTCCAGCAGCTACAATTGCTGCGGCAGCTTGATCTTGAGTAGAAAATATATTGCATGAAGACCAACGGACATTCGCGCCTAAATCTACTAAGGTTTCGATTAATACACCGGTTTGAATCGTCATGTGAATACAACCTAGAATATTGGCTCCTTTCAACGGTTGTGAAGCACGATACTTTTCACGAATCTTCATCAGTGCAGGCATTTCACTTTCTGCAATAGTGAGTTCTTTACGTCCCCAATCAGCTAGATTGATGTCGGCGACTTTATAATCGCCGGTGACCATGACATGATTTTCTTGATTCATATAAACTTCCGATTTTACAAAGGTGAAAGATATATCGTTTCTAGAATACGATAACTACAGTGTATGCTTTTTTGTTAACTGTTCAATTAAACTACAACTTATTAATTTGTGCTAGTTAACATTATAGAAAAGGAAGTATAGAAAAGATCACTTAAAATAATTTATAAGTGACTGCCAAGACTAACGCTATTAATGTTAAAAATATAAATAACGTCTGATACATGGATTGCCAACTTCGTTGCAAATCGGCATAGCGAACTTCTCGGCTGGCGCCTACGCGTTGTGAACGTATTTTGATATTTTGATAAATTGCAGGGCCCCCTAGTTGAACCCCCAAACCACCACCAATGATGGCTTTAATATAACTATTAAAAAATTGTTTTTGCGACACACCCTTAAACCCTTTGTAAGCGCCTACAAAGCCAGTGCCAATCGAAAAAATCAAAGCAAAAATAACTTGTGGTACAAACAACAATAATTGGGTTAACAAAGCGATGGGCAAACCAAACTGGCGGTTTTTAACAAGTTTCATGTTCCAAATTTGGTTTAACTCATACAACATGCGAATGACCAACGCTGCTAATCCTCCTGCCAATAAATACCAAAAGATAATAGCGAATTGTTGGTAGATGAATCGTTGATTTAGGGATTCAATTGCCGCTTTAGCAATACCCATTGGTGTTAGTGTGTTGGTTTCTCGAAGCACAAGCCCATTTAAATGGTGCCTTGCGAGATTTTTCTTTTCCGATTTCAACGCTTTTTGCACGCCTTTAAAATGGCGTCGTACAGGTTGAAATTGAATCGCCACAATTAACATTAGGGTATCGAAAAATAATGGGTATTCGGCAAGAAATAACGGGATAGAAATGATCACTAATATCGGAGCTAACAGCACTATGATCGCCAGACTCCCAGAAATACGTTGCTGGGCAGCACTTCTTGGGGCATTGGGGTTCACTCTTGCGGCCAGGTTTAGTGCCATTAGCCGCAATAGTGTCAAAGGATGAGCTTTTTCGGGCCAGGGTATGAGCCACTCCAGTATCAATGCGGTTATTATTACCAATAAAGGTAAAAAACCGGATTGCTGTAGGGCTTCATAAATAGCCATCATAATGGGTTATATCTGCTGTTGAGCCATTTCTGCAATCATACTCATTACCAGTTCTGCAGAATTCTTAGCGGCTTGGTCAATATATGATTTAAACGAAACGGAGGACGTCTGTCCTGCGATGTCTGATAGCGATCGTATCACTACAAAAGGCGTATCTAGCATATAGCACGTCTGGCCTATCGCAGCTCCTTCCATTTCAACTGCACGCATGTCAGGAAATAAACCTCGAAGTCGCGTCGCTGCGTCATCACAACCAATGAAGGAGTCACCGGTACAAATTAACCCGCGCTTACTTTTAACATGCACCACGTCTTTAGCCGCATGTTCTGCTGCTTCGATTAAACGTTGGTCACAGGGGAAGATGGCTGGCATACCGTATACTTGCCCACGTTCATAACCAAAGTGAGTGAGATCTACATCGTGATGCTGAACACTAGTACCTATTACCAGATCACCAATACTAAGATCTGTGTCAAAACCGCCTGCAGAACCGGTATTTACCACAAAATCAGGAGCGAACCTATCAATTAATATTGTCGTGGCTACGGATGCAGCGACTTTACCAATTCCGCATTTTACGACTACTACATCGACGCCGTGTAACTTACCTGCATAAAAATTAAGGTGAGCGTATTCAGATACTTCTACGTTTTCAAGCGTCTCTTTTAGTAACGCTACTTCTTGATCCATAGCGCCTAAGATTGCTATTTTCATGATATTTTTAGTTGGATGAATTTGCGCGGATTTTAATATTTACGGGCTCAAATTGCGAGGTTTGCGGCAACATTATGTGAAAAGATGATGATTTTTTGCTTAGAAAAAAGCCCTTTGTCGATTTTTCAAACAAAGGGCGTTTAAATTAACTGTTCAGCGCGTTGATATTCACTAGGCCGCCACTGGACGAGTGGAACGCATTGGTCTTTTCGGTTTATCTGCACGGGGATTATCTGGATTGTTAGTTCCAGGCATTACAGGCTTTGGTGTTTTGCGTTGCAGTGGGGCAAGTTTTGCATCGATACATTCTTTTATTTCTGCCTTGCTGTAACCTGCTTTTACTTTAATGCGTAAGTGAGGAATTCGGGCGGCATCCAAAGCACTAGTGACATACCAATCACGCTGGGTTTTGTAGCCATCTTTGCCACCGTCACGCACTAAGTCAATTGCCATGACGGGACTCATGTCGGATTTGTTACAAAGTACAAAATCTAATTGACGACTGGATGCTTTGAGCAGTGCGTTTTTGGCTGCTCGTTTGTCAGTATTTTGACGCAACGAAACAATTTCAGACAACCTTGTTCTACACAGCACCCGATATCGCTGACCCATGGCACTTTCAATTAAATCTAAAAAACTGAGTTCAGTTTGCGTGAGTAAAGATGTTTTTCGTTTAAACGGAAATGATAAACCACCGTCACTCAATTTAAGCGCAGCTATTGCTACAATGATCAACATCATCATTAAAATAATGGCTAGTTCCATAAGACCTTTCCTCAAAAAAGAGACAAAAATTTGACGCTTTCGTCGAATAATCATCAAACCTGTAGATTTCAATTGGAAATAGCAAAGACAGTGCCATAAGGTAGCGTGCGGGTGTATAAATTATCTAGAAAACCAATATGTTGACGTTCAAGTGGACGAATTGTGGTTGTGGACAAGTGCTGGGTACTAGGATTTCACTAGCACATCGACTTGTGTACCGGCTCCATCTTTGGAAAGGATTATGATTTTTTTGGCGCTATCATACTGCATTAGAATGCGGCCTTTGAGTGTTTTAACTTGTTCAGCTTTTCCCAATTTTTGAATATAAAAGTTTTGTGCACTTTGTTGATCCGTTGCGGCATGATAGGTCAGACTAGCGGGGAGTTCAGGTGCGAACACTTGACACATTTTTGGGTTTGGAAATAAGGGCAATGAGTAAAATTCTTGCGGACAAGATTGTGATGTCATTTCTGCCGTTGCATTGTCCTGAGCTTGATTCTCTATTGAGAATAACGCCAGAGCAGAGAAAACTGCAACCATTGGGAGCCTTTTTAAGGTTAAACTAAACTTCACTGCTTTTTACCTGTCATATATAAACATCTTGTCACACTATAGAAGTTGGCGGGGATGGGAGCAAGACGATTGACTTTTTTTAACGTATACAATTGAGTAAGTCAGTATGATCAGATGGTTAGTACGACAATTTGCAGATTACCTACGGCTCTTTCTGTTCGCTAGTGGTGTGCTGCTCGGTGTTCAAACTCCCGGTTTTATGCAGCAATATCAACAGCGCGTTGAAGCCCATTTACTCGAAGCTAAACATAACCTTGCGGGCTTTCAATTCACTGCTGATAGGTATTTTAGTGGCAATATAAAAAAACTCATCGCCTATTATAATGAAAGTAACGATCCTGTATTTAAGCAGGATGCTATTAGTATCAGCTCTATTTACCGGCGCGTTGAACTATTAGAGGCCGAGTATACCGCAATGTCTCAACATCCCCTTAAACAGGCATGGCATCTAGTGCAAGATGCAGACGAACCACTCAGGCTAGAAGCTTTCCAAAGCTTTAATTTTACAGTACCGCTAAGCCCATTAGCGATTATTTGGGGATTAGGCTTTGCGGTGATTTTGTTGTTAAGCATTGACACGACGGCCTTCACCTGCCGCAAATGTGCAGCCAAACTTCGTGGTCACCATCATAGTCATTCCTAAATCTCACCCAGCAATTTATTTTATTAAGGATCAAAAATTTGAAAAATATGCAGATAGACATAGTCTCAGACGTATCATGCCCTTGGTGCATTATAGGTTATAAAGCACTTTCCCAAGCGATTGAAAATCTAGCAACAGAGATAACCGTTAATATTGATTGGCAGCCATTTGAACTTAATCCGCAAATGCCGCCAGAAGGTCAGGAAATTGGTGAGCATATCACCCAAAAATATGGCATCAGTATGGAGCAGGCAGAGCAAAATCGAGAAGCCATTAAACAACGAGGTCTCGATGTGGGTTATGAGTTCGGCAATCGGGGAGGGGGACGTATCTTCAATACCTTTGACGCTCATCGTTTACTCCATTGGGCGCAAGAGTACGGAAAACAAACAGAATTAAAACTAGCGCTGTTCGATCTATACTTCAAACAATCAGGTAATCCAAGTGACCATCAACAATTGTTAGAGGTGGCTGAACAAGTTGGTTTAGATCGTGAAAAAGCATCGGCAATTTTAAATAGCGATAAGTTCGAACAAGATGTTAGAACGGCTCAAGCCCACTACCAGCAAGCCGGTATACATTCGGTGCCCGCCGTCATCGTTAATAATAAACACCTTATTAGTGGCGGCCAACCAGTGGATGTGTTTGAACAAGCACTGAGACAAATTGCTAAGGAAGAATAGGCTTAACTAATAATCACTAGTGTTAATATTATTATTGATTTACTATTTTGATGGATTTTAATCAGCGTAAATGTAAGGGAATGCGTGCTGCATCTTCACCGTTTAATGCTGTGTGAAGTGTTTTTAAGGAAAAATTATGCTGCTATCGTGTCGCTCGTCTTTTTTGTTGATTAGCTTTTTAGCTCTGTCCGCCTGTGGTGGTGGCGGAGGTGGAGATGGAGATGGGGGCAATTCTTCCAACTCTGGAGGAGGAGGTGGACCCACTAATAATACGCCCACACCTACCCAAGTTATTGCTAATGCGACAGATTATTCAGCAACTGAATTAAAAAGTGCTGCTACCGAGTTAATGGGCTATCGATATATCGGCCAAAAAAACGTTGCAAGTATCAACCTTGAC
The DNA here is from genome assembly GCF_030548145.1 of Aliiglaciecola sp. 2_MG-2023. NCBI lineage: Bacteria > Pseudomonadati > Pseudomonadota > Gammaproteobacteria > Alteromonadales > Alteromonadaceae > Aliiglaciecola > Aliiglaciecola sp. 2_MG-2023. The sequence goes on from NZ_JAUORY010000020.1 coordinate 59,685, forward strand.
GTTGCCCAACGGGCTTTTAAGTACTTATTTGATGATGATGCCACTGAAACTCCGTTCATTGCTGATGATAATTTCACGGATCAAATGGATGGCAACGGCAATATTGATATTACATTTGCCTGTGATTACCAAGGTACAGCTAAGTATAAAGGAAAATTGAATAGTGCTTATCAAGGGAACTTGGCCATTACCTATACTAATTGTAATGACGTTGATAATGGTTTTCCAATTACCGGTAGTATTGCTTTAAGTATTCAAACATTGACCGAAACAGAGGTCGATATAACCTATTACTTCGATAATTTAGGTTGGACTTTTGATGAGCAATCTATCAAGTTAACCGGGTATTCAGATTTTTACTCTTCGCAATATGATAATGACCAAAATTACAGCCTAGAAAATCATCAACATGTCCTGTTTATTATCGATGACCAGCAATTATTACTGGATGCTCAATTAGAAGTTGTCACTGTCGACTACCAAGATTCATTTGATTTAACCGGGGAGTTATTCATAGGTGAAGAAGGTAAAATAGCATTTAGTTTGGAAGACGCTGTCGGCACCCCACCTTTTCTTAGTTCTGGTAGCGTATTGCTAGAAGCCGACAAGTTGGTTGCCTTCGACTTTGGTTCAGACCTGAGCAGCAATTTTATTCGTTATTTGGAAGATACTGATTCTGACGGTACTTACGATATTGGTACTTATTTTAGTAATGTCAGCGAATTGTTGTACGGGTCAGTCACTGCTAAAACATTAGTCTCAGTGGAGATGATGTCAATTCCTCCCACTGTAGATAGACCTTATCTGAATAATTACGACGAAATAACCACGACTACTGCAATTAACCTTTCTCCGGGATTTTACAATGATCCAGACAATAGCAGCGAGGATTTAACGCTTAGTTACCGTTGGTACATCAATAACATTCTCGTCAGTGAGCAAACCGCTGACACCTTCCCTCCATATCTAGCTGTTTATGGTGATATCGTTAAAGCTGCGATGGTTGTCTCGGACGGAGTCAATAGCATCGAAGGCGTGGGAATAGAAATTTACATTCAAGATGCTCCAGCTGAATTGCGCGTAAGTGACGTGCCGGAAAATATTCGAGCAGGTGATGTGGTGAAATTTAACGTTACCGCATATGACCCTGATCTAGGTGTTGATGAAGCTGCGGCTAACCTACTTGTTGGTCCTGAAGGTGCGGTTATTGATACCGCTGGACAGGTCACTTGGCATGTCCCTAGCGATTTCTCATTCTCACAACAATTTTATGATTTTACTTTCTCACTGCCGAATGATGACGAGACAACGCCCGAAGGGATAGTTGTGCCAATTGAAGTGTCGGCCGAGGTAGATATGCCGTTAGCTCGTTCAGGCATAACCGTCCCCACTAATAGTAAATCCATACAAATAGCCGACTTTGATGGCGACACCAAAAATGAAATTCTATCAACTGATAATCTTTATAGCCTTTTCTTGCTTGAATTTAATGAACAAAAATATCAACAAAAATGGGTATACCCCTATAAGTTGCCTACTGATGGACGAATTGTCCAGGTGCTTAAAGCAAATTTGGATGATGATGCCCAACAAGAAATTGTTGTTATTACTGAACGAGGGGTGAGTGTCATTAACGAGCTCGATCAGCAGGCTAGCATTTTGTTTGAAACAACTGACTACCTGCATTTTGCCTCGGTAATTGATATCGATGGTGACGGAACGCTAGAAATCGCATTTCTTAGTGCACAAAGTACTTATTCAGATACAGTTCAATTGCATGTGGTGTCGTTAAATAATCCTGATGTCACACTTTTCACTACTAATTTGGACTCTGCAAAACAAATTGAATTTGCCAACGTCGACGCTGACAGTAACTTGGAGTTAGTGACAAATAACGGCCGTGTTTATGATGCAATTACTTGGCAAAATCAGTGGCTAAACGGCACTGAATTCGGAGATAGTCATCTTACAACCGGTGATTTTGACGGCGATGGTATTGCTGAAATTGCTGGCGCGGATAACTGGGGGAATATAAGTCTGTATTCGGCGGTAGATAAATCTCAGTTGTATAGCTTTGACAACTTTAATACCTGCACTTTATTAAGTGAAGATTTAAACAATGATGGGATAGATGAGCTTGTTGTTGGTGATTGCCAATGGGGCAATATTACGGTTTACAATTTGATCGATAATGACCTCTCTAAATTGTGGGAAGTTGATTCCCAAGATCATGGCTCTAGCTCTCTTGTCAGTGGTGATTCTGACAACGATGGACAGCTAGAACTGCACTGGGGAACAGGTATTACCCACTCAGGACAGAACATCTTTGTAGTAGCGGATATTGATGGAGACAGCCTTACCGTTAAAGACACTTCCGGTGCAGTGCAGTTGGATTACTTTAGCAGTGCTGGCTGGTCGAATATTGAAGATAATGATGAAAAAGCGGTGTTTTTCGTACCATCAACGTTGAATGGTTATGGTGGAGGACGTGTTTTGTCTTTGCATGAAAGCGGCGAGTTTTTGTTGAGTGACGAGATTTCTTCCAATTGGAGTAATAATCGTTATGCGGTTACTACTGACTTTAATAACGATGGTTTTGGTGATATATTTTTACCAAGCACCGAGTTATACGATGGCGCACTCTCTGTTATTCAACTTTCTGATTACAGCACTATCTGGCAGATAGCCGGTGATTACAATTCTGATATTGGTATCATTCGCGCTAAAGATCTAAATGACGATGGGTTTGACGATGCTGTGTATGTCGATGGGCAAGCTTTGAAAGCGGTAGATGTGCAAAATCAATCGATAATAGCGAATTATACATTTGATCATTCTATTCGGGACTTCGTTGCTACTAGCATTAATGATACAGGGGTAGTCCTAGTTTCATTTGGTGACAAGATGTCGTTTCTAACAACCAATGGTAGCTTCTTTTCAGAGCAGTCTTTCATTGACGAATCTTGTATGAGAATAGAATTGTTCAATTTTGATAGTGATGCAGAATTGGAACTGGCATGTTTGCAAGCAGAACAATATTCATCCTATTCTCAAACTTTAGTGGTGTATGAGTTAAACGATAATAGGTTTACAGAAGTTGCCCGTAATAAAGTCGATAGTGAAGTTTATGATCTTGCGATAGACCCAACCTCAGAGACAAACCAGGATATATTTGTCACAACATCTAAACGAATAAATAATAATATTTTTCCAGAGGAATATCTGTATCAGATTAAAAAGCTATCGTCACAAGGAAAAATTCGGTGGAGTAGTCCTGGGTTAATCGGACAACCTAGTTCACATGGTTTAAAGGTGCGCTTAGGCACAGATCAGAAACTAGAGTTTATGCTGTCCACTTCGCAAATGATGTATTGGATAAAATAAACGCTATTTCTAAAATCAATAAAAAAGGGCCTTTTGGCCCTTTTTTGTTTTGCTTCATTTAGATGTTAATTAAAACAAATTACACACCTAGATAATCCATGATGCCATCGGCTGCTTTACGGCCTTCATCAATGGCGGTAACCACCAAATCAGAACCACGTACCATATCACCACCAGAGAATATCTTTGGATTTGATGTTTGGAACGGGTAGCGACCTTTAGCGGGCGCACGAACACGGCCTTTTTCATCCAATATTATGCCGTAATCGGCAAACCAATTGGCAGGACTAGGTTGGAAACCAAAGGCAATAATAACCGCATCGGCTTCTAATACGTGTTCAGAACCTTCAACCACAACAGGACGTCTACGCCCTTGTGCGTCGGGTTCACCCATTTCTGTTTTCACCAGCTTCACACCACAGGCTTTGCCTGATTCGTCTACTGCGATATCCAAAGGTTGTAGATTGAACTGGAACTGCACGCCTTCTTCTTTGGCGTTAACCACTTCACGGCGAGAGCCTGGCATGCTTTCTTCATCACGGCGATATGCACAAGTAACAGAGCTAGCGCCTTGACGAATAGATGTGCGTACGCAGTCCATGGTGGTGTCTCCACCCCCTAACACTACAACCTTCTTACCTTTCATGTCGATGAAGTCTGATGCTTGTTTTTCAATCCCCATCACTCGATTAATATTGGCAATTAGGAACGGAAGAGCTTCGTACACACCCGCAACACCTTCGTTCTCAAATCCACCTTTCATGGAGTTATAAGTTCCCATTCCTAGGAATACCGCGTCGTAGTCGTCCATTAACTGTTGAAATTCAATATCTTTGCCAATTTCAGTGTTTAAAATGAATTCAACACCCATATTGGTAAATATTTCACGACGTAATTTAATCACGTCTTTTTCCAGCTTGAATGAAGGAATTCCGAAGGTTAATAGTCCACCGATTTCTTCATATTTGTCATAAACAACCGGTGTTACACCGTTACGAACAAGTACGTCTGCACAGGCAAGTCCGGCGGGGCCGGCACCGACTATGGCAACTTTTTTGTCAGTTTTAATCACACCTGACATATCTGGTCGCCAACCCATTTTAAACGCAGTGTCGGTGATATATTTTTCAATACTTCCGATAGTTACCGCGCCAAAATCGTCGTTTAACGTACATGCTCCTTCACAAAGTCTGTCTTGTGGACAAACTCGACCACAGACTTCCGGTAAACTGTTAGTCTGATGAGAAAGCTCTGCTGCTTCTAAAATTTTTCCTTCGTTGGCTAGTTTTAGCCATTGAGGGATATAGTTATGAACTGGACATTTCCATTCACAATAAGGGTTACCGCAGTCCAAGCATCTATCTGCTTGTCCTTCAGTTTGAGATTGAGAAAGTGGTTGATAGATTTCACCGAAGTCCTCTTTGCGCATAATAATGGGCTTCTTCGGAGGATCAATTCTTTCTACATCTACAAATTGGTATACATTTTTAGCCATTTTTTAACCCTACCTCTACTGAGCCTGAATACGTAATTCTGCTGTTGACCGACTTATGTGGCCTAGCAGATTTTTCACGTCGCTAGTCTTAGGTTTTACTAATCTAAATTTCTGCAATTGCTCGGCAAAATTAGTTAATAACATAAGCGCATGCTCGCTACCCGTTTCTTCGTAGTGTTGGTTAATCAAACCACGTAAATGCTCAGATAATATGCCCTTTTCTTCAATTGACATTATATCTACAAGTTCACCATTAACGCGGTGTTCGATGTCGTTGAATTCATCGTATAAATACGCGAAACCACCGGTCATACCTGCGCCAAAGTTCACGCCTACACTTCCTAGAACCGCTACTATGCCGCCGGTCATATATTCACAACCGTTGTCACCCGCGCCTTCTATTACTGCAATGGCACCCGAATTACGCACACCAAAACGCTCACCGGCTTTACCTGCTGCAAACAACTTGCCGCCTGTAGCGCCGTATAGACAGGTGTTGCCCATGATAGTGCTGACATGAGGGTCAAAAGTAATGTTGCGAGGTGGGAAAATAACCAATTTACCACCCGTCATGCCTTTACCCACATAATCGTTAGCGTCACCGCAAAGAGTCATTTCTAAGCCGCCTGCGTTCCACACTCCGAAACTTTGGCCAGCGGTACCCGTGAGGTGCACTTTGATTGGGTCATCATGCATCCCTTGGTTTCCATGCTGTTTAGCAATCTCACCAGAGACAAGTGCGCCCACTGAACGATCTGTGTTGCGAATTGAAAACGACAAGTTTGCGCCAGACATCTTGCTAATCGCAGTTTGTGATGCGGCTAAAATTTGTTTGTTTAATAAACCTTCATCCAAGGGGGCATTAGCGTCCTCTGAACAAAACAGCTTAGTATGTGAGCCTTCTTTGGGCTTCACTAATAATGGACTCAAATCGAGTTTTCTTTGCCGTGCAGTAATACCATCAATCACTTTTAATAGCTCTGTGCGGCCAACTAAATCTTCGAACTTAGTCACTCCCATAGAGGCCATGATTTCACGTACTTCTTGCGCAATAAACTTGAAGTAGTTCATCACCATTTCAGGCAAACCAATAAAGTAGTTATCCCGCAGTTTTTCATCTTGAGTTGCAACACCTGTTGCACAATTATTCAGATGACAAATACGTAAATATTTACAGCCTAAAGCAACCATAGGACCCGTTCCGAAACCGAAACTTTCGGCACCTAAAATACCCGCTTTAACTACATCTAATCCGGTTTTAAGACCGCCATCAGTTTGCACTCGAACTTTATGACGCAAACCATTTTCTACTAATGCTTGCTGAGTTTCTGCAAGACCAAGTTCAAATGGGCTACCTGCATATTTTACTGAGGTTAACGGACTCGCACCTGTACCGCCGTCGTAACCTGATACTGTAATTAAATCGGCATAAGCTTTAGCAACACCCGTTGCAATAGTTCCAACCCCTGGCTCGGAAACTAATTTCACAGAGATAAGCGCTTTAGGATTAACTTGTTTTAAGTCAAATATAAGCTGCGCTAAATCTTCAATTGAATAGATATCGTGGTGCGGAGGTGGTGATATTAGTGTTACACCTGGTACTGAGAATCTCAGCTCTGCAATGTAATTATTTACTTTATCACCAGGAAGCTGACCACCTTCACCGGGCTTAGCACCTTGTGCAACTTTGATTTGGATAACATTAGCGTTGACCAAATAATGTGGTGTTACACCAAAGCGACCTGAAGCCACTTGTTTGATTTTCGAATTTTTCTCGGTGTTAAAACGCGCCGGATCTTCGCCACCCTCACCAGAGTTGGACTGTCCGCCTAGACGGTTCATGGCGATAGCCAGTGCTTCATGTGCTTCAGGGCTAAGTGCACCAATCGACATCGCTGCCGTATCGAAACGCGGGAATAACTTATCCTCCGACTCTACTTCACTGATGTCAATAGGATCCGTATCTGGATTCAGTTCAAGTAAGTCACGAAAATGTGACGGTGAACGTCCATTTACTAACGCAGAATAAGCTTGGTAATCTTCATAACGGCCTGACTTAACCGCTACCTGCAAAGTGGTAACTACATCGGGGTTATAGGCATGGTATTCGCCACCGTGTACGTATTTTAATAGTCCACCGTGAGACATTGGCTTGCGCTTCAACCAAGCAATTCGATTCAAATTAATTTGATCTTGTTCAAAGTCTTCAAATCCAGTGCCCTGTATTCGGCTTGGGATTCCTTTGAAACATAGCTCAGTGACTTCTTTGTTAATACCGATAGCTTCAAATAATTTTGAGCTACGGTAACTAGCGATAGTACTGATACCCATTTTAGACATGATTTTATACAGACCTTTATTGATACCCTTACGGTAATTCAATGTGGCTTGCATTGCGGTCAGTTCAATTTCACCTTCTTCTACCATTTGTTCAATGGTTTCATAGGCTAAGAATGGGTAAACAGCCGTTGCGCCAAGACCAATCAACACTGCGAAGTGGTGAGGGTCACGAGCTGAAGCGGTTTCTACTATTATGTTGGCATCACAACGAAGTGATTTTTCAATCAAACGGCGCTGCACTGCTCCAACAGCCATAGCTGCAGGGATAGGCAATCTGTTTTGCTTAATATTACGGTCTGATAATATTACAAACGCAGCACGTTTCTGTTTAACTAGGTATTCGACTTCATTACAAATGCGCTCAATTGCCTTTTTGAGTCCTTCTTCAGGAAGGTAATTCAAATCGATAATCTCGGAATAATAATATTCAGAATCGTATTCGCGCAGCTGTTTCAGATCGGTATACATTAATACCGGTGAGTTAAATAATACTCGATTCGCATATCCCGATGTTTCACTAAAGACGTTCTGTTCACGACCGACACAGGTCGCCAACGACATTACGTGATTTTCCCGTAATGAATCAATTGGTGGATTAGTTACTTGAGCAAATTGCTGACGGAAGTAGTCATATACAGTGCGCTGTTTCGATGACATAACAGCCATAGGCGTATCGTCACCCATAGAGCCAACCGCTTCTTGTCCATCATTGGCAAGCACTTTAATGATTTGCTGATTTTCTTCGTAGCTGTAATTGAACAGCTTGTGATAGGTGCTCATCATGTCGTCATCAAAGGCACGTTTACCAATTTGGCTGGCGTCACACTCTTCAATCGGCTTGAGGTGTTTGATGTGTTGATCAATCCACTCTTTATAAGGATGACGAGTTTTTAATTCTTCATCAATTTCGTTGGAGCGCCAAATCTTACCTGTGTATGTGTCAACAGCAAGCATTTCGCCCGGTCCAACACGACCTTTTTCAACCACATCTTCAGGCTTGTAATCCCAAATACCAATTTCTGAGGCAAGGGTAATAAAGCCGTCTTTGGTTAATACATAACGGGCAGGACGTAAACCATTTCTATCGAGGTTACAGGCCACATGGCGACCATTGGTCATAACGATACCAGCAGGGCCGTCCCATGGTTCCATGTGCATTGAGTTAAACTCATAGAACGCACGAAGATCGTCGTCCATGGTGCTGTTATTTTGATATGCTGGTGGAACAAGCAAACGCATGGCTCTAAACAAATCCATACCACCGGCTAAAAACAATTCCAGCATATTGTCTAACGAAGATGAGTCTGACCCTTCAGTGTTTACAAAAGGAGCTGCATCTTGGAGATCAGGCAATAACGGTGTTACAAACTTTTTCGAACGAGCTTGTGCCCAGTCTCTATTACCACGAATGGTATTGATTTCACCGTTATGTGCTAAAAATCTGAAAGGTTGCGCTAACGGCCATTTAGGTAATGTATTCGTAGAAAAACGTTGATGGAATACACAAATGGCGGACTTTAAGCGTTCATCGGCAAGATCCAAATAAAAGTTTGGCAAATCTTTCGGCATTACCAAGCCTTTATATATAGTTACTAGTGCAGATAAACAGGCAATGTAAAAATCGCTGTCTTCGACTAATCTTTTTTCAACCCGTCTTCGAACCATGAATAAGCGGCGTTCTAAATCTCTTTTACGCCATCCTGGAGGAGCATTGACGAATACTTGCTCCATTTTTGGTACACCTTGGGCTGCAAGGTCACCTAAAACCGAATGGTCAACTGGCACTTCTCGCCAACCTACCACTGCTAAGGTTTCTTTGGACAATTCTTCTTCTATTGTTTGGCGAGCAATCTGTGCTTTTTCTGTATCTTGGTTTAGGAAGATCATTCCTACGCCATACTTTTTGCCTAATTTCCAACCATTTTCTGCTGCAATCAGATTGAAAAATTCATCTGGTTTTTGCAACAACAATCCACAACCATCTCCGGTTTTACCATCCGCAGCAATACCACCACGATGCTGCATGCGATCGAGGCCTTCAATTGCGGTAGTAACCAGTCTATGACTAGCTTCACCTTCAGTGTGGGCGATTAATCCAAAACCACAGTTGTCTTTTGAATCATTTGGGTTATACAAACTCATTAACGTAACTCCTTCAACCTTTGGCTGAGAAAGGTTGTACATGCCAACTAGAATGTTGGTATTTAGCTGCACTGAGCCTGACTTCTGTGGTCAGTTTTGCTCGTTGCTGGTTTATGTTGTTTTCTTGTCGTTTGTTTGAGGGTACCAGCCGGTTATCGAATTTTTATGAATTTTTAGCCAAGCGGCCTGACAAAATACCGACATTAAAGGGAGAAATCAATCCGCGCAACGAGCGAATCATTCAATTTTTCCATTGTTTAACAATTCATGATAATAAAATCAATCCAAATCAAATGCTTACAAAATTCATTTTGATCAAGTAAATCACTTCAAAAAGGCTGAAAATAGATGAGCATTTGTTAACAATACGTTTATTATTTGGTGGTTTTTGTAACAACCCACTTTATTGGTCCTTTCTAACCGCATAATTATTTAATTAAACTGCATAACTGTAAAGAACTAGCTAAGAATAATTTATATCATATTGTTTCGATTGGTAATTCAGTTGCAGTATAAATATTAAACACATTGATGTTTCTGGATAATTTAGAATTCACTCAATCATGGCTGTGTAAACCAATTCAAGGGCCTAGGAATGTCAAACTTACTCGTTTGCTTGGGTACAGATTAGTTTGCTTAAAACCCAGTTAATAAGTCTTTTGACATCTGCGCGGGTTACAAATTCAGTTTATTTAACATTAATTTAATTGAAACATTCACCTACGGTAGTGTTTCTTGATAGCATTGGTCTTCTACTCACACAGAGATTTTAGAAATGCATTCAAAAGCTCCAATTGAATCTTGGGCCATCGGCGTAGCGCGATTCGTTATCCGTTTCGGTACACTCAAAATAAGCATATTTTTTGTTTTACTAACATTGGCTTTCACCATTTGCGGTTCATATGTAATACGCATAATTATGAGTGGTGAAGTGGAAATAAAGGATTTCATTAGTGCGATCATCTTGACCATGTTAAGTGCGCCTTGGGTTCTAATTGTTTTTACTGAGTTGGTAAAACAATTGGAGCAATCAAGAGATAGTTTGTCAGAAGCCGTGCAACAACTTGAATTAATGCGCGAAGAAGATGTGCTGCGAAATCATGAATTGCAGTTATCGGTACAAAAACTTAATTACGAAATTGAACAACGTAAAAATGCGCAATTGGAACGAGAGATTGTATTTCACGATTTAGAAAGAGAAATTAATAAAAAATCTGAGCAAGAAGACCAGGCTAAACGTCTGTCTACATTACTTCGTTCTATAATCGATGCCTCTCCCGATTTAATTTATTATCGTAATGAAGAAGGTCGATTTGCTGGCTGTAACCGGGTCGCAGAACAAATGACCGGAAAGACCGAAGAAGAGCTAATTGGTCTAACTCCCCATCAAGTGTATGACGAAGATCTTGCTCGTCAAGTAGTGGCTAGTGACCATGAAGTTTTAGAAACCAATGCCAGTATTACCGAAGAAGTGTGGTTAAGATTTGCAGATGGTCGTCGTCGTTATTATGAAATGCGTAAGGTTCCTTTTTACGATAAAGAAGGTAAGCGTCTGGGTTTACTTGCTTTCGGCCGCGATATTACGGAACGTAAACAAGCCGAAAACGTTGTTACTAAAGCGAACAAAGATAAAACGGCCTTCATTGCCACTATTAGCCATGAATTGCGTACTCCCTTAAATGGTATTGTCGGTCTTAGCCGAATGCTGCGTGACACAAACTTATCGGATGAGCAGTTTGCTTGGGTAAGTACTATTTATGCTAGCGGTATCACCTTAGGGAATATCTTCAATGATATAGTTGATCTAGACAAACTTGATCGCGATAGGTTAGAGCTATCCCTTAAAACGGTTTCATTGAAAGAGTTTACCAACGAATTAGGTAGCATCATTCAATTACTAGCGGCTGATAAAGGTTTGCGTTTTGAAACGCAAATTATTGAGCCTCTGCCTTTCCAAGTGGAAGCAGACGGTACGCGCTTACGTCAGGTTTTGTGGAATTTACTATTTAACGCGGTTAAGTTTACGCAAAAAGGTAAGGTCAACTTAACGGTTGAAGCGACAGAAGAAAAACCGGGTATCAGTTCGGTCAAATTTACGATTAAAGATACTGGTGTTGGTATTCCAAAAACAGAATTAGATAAGATTTTCGCTATGTATTATCAGGTTAATCATCCTGATCATCAATCGGCAACGGGAACCGGTATTGGTTTGGCCATCTGTAAAGAAATGGTCAGTCTGATGAAAGGCCAAATTAAAGTGAATAGTGTAGTAGGGGAGGGTACCTGCTTTACAGTCGAGTTGCCCCTTACTATTAATAATAAACCTTTGCAGTTACAAGAGCTTTTGGTTCATGGCTTGCAGATTCTGTTGGTAGAAGATATCGAACTCAATGTTATGGTGGCTAAAGCTTTATTAGAGAAGCTAGGGCAAACTGTGGAAGTTGCTATGAACGGCCAAGACGCATTAAAAATGGCCCGTGAAAAGCAATACGATTTAATATTGTTAGATATTCAACTACCTGATATGACGGGATTTAATGTTGCATCAATATTACATGAAGAAGGTTTAGTGGAACAAACTCCAATAGTGGCATTGACCGCAAATGTGATTAAAACCCGTCAAGAATATTTAAATAACGGCATGGATGATGTTATTGCCAAACCGATTAAAAAGAGTCGGGTAATTGAAGTTTTTAACAACTTGTTTGTTGATCAAAAAGATATCCCGCAGTTCTCCGTAGAAGAAGCAAAACCCAGTGAATTAGAATCTATTCTAGATTTAGATTTGTTACAAATGCTGGTGGATACTATCGGTCATGAAATGGTGCGCACAAGTGTTGGAGTGTTCCAAGAAAACATGCCTGACTACATGGAAATACTCAATATAAACTTGAGTGCAAATGACAAAGAAGAAGTGTGTTCTCAAGCTCACAAAATTAAAGGTGCAGCCGGTTCTGTTGGCCTTGCTCGAGTGCAAAAAATTGCAAATCGTATTCAGCAAGGTGATCATCCAACCTGGTGGGAAAACGTGCATGATTGGGTAGAAGAGCTCGAAATGGCAGAAAAGCAGGACACTGCGAAGTTAAACGATTGGCTAAGCTCACAAAATATAGATGATTAACTTATTGGGTAAATCATCTATAGTCAATTGCGGCTGTTAACTTACTAAGCTGCGCTTTGTTAGGCATAAAGCGCAGGATTATATTGCGAAAACATAAAAGATTAGATTAATTGAGCCTTGTTTGAATGACTAATTAGCTTGTTTGCTGTTGTTTGCCGTAAATCACCAGCGCTATACCACCGAGTATAGCGCCACTTGAAATTAACATTTTCATCGTGAGTAGCTCTTCTAATAACAACAATCCACCTAGGGCTGCTATTGCGGGTACGCTGAGTTGTAACACCGCAGCCACACTGGAGCGAATGTGTGGGAGCACTTTGTACCAGATGGCATAACCAACTCCTGATGTGATCATGCCTGATGCTAAGGCGTAAACCACGCCCATTGTTTGTAATTGATTTGATTCAATAAATAACACTGGAGTTAGCACTAAACTAATAACCGATGCTCTTATAAAGTTAGAGCTTGTGTCTATTAATGGCGTTGCAGAGCGACTACCAATAATTGAATAACATCCCCAAGCTATGCCTGCCAATGCCATTAGTGTAACGCCAAAAATCGAAGGAGAGTTTACTCCAGGCGAAACAAGATAAATAAAACCGGCAAATGCGACTAACACACCCAAGGATTCAACTAAGGTTAATCGCGCACCATAATACCAACTGATGACTAACATGGTTATTTGTACACAAGCGAATAAAATTAACGCCCCTACCCCCGTATCAAGCTCAATGTATGCGTAGGAAAACCCTGCAGCATATATAAAAAGCGCTAAGCTAGCCGGCCAACTGCCTTTGTTGTTAATTTGATTGACGTTTCCTTTTATCAGCAAAATTAAGATAAGCATAATTGCGCCAGATATTAAGCGGATTAAGGTAAAAGAAGTGGCATCTATACTTGAGTCTGCTAACGCCAAACGACATAGAATTGAATTCCCCGCAAAAGCAAGCAAGGCTATGCCAATGTATACGACGAGCTGTGCAATCGATTTAATCGTTTTATTTCCTAAAACTAAACAAGCAACAAAGTGGCTGTACCTAAAAAGGCAAAAATACCTACGACGTCAGTAATGGTGGTTAAAATTACACTTCCTGCTAGGGCAGGATCTATTTTCAACTTTTTCATTACCAATGGTAAGGTTGCTCCGGCTAAACCAGCGGCAACCATATTGATCATCATGGCAAAGGCAATGACTCCTCCTAACATCCAATCTTGTTTCCAAATGGCAATGACCGATGCAATTAACACCGCCCAAATCGCACCATTAAAAAATCCAATGGCTAATTCTTTGCTCACCAACCATCTTGAGTTATCAGCACTTACGTGGCCTAGCGCCATACCACGAATAACCAAGGTTAGTGTTTGATTGCCTGCTACTCCGCCCATACTTGGGACAATTGTATTGAGAATAGCTAACACTGCCATTTGGCTTAGTGTTGCTTCAAAAAGATCACTTACGGCTGCGGCAAGAAGTGCCGTTACTAGATTTACGGCCAACCATACTGAACGCCGCTGCGTACTTTGCAATACCGGGGCGAAGGTATCTTCTTCATCATCCAAACCGGCCATACTCATCATAGAGTGTTCGGCGTCTTCGCGAATAATATCCACTACATCATCTATGGTGATACGACCCAATAGTTGTCGGCTAGAATCGACTACCGGTGCTGACAGCCAGTTATAGCGTTCGAATAATTTTGCCACTTCTGTTTCTGGCATATCAACGGGGATGGCTTCAGCTTCCTCATCCATAATATCTTCAATACTGGAGTCTGGCAGAGCCGTTAGAAGCTTAGTGACTGGTACAGTTCCAATTAAGGTGTCATTTCGACTCACAACATAAAATGTGTCAGTGCTTTCTGGAATTTCACCTTTGAGTCGCAAGTAACGCAGAATGACATCAATGTTTACATCGCTGCGTAGGGTTATGGTGTCGGTATTCATAATGAACCCGGCGGTATCCTCACCATAAGAAAGGGCTTTTTCTGCGCGCTGACGGTCTTGCTCATCCATCGATTTCAGCACGTCTTTTGAGACCGATTGCGGTAAACTGCTTAACGTTTCCGCTAAGTTATCAATCTCCATGTCTTCTAGGGCATCAACAACTTTGTCTGGAAGCATTTGTCCGATGATGCCATTACGTACATCTTCGGACAGTTCTTCTAATACATCGCCATAAAAATCGGAGTCCAACATTTCCCACAGTTCAGTTCTTGATTTGCTTGGGGAAGACTCTAGAAGAAGGGCGATGTCGCAAGCTGGCATGTCGTGAATTGTTTTGCGGACATGCATAAAGCGACCACTGGCCAAGGCTTGATTGATAGCCTTCAGTTGTCGTTGGGCGTGTTTAACCTCTAATGCTTCTGCCATGAATATGCAGCTCAATGAAAAAACTACTAATACTAATAGTCTAGAGGACTAAGGGCAGCAGGTCAGCAATTATTTGCACATTGCTTAACTATTCGTTTTCGTGAAATTTCTCAACTATGAGTTTTTCAATCGCGGCAAGGGCGTGTTCAGCATCGACTCCTTCGCTAATGACGTTAACTTCTTTGCCTTGGGAGCTTTCTAACATCATCAAGCCCAATACACTATTTGCGGAAGCCGATTTCTCCCCTTGAACTAGGGTAACAACGGCATCAAATTGATTGGCTACTTTGACTAATTCAGTAGCCGCTCTTGCGTGTAATCCAAGTTTGTTAACGATGACTATTTGCTTTTCAAATCGATTCATCGATTTAACTCTCGGTGCCTTATTTGAACATCTGGGTGAGACGCTGAAAATGTTTTAGCGAGTGACTCAGCCACATAAACTGAGCGATGTTGGCCTCCAGTACAACCGATTGCTACTGTCACGTAACTACGATTGTTTCTTTCTAGATGAGGAAGCCAAGTTGAAATGAGATTTTGAATTTGCCAGATAAATTTCGTCACTATTGGCTGTGAGCCTAAAAATATCTCGACCGGAGAGTCTAATCCACTGAGGTGCTTTAAGTCTGGCTCCCAATGTGGGTTAGGTAAAAATCGCGCATCGAATACATAATCGGCGTCTTTAGGAATGCCGTATTTAAAACCGAAGGATTCAAATACCAAAACTAGCCTAGAGCTTTTCTTGCCTAGAATTCGCTCTCGAACCAATTCAGCTAATTGATGCACCGAAAGTTTGTCTGTATCTAGATATAAGTCGGCGCGTTCCGCAATAGGGGCTAACAGTTGACCCTCTGCCTGAATCGCATCCGAAAGAGATTTGTTTTGACGAGATAACGGATGCAGTCGACGAGTTTCGCTGAAGCGTTTTATCAGCATGTCATCACTGGCATCTAAATAGACTATGGTCATGTCCCAAGTGGCAGGCAAATAATCAAGAATTTCGACTAATTCACCAGGTACCTTGGGAAGGTTTCTAACATCGATACTCACGGCCACTTGGTCATATTCATCCATAACCGTATGGGTTAGAGTCGGTAATAGGTTAACTGGGATATTGTCGACACAATAGTAACCTAAGTCTTCTAAAGACCTCAGTGCAATAGACTTTCCTGAACCAGAGCGGCCACTAATAATTATCAGTTTCATGCAACGATTGCCTCGTATAACTGAGCATTATCTTCTGCACGACGAATACGTTTCAGAATTTCCTTATCACTTAATTTTGTCGCGATGGTTGCTAAGGTTTGCAGGTGTCCGGCGGCTTTATCTTCAGGTACTAAAATTGCGAAAAATATGTCCACAGGACAATTATCCACAGCGTCAAAGTTGATAGAAGGATCACTGGTGATTAGAACTGCGACCACATCCTTTAAACCCGAAAGTCTACCGTGTGGCAATGCAATACCATTCCCGATTCCTGTGCTGCCCATCTTTTCGCGGCTAACCAGACTATTTAAAATCGTTGTCTGATCAATGTCATCGATTTTTTCTGCCGCTATCAGGCTGATAGTTTCAAGAATTCGTTTTTTACTTGTCCCCTGGACTGCACAACTTGTGCAGTCAGGGGAAAGGATGTCTTTAATTTCCATTAATTAATCTAATATATGTTAATGACGCTTAATTTTTTCCTTGTGCTTGATTACCTGTCGATCAAGCTTATCTATCAATCCGTCAAT
The DNA here is from genome assembly GCF_030548145.1 of Aliiglaciecola sp. 2_MG-2023. Lineage (NCBI taxonomy): Bacteria > Pseudomonadati > Pseudomonadota > Gammaproteobacteria > Alteromonadales > Alteromonadaceae > Aliiglaciecola > Aliiglaciecola sp. 2_MG-2023. The sequence goes on from NZ_JAUORY010000020.1 coordinate 76,273, forward strand.
TGCTGCGTACATATCGTTGTGCTCTGAGGTTGCAAATACTTCACCTCCGCTAAGATGAACTGTCGCTTCAGCTTTTTGATTAAGCTTCTCGACATTAAGAATGACATGGACATTGTTGATATGATCAAAATGCCTTTCTAGCTTTGTAAATTTATTGTCTACATAATCTCGCAAAGAATCTGTAATTTCTACATGATGGCCAGTAAGGTTAATTTGCATATTAGCGTATTCCTTCTGTTGTTGAGCCTACAGCAGGCTCTTGCGTTGGTTAGACGGTGGGATCGATAAAGACTCCCGGTATTTTGCTATTGTCCTACGGGCGACCTGAATACCTTGGTCTGCCAGTAGATCAGCAATCTTACTGTCGCTAAGAGGCTTGGTAGGAAGCTCTGCTGCGACGAGTTTTTTAATTAATGCGCGAATTGCCGTTGAGGAGCACTCTCCTCCAGAATCAGTTGCTACATGGCTGGAGAAAAAGTATTTAAGTTCATAAATTCCTCTAGGCGTATGCATATATTTCTGTGTGGTAACACGGGAAATAGTTGATTCATGCATATCTACCATTTCTGCGACATCATTTAACACCATTGGTTTCATCATTTCAGGTCCATGCTCAAAAAAACCAACCTGCTGCTGAACAATGCAGTTTGCGACTTTGAGTAAAGTGTCATTACGACTCTCTAGACTTTTTATAAACCACTTGGCTTCTTGCATATGCGACCGAATAAATTGACTATCACTGGTGTTTTTAGCGTTCCGGCTCATTGCCGCATATTGCTGATTTACATTCAGCTTAGGCAAACTATCGGGATTTAGCTCAACTTGCCAACGACCATTTTTCTTCATCACTGAAACATCTGGAATGACGTATTCAGATTCACCGATTAACAATGAACTACCAGGGCGTGGATTGAGTGTTTGCAATAACCGCATAGCTTCTCGTAATTCGTCTTCTTTTAGACGAGTTTTACGCATTAAAGTTCGGTAATCTTTACTGCCTAATAAGTCAGCATATTCGCTGATCAATAACTTAGCTTCATTTAACCAAGGGGTGTCAGGTGCAAATTGATTCATTTGTACCATTAAACATTCTTGCGGATTTCTTGAGCCTGAACCAATAGGGTCGAACATTTGAATACGTTTTAAAACGCATTCCACCTCATCAAGTTCAACCTCTTCATGGTCGAGACTAGCAAGAACATCTTCGGTGCTGATAGTGAGGTAACCAGACTCATCAATAGAGTCGATAATTGCGATTGCTATGGCAGTATCAACTTCAGAAAAAGGCGTTAAGCGCATCTGCCACAATAGGTGATCTTGAATATTTTCGGTTGTTTCACCTTGGAAAATTTGGTCGTCATCGCCGCCACTACCACCGCTTATTGAGGCGGGGGCTGAGGAGGCACTGATATATTCGTCCCATGTGCTATCTATGGGTAATTCGTCTGGGATATCTGCTTTTTCTAATGCCTCGTTTGTATCCATGGAATCAGAACTTGCGGATACCGTCTCCTCTGAGAACTTGTCATTACTGTCTGCTAAAGCGGAATCCCCAGTAGGGATATCTGAACCGTCTTCTACTTCTAAAAGTGGATTCGATTCTAACGCTTCCTGTATTTCCTGTTGTAAATCCAGCGTTGATAATTGCAATAGACGTATAGCCTGTTGCAATTGAGGCGTCATTGTTAGTTGCTGGCTGAATTTTAATTGTAACGAGGGTTTCATTTAGTTTTTTTATTCTTACTTGTTTAGCCACAAAGCTTTGGTTAAAAACAACATACCTCTACTATAGCTTGAATTGCTCGCCAAGGTATACATCTCTGACTTGTTGATTATTTAAAACTTCTTCTGCGGTTCCAGAAGCTATCAATTCACCATGACTCACAATATACGCTTTTTCACACACGTCTAGCGTTTCACGCACATTATGATCAGTTATTAATACACCAATACCTCTATCGCGTAGGTGTTGAATTATTTTTTTTATATCGTTTACTGAAATCGGGTCAACACCAGCAAAGGGTTCATCCAATAGAATAAACTCAGGGGCGGCCGCTAATGCACGAGCGATCTCGACTCTTCTGCGCTCCCCGCCTGATAAACTCATGCCAAGGCTGTTACGAATATGGTTAATATTGAATTCATCCAATAATGCATCCGCTTGCTCTTCTCGCTGATCAGAACTTAATTCTTTTCGGGTTTGCAAAATTGCCATGATATTTTGGTAAACGGTTAACTTACGAAATATAGATGATTCTTGAGGAAGATAACCAATTCCTTTTCGTGCACGGATGTGCATGGGTTGTAAGGTTAACTCGGTCTGATCAATATAAATCTCGCCTTTATCGAGTGGCACTAACCCAACAATCATATAGAAGGTGGTCGTTTTACCAGCACCATTGGGACCTAACAGGCCAACAATCTGTCCAGTAGAAACTTCAATGCTTACATCTCGCACCACTTGCCGAGATTTATAAGACTTCGCTAAATTGGTCGCTTTTAACGTTGCCATTAAGGTTTTTCATCCTGCAACTTGTCTTGCTCTTCTTCAGTTTTTTTAGTGTCGTCAGTTTGCCGATTGCGAATGCTTTCGGGTTGGAAAATGGCAGTGACACCGCCTTCTGCGTTGCCGTCACTTTCTGCTATCAATTGCTCTAATTCCATATTAAATTGAATCGATTCACCTTTAACAAGGCTACTATCCTGATTTAATTCGGCTGCACCATTGAGTGTCAGAGTACGATTCGATACTTCATATTTAATTTCATTGGCCGCGGCGCTAATATTACTGCCATCATCGAGGGTTTGGCTGTATTTTGCTGGTTTACCTCGGGCAATAAAAACTTCTTTACCTTCCCCTAAACCCGCAATAACCTCGACTTCGTCAGCCAAAATTTCAAGGCTACCTTGGGTGATTTTGACGTCTTTTCTAAATATCGACGTTTTGGTTTTGCCATCAAAAAAATTCGACTTTGAGTCAACTTTGATTGGCAAGCTAAAATCGTTCTCACCGGCAATAATAGCGGCGCTGAACATTAAGCTAATAAATAAAGCGCTAACGCGGCGCATATTGAGTTTGCACATGATTTTTAAGTTCATATTCCTGTGTAGTTAAATTTGCTACAAAACCGTTACTTTTAACAATGAAATCTTTCCCGTTTATCTCAACCGGTTCGTCAGACATCATTGTTTTATCGACTAAATTAATTTCTAAAAACTGGGTTCTGATTGTTTGCACAAATCCCGATTCATCGAGGCTTCTAATCTCTACATCAGTTTCTAATTGAATTCGATTATCTTCATACAGCGTGCCTTCCTCAGCTTCTACATGCCAAGGCGTTTGCTCATCGGAAACATAGATGGTGTATTTAGGTTGGCTGAATAAAGTGAAGCCTAGGATTTGATAATGTTCCATTTTAAGCGCGAATACCTGATGATTCACTTCGCCGTTTTCATTGTAAAGAGTGCTGCGCATATTTCTCGCCTGATAATTAGGCTGCCAGGAATCTTCATTACTAGAATCTGTCTGTTCTGGATCTGAACCCATCCACCCTGGCACATATACCATCAAGACTAGCACAAACAAGATGCCAATGCTTAGGGTGATACGATTCATACACTACTACCGTAAATACGATTTAATTTGTTGTTGGCAAACAAAATTAGATCACAGATTTCTCTCACTGCGCCAGCACCACCAGTTGTTTTAGTGACATATTCTGCCACTGATTTCACATATGGGTGGCCATTAGGAACACTGATCGACACACTGCTTTGTTCAAACATACCTACATCAGGCATATCATCACCCATTGACGCGATATTCTCTTTTTTCAGGTTTAATCCCGTTTTGAGTTTATGTACTGCGGTCTTTTTGTCTTCGACACCTTGAATGATCAGAGACACGCCTAGGGCTGACATTCTATTTTCCACAATGGCGGACTGGCGACCAGTGACTATTGCCACATCAATGCCAATTTCCAACATTGACTTTACGCCATAGCCATCAAGTGTATGAAACGCTTTAAGTTCTTCACCATTGTTTCCCATAAAAATGCTGCCATCAGAGAAGATGCCATCTACGTCACACACCAGTAATTTAATTTTACTAAGCTTATTAATGAAATGGTTATTAACTGGACCATAAAGGGTTTCAATAATTGACACTAAACAACTCCGGCTTTTAGTAACATATGCATATTTAATGCGCCAACTGGCTTATTTTCATGATCTACTGCAAACATTGAATTGATACTGTATTTCTCCATCAAATTAAGTCCTTCAACTGCTAACATTTCCGGTCGACCCGTTTTGCTGTTAGCTGTCATTACCTCAGAAACTGGGGTTGAGTGTATATCAATCCTATCGTCAAGGATGCGGCGCAAGTCACCATCTGTAAAAATCCCAACCAACTTGCCAGTTTCGTCTATTATTCCTGTCATTCCTAGCCCTTTTCGAGAAATTTCGAACAAAGCATTGCGCACGGTTTGATCTAATTTCACTAAGGGTAACTCATCACCTGTATGCATGATATCTGCAATTGTTAATAACAGCCTACGACCTAAGCTTCCACCTGGATGAGACAGCGCAAAATCGGCGGAGGTAAACCCACTGGCGTTTAATAATGCTATAGCTAATGCATCACCCATTGCCAAAGTTGCAGTCGTACTGGCGGTTGGTGCTAACCCTAACGAACAGGCTTCTTGTTCTACCTTAATACACAGTACTTCATCAGAGTGTTTACCTAACGAGCTGGTAGTACTGTTTGTCATTGAAATGATGGGGACTTCCATTCGTTTAACCACGGGGATTAAATTCAGTAACTCCGCCGTTTCACCAGAGTTAGAAATAGCCAACAATACATCCTGGTTGGTTATCATCCCTAAATCACCATGGTTAGCTTCTCCAGGATGCATGAAAAAGGCGGGGGTGCCAGTGCTGGCTAGCGTGGCGGCAATTTTATGGCCTATATGACCTGATTTCCCCATGCCACAAACAACCACTTTTCCTTTACAGTTTTGAATGATTTGACAACTTCTTTCAAAACTTTCATCAATATATTCTCGCAACTGTAGAATCGCTTTAGACTCTATTTCCAAAACCTTAAGTGCCGATGCGATATAATCTGAAGACATAGTTAATTCCCTTTATTTACATAAACAAGAATGCGCAATAGGCTAGATAACAAACGACGAAGGCTACACCTTCCCAACGGTTTATTTGCCTTGTGCCTCGGATATTAAAACTAAATAAAATAAGTAAGACGGTCACGAATAACATGGCGTACATATCTCGATTGGCGACATTTTCGTCTATTATTCCTGGGGATATAAGTCCAGGCATAGCCAATACGGCAAGAATATTGAAAATGTTTGAACCAATGATATTGCCTAATACGAGATCGTCTTCGCCTTTCAATACTCCGGCTATACAGGCTGCCAATTCCGGTAAACTAGTACCGAGCGCTATAATGGTTAACCCAATAAGTAATTCACTCATTCCCAAGTATCTTGCGATATGAACAGCAGAGTCAACCATGAAGTGCGCGCTCAAGGGGAGGAAGATAAGCCCTAAAACAACCCAAAAAATAGCTTTTGATGGCGGTACATCGCGGGGAATTTCATCGGCGGTTTCTGTGTGCAATGGATCATTTTTTTCAGCACTTAGAGATATCCAGGTTAACCCCCCAATCGTAAACACAAATAAAGCGATTAACACTAAACCTTCAATAAAGCTTAAATGACCATCTGCTAAAAAGTAAACGGCCAACAAAGTCACAGATAACAGAACAGGAAGTTCGCGCTTAATCGTACTACTTGAAACCATCAATGGCTTTAATATCGCGGTTATACCCAGTACCAAGGCAATATTAGTAATATTAGAACCAATGGCATTTCCGACAGCGGTATCAGGGTTATTATTTAAAGATGCTGTCGCTGAGACAACTATTTCAGGCGCAGATGAGCCCATGGCAACTATTGTTAATCCAATAACCATGGGCGAAACGCCAATGTTGGTGGCGAGTGCTGAGGCACCATAAACAAATTTGTCGGCGCTCCAGCTAAGAACAGCTAGACCGGCTATAAAAATAAGGATTTCTAATATCACTTGACTATTTCTTTAAAAAACAATGATATGATTATCGCAAAATACATATGTAATTCCTAATGACTTTACAATAATAATTTATCGTCTCAGATAAGCCATAATTTTACTTATCTAAACGGACCTTTACTTTGTATTTACAATCTTTGATCAAGATATTGTGACCTATCAATTTATATCAAGGCTGAATAGGTGTTATCTAAAATATTATAGCCACAACAACAGATACAATTCGTTTTGCGTTACGCTTTGTTACAAATCGAAGCAGTTAGTCAATAACGCCCCATAATCTATACTGTTATCATTCATTTAAATAGCGTGATTAATTTTGGTCATTTTGAGTGGAATAATTGTTTATTAACCTTGAAAAACGATAAAATGGCCTCAAATCGTCGCATCGGTTGAAACATTTTAGGTATTTGTCGTGTCTACTCATCCAGGCCACTCGGAGTTTCGGTGAAAAATTTAATAGAAATAGATAGTTTGACCTTTAAACGTGGTAACCGTGTAATTTACGACAATATTTCGTTACACATACCAGAAGGGAAAACCACGGCAATAATGGGTCCTAGTGGGATCGGTAAAACAACGCTTTTAAAACTGATTGGTGGGCAGTTGCGCCCCAACAGTGGTGATATTCAATTTCGTGGTGAATCCATTCCAGGAATGAGCCGTAAACGATTATTTCATGTTCGCCGTCAGATGAGTATGTTGTTCCAAAGTGGTGCTTTATTTACAGATATCAGTGTTTTCGACAACATTGCATATCCTTTGCGTGAACACAGTAACTTGTCTGAGGATTTAATTAAAACCATTGTTTTATTAAAACTTCAAGCGGTAGGGCTACGCGGTGCAGTCAATTTAATGCCCAGTGAATTATCTGGCGGAATGGCGCGTCGAGCAGCGCTTGCTCGGGCTATTGCATTAGATCCTGAGTTGATTTTGTACGATGAACCCTTTGCCGGACAAGATCCGATATCTATGGGTGTACTGGTTAAACTGATTAAAGAATTAAATAACGCGTTGAATTTGACCAGTGTGGTGGTAACCCACGATGTAAAAGAAGTGATGAGTATCGCCGATCATGTTTACATTCTGGCCGAAAAGAAAATTATTGGCTCAGGGACTCCTGAGGAAATTAAGCAAAGCGACTCAGCGTTAGTGCAACAATTTTTACGTGGTGAAGCAGATGGACCTGTGCCATTCCACTATCCAGCGAAATCGCTGGAGCAAGAATTTTTAGGAGTGAGTTAGTGGATTGGTTAGCAAAACTTGGACAATCAACACTTGATCGATTTGCAGCCATTGGGCGAGCGACCGGTATGCTTATGGGAGCAGTGTTAGCTGCCCCTCAAATTAAAAATATCTCATTGACGATAAAACAAGTTTACGTGGTTGGTGTGCAGTCACTTTCCATTATTATCGTTTCTGGTTTGTTTATTGGCATGGTTATGGCGCTGCAAGGCTATACTATTTTAGTTGATTATGGTGCTGAAGGTAGCTTAGGCCCTATGGTTGCCTTGTCTATTTTACGAGAGCTAGGACCTGTTGTTACAGCATTGCTGTTTGCTGGCCGCGCTGGTTCGGCGTTAACCGCTGAAATCGGTTTGATGAAAGCCACAGAACAACTGAGTAGTTTAGAAATGATGGCCGTTGATCCGCTACGTCGAGTAGTCGCTCCTAGGCTCTGGGCTGGTTTAATATCAATGCCGATGTTGACTATGATTTTTAGTGCGGTAGGTATTTTAGGTGGACACTTAGTTGGTGTTGAATGGCTTGGTGTTGACGTGGGAAGTTACTGGTCAATCATGCAGTCTACCGTTGAATGGAACGAAGACGTGATGAATGGTGTCATTAAAAGTGTTTTCTTTGCGTTTGTGATCACCTGGATCGCTATCTTCAAAGGATACGACTCAGTGCCTACTTCGGAAGGAATAAGTGCAGCGACAACACAAACCGTAGTGTATTCATCATTGGCTGTACTTGGATTAGATTTCGTTTTAACCGCAATTATGTTTGGAATAGAGTGAGGAATTGAGCATGACATCAAGGAAAGTTGAAGTATTAGTTGGATTGTTTGTTGCAATGGCGATTGCAGCCTCACTAATGTTAGCACTAAACGTAGCCAGTCGAGGTTCTGTGGGGCAGGGAGATACTTATACCCTGTATGCCAAGTTTGACAACATTGGTGGTTTAAAAGAGCGTTCTTCGGTAAAAGTGGGCGGCGTTGTGATTGGTCGAGTCGAGAAAATTAAATTGGATCCAAAAGACTTTACACCCGTAGTTACCTTGAGTATTTCTACTACCTATAACCAATTTCCAGAAACCAGTTCAGCATCGATTTTAACCTCTGGTTTATTGGGCGAGCAGTATGTGGGATTTCAACCGGGGTTCACTATCGATGATATCGAAAATCTAGCTGATGGTGACTATATTGCCGACACTAAATCAGCGCTCGTTTTAGAAGATCTAATAGGTCAATTTTTATTTAGTAAAGGCAGTGACTAAGCTGCCAATCTCGTTGGGAAAAATTATGAGAAACAGGTTTTTAATAAAGATAGCGTCAATCGCATTGTTGACGATTGGTTTAAATGCTCACGGGCAAACCATTGATGAGACTAACCCATACAGCATGGTAAAAGATGTTGCGTCTCAGACTTTTGACCGCATCAAACGTGAAAAGCAAAAAATTTCTGAAGATCCGGAAGTATTGCGGGTGATCATGAAAGAAGAATTGTTACCCCATGTTGACTATAAGTTTTCTGCGTTCAAGGTTTTAGGTAAATACGTTACTAAAGCTGAAAAGGCGCAACTACAAGAATTCGTTGCTGTTTTTAGAGAATACCTGGTCACCACTTATGCAGTGGCTATGGGCTATTACGACGACCAAACTGTAGAGTTCGAGCCTGAGTCTGATTTTGAAGATGAGCGCAGCGTGACAGTTCGAGCCATAGTAAAAGACGGAAAACGTCCAGACATTAAGATTGCGTTTAAAGTTAGAAAAGACAGAAAAACCAACGAATGGAAAGCTTACGATATGGTTGCTGAGGGAATCAGTATGTTGTCTTCGAAACAAAGTGAATTCGAAAGCATTTTACGTCAACAAGGCATCGACAAAGTCATTGAGTTAATGCGTGAGAAAATAGAACAACCTATTTCGCTTGAAAAGAAAGAGGCTTAAGTGGCTGAGCAATCAAACGCGATTGAAGTTACAACAAGTAATAGCGGCGCCTTTTATTTAAAAGGTGATTTAAATCGCGATACGGTAATGAAGTGTTGGCCGCAACAACAAAGTGACATTCAAACCTGTAAGACAAACGCATCAACACTACAGGTCGATTTTGCCGGAGTGAATCAGGTTGATACAGCTGGATTGGCCTGGGTTATGCGGCTATCGAAAAACTGTAAATCGGAAAATGTGCCTCTAGAATTGCTTAACTTGCCTGAAGGATTAATAAAACTTGCCAATTTAAGCAACGTTAGCACTATTTTGTCGATACAATAGCCGAAATTTATCAATCGAAAGAGTACAAATGGATAATCAACAAATAGCAGATCTGCTAAAAGAGCAGTTGGAATTAGCCGAAGTTCATGTAACTAGTGAAGGCTCCCATTTTCAAATTATTGCTGTAAGCGATAAATTTGAAAGCATGAGTCGAGTTAAAAAGCAGCAATTTATTTATGGCCCGTTAAAAGAGCAAATTGCCGATGGCACTATGCACGCTATTTCCATAAAAACCTTTTCCGAAAAGCAATGGCAACGTGAACGTATGTTCAATGTGCCCCAATAACTTCGCGCATCATGGATAAACTTAGTATAAATACCAGCCCTGCGTTGCATGGGGATGTGGTGATATCCGGTGCGAAAAACGCCGCGCTACCAATATTAATGTCGTGTATTTTGGCGGACTCTTCTTGTTTTTTTGACAATGTTCCGCACCTTAGGGACATCAACACTAGCATCAAATTGCTGGGTGGTTTGGGCGTAAAAGCGCAACGTCATGATAACCAAGAGTTAGAATTGGACCCGAGTAAGATTAACAATATGACCGCCTCTTATGAGTTGGTAAAAACCATGCGCGCATCAATTCTTGTGCTTGGCCCTTTGTTAGCCAAGTATGGTAAAGCCAATGTATCTTTACCTGGAGGTTGCGCCATAGGTGCTCGTCCTGTGAATTTGCATCTTGAAGGCTTAAAACAGATGGGCGCTAAGATCAGCGTCGATGCGGGATATGTGCGTGCTGAAGTCGATGGGCGTCTCAAAGGAGCGCATATCTTCATGGATATTGTCAGCGTTGGCGCGACTGAAAATTTGATGATGGCGGCGACATTGGCTGATGGTCAAACCGTGTTGGAAAATGCCGCACGAGAACCTGAGATTGTAGATTTAGCCAATTGTTTAAATCGCATGGGAGCGAAAATCACAGGAGCGGGTACCGACAGTATTAAAATTGTCGGCGTTAAACGTCTTCAAGGCTGTCACTATCGGGTTTTACCAGACCGAATAGAGACTGGGACCTTTTTAGTTGCTGCGGCAGTAACAGGGGGAAATATCCGCTGTACGAATGCTGCACCACATACCCTAGATGCTGTGCTGACTAAATTAACTCAGGCCGGAGCTGATATTGAAACTGGTGAAGACTGGGTGTCATTGAATATGCATGGTAAACGCCCTAAAAGTGTCAATATTAAAACCGCTCCTCATCCTGGATTTCCAACGGATATGCAAGCGCAATTTATGGCGTTAAATTGTGTGGCCGACGGTACTGGTGTAGTGACTGAAACTATATTTGAAAACCGATTCATGCATGTACCAGAGTTACAGCGGATGGGCGCTAAAATATCCCTAGAAACCAATAACGCGGTTTGTGAAGGAGTAGAGCAGCTTACTGGGGCACAAGTAATGGCAACTGATTTGCGGGCTTCTGCCAGCTTGATTATTGCCGGCTTAGTCGCTAAAGGCGAAACCATAGTCGATCGAATTTATCATTTAGATCGTGGTTACGAGCATATCGAGACTAAATTGACCAAATTGGGCGCCAACATACAACGTATCAGTTAACCACGTTAGGCGCTGAACATTTCAAACGCGAAAATCACCGGTATGACCAATACCATTAACAGTATTAGTGCAGTAACAGTAATAACCAAAACTCGCCAATTGGATTGAAATCTAAACAAATCACTTTCGATTATTTGTTGTTTACTGCACTGGTGTTTTTCAGCTATCTGACGGGCAACAATACAATAGACAATAGGAATAACTGTATTTGGGAAGTTCTCAGGAATAATCGGCAATAAGCAGATAAAAACCAAGCACAAAGATAACCCCCATCGTAGGGTTTGTTGAGCTTTATCGAACTGATTCAAAGCAGAAAAATTCTGATATAAAAAGTATACTGCGGCCAGAGGACCACCGATAAAAGCGCCTAAGGTTATCTGATTCGGTGAAAAGATTGAGGTGCTGTCAGTGGATAACGATTGGCCCATGTCGCTTTTCGGTGCGCTATAGGGATTTTCCATAGTTTAAAACTTCCTTACTAACTTCAATAACTGAATTTCTGTTAAGTGCTAGCTTCGCCAACCGTCACTTTAATATTGATAACTTTACCATTGCGAGATATCGACAAATCTAATTGCTCACCAGGGCGGCTTTTCGCAATCATGTCGAAAGTTTGATCCAATGTTTCTAACTCAACTTGATTCATCGATAAAATGATATCGTATTGTTGTAAACCTGCCAATTCAGCAGGGCCTCCAGGGGCAACGTTGGTAACAACTATGCCGGCTAGATTAGGATCGATACCACCAGTAAAACCAAGTTGTCCATGAGTTGCCTTACCATTTTCGATGATTTCATCCATGACTCGACGAGCCAATGTGTAAGGTACCGCGAAAAAGATGCCGTTCACATCAATCACTCTGCGTTGACTATCCAAAGTTTTGAAGTTGGCGTTATTAATACCAATTAAAACGCCGTTGCTATCGACCAAAGCGCCGCCAGAGTTACCTTCATGCATTACCGCATCGGTTTGAATAAACTCTCTGAAATTTTGGGTAATGGTGTGGCCCGAACGACTAATGATGCCTTGGGTAATGGTCTGGCCAATATTCAATGGGTTACCTATGGCTAAAACCACATCACCGACGCGAATTTGCGGATCTTCAATTTGCGGAATAACTTGTAAATTATCGGCTGTAATTTTTAACACTGCTAGGTCGGTAAGTTCATCATATCCCGCAAGTTCAGCGGTAACACGGCGTCCGTCTGGAAGTCCTACAATAGTGCTTTCAGCATTTTGGATAACATGCCAGCAGGTGAGGATGTAGCCGCTTTGGGTCATTATCACACCTGAGCCTAGACTAGTGCGATTTACTTGCCGACGTCGAACAATATCAATACTACTGCTGTATATATTAACCACTGCGGGGGCTGAGCGACTTATTGCGTCGTAATAACTTTGTTTTTCAGGCTCTGCTTCGCTGCGATTAAACACATCAAAGCTCAAGCCACTGCCACGTCTTAGTTCTGGCACTAATGCTAATATAAGCGCTGAGATAATTAATCCCAAAGCGACGGATTTTGTTAAAAACTGGAGCCAGACTGGTATTTTCACGTGGTAGATCAAGTTAAACGACTGATTATTAAGAGTAACACTGAATAATCATTGATGGTAGGTATCTAAGGTGGATAAAAGCATAACAGCCGCAGATTTGTTGGCTGTTATGCTTAAAACGGTTAATAAACTATCGAATTACTAAATACAACGAGGTCTTACCACGTTGAACATTTAATGCTATTACACCCTGTGCTTCGTCCATTTGTCTGCGTAAGTCAGCTACTGTAGTTACTCTGGCTCTATTAACACCGACTATCACATCGCCATCTTGCAAACCAATACTGGCTGCAGGTGAGCGGTTTTGTATTTCGGAGATAACCACACCATCGTTACCGCGTACGGTTTTACCATTAGTTAAGGTTGCTCCTTCCAAAGCCGGGTGGATTTCTCGGGCAGCAACCACTGCGCCAGTAGCATCACCAAGAGTGACGTCAATGTTACGAGATTTGCCTTTACGCATAATCGTTAATTCAACTTCAGAACCAGCACCCATAGTGCCTATTTTGGCGCGTAATTCCTGGAAGCTGCTAACCGCCAAACCGTTGATATGAGTGATAATATCGCCTGATTCTATGCCACCTTTTTCGGCTGCTGAATCTGGGCTAACTTCACTCACGAAGGCACCTTTATTGACGTCAAGGTTCATCGCATCTGCCAATCCAGCATCTACATCTTGACCAATAACACCCAGTAAGCCACGACGAACCTCACCAAACTCAATAATTTGATCTACTAGGCTTTTCATCATGTTGCTGGGAATCGCAAAACCGATACCTACGTTGCCACCGTTTGGTCCGAAAATAGCGGTATTGATACCAATTAACTCACCACGAAGGTTAACTAATGCACCACCAGAATTACCTCGGTTAATGGCCGCATCAGTTTGAATGAAGTCCTCGTAACCACCAATATTTAAACCAGAACGCCCTAATGCACTGACGATACCTGAGGTCACTGTTTGATTTAGACCAAAAGGGTTACCAATGGCTACAACAAAATCGCCAACTCGCAATTTATCAGAGTTTGCCAATGGAACGGCTTGTAAATCTTCAGCTTCAATTTGAAGCAAGGCGATATCACTTTGCTCATCAGCACCGAGTTTTTTGGCCTTTAACTCTCTACCATCTGTTAGTTTGACAGTAATTTCGTTGGCGTTGTCGACTACATGATTATTAGTCACTACGTAGCCTTTTTTGGCATCAATGATGACCCCAGAGCCTAATCCTTTAAAAGGTCGTTCTTGAACTTGTTCATCTGAACCACCAAAAAAATGACGAAACATTTCAGGCACACGTTGCCTTGAAACTTGCGTGCCTTCTACTGCGATACTGACGATAGCTGGAGTGGTTTCCTCTAGCATCGGAGCCAAGGTCGGCACTTCATTTTTGTCGGAAGAAAAAAATGGTAACGCGGCGTTGGCCGACATAGCGATGGACGCTGCTCCAACAACAATAGCGGTGGTAAGTATGAAACGATTAACAACTTTTTTCATCGTAGATTTGTCTCCAAAGTATTCTACTAAAAATCAAATTAATGTAGTTAACCTAAACTCGGGATAAGAAGCGTTTATCAATCACACATTGTGCTTAACAATCTGCGCTATTGCTTAATAACTCGAAAAGTGGATATGCGCTCGATGATGAATTTGATGTATAAAGCGAAGTCAGTTTTCTTAGTTAATAGTGAACTATTACTGGAAGACACAACGACGCTAGACACAAAATACCATTATCGAGTTACCCTGCTTATCCCTAGTTCAGGTTCTTGAATCAAATGACCGTACAATGGTGCGCAAAGTTCAGATTTAATTACTTCTCGTCGACGACTTGCTTATTTTTTGCGTCAGTAAACAGTCCAGTCCTTTCACCTGAAAAGTCTTTGGGTTGAAATTCAGTATTTTCAGATTTGCGTTTATGCTTAGATTGTTGATGACCGATATATACCGATGCCTGTTCACCAAAGTAAGTTAACTTTTCACCATCATCTGCCTGTGTTCTCTCAATCGCACTTTCAAATGCATCAAGTTGTTCTGATAAACTCTCACACTGATTTTGTAAAGCCGTTACGATATCGCGAGTTTGACCAATGTGATCAGTGGCGTTTTGCGCCATCACTTCCCTAACTGTATTTTCGTTTTGTTTCGAATTTTGATCCGCTAATTTTCGATCAGCAAAGAATTTTGAGATAAAAAATCCTAAAATCATGCCTACAACCAATAGCAATAACCCTACTATCCAGTCCATAATGTCTCCAAATTGTATAAATGCTTTACTTAATCATACTCGCTTAGCAAACTATGCGGACAATTTTTTTTTGTTCAAGATGATTTAGTAACAATTTTTAATATTAGCGGATGTATATGAAAACGCCTTGGGAAAAATACCAACAGGACCTTAAAGAGCCTGAATTTCATTTCGATGCCGCTCAAGAGAACGCGGTAAAAGAATTACAACGACTATTTGATGAGCTAACACAGCCCCAAAAGAAACGCACTTGGAGAGTAAAGCTTGCCAGTAAATTTGGTAAAGGGATGCATAAGCCGAGTATCCAAGGGCTATATTTCTGGGGTGGTGTAGGGCGCGGCAAAACATACTTAGTGGACACGTTTTACGAGTGTTTACCGTTCAAAAATAAAATGCGTATTCACTTTCATCGATTTATGCATCGTGTACACGAAGAACTAAAATCCCTTGGTGGAGAAAGCGACCCGTTAAAGATTGTTGCGAATATTTTTGCAAAAGAAACCAAAGTCATCTGTTTTGATGAATTTTTTGTGTCAGATATCACTGATGCGATGATTTTAGGTACTTTGATGCAAGAACTCTTTGCTCGCGGAATTTGTTTAGTGGCCACTTCCAATATCATTCCTGATGAGCTTTATCGTAATGGCTTACAACGGGCTAGATTCTTACCTGCGATTGAATTGATAAACCAAAATTGTCGAATAGTGAATGTAGACTCCGGTGTGGATTATCGAATGCGTACCTTGGAACAGGCCGAGATATTTCACTATCCATTAGATAAAGCTGCTAATCAAAACTTAGATAAGTACTTCGCACAACTAGCACCTGAAATAGGGGGTATTAAACGGGATATTGAAATTGAAGGACGCAAAATCCCTTCGATTAAAGACGCGGATGGAATAGTGATGTTTGAATTTCGCGCCCTATGTGACGGTCCCCGTAGCCAAAATGATTACATGGAATTAAGTCAATGTTACCACACAGTGCTGTTGGCTAATGTTGAACAAATGGGCAAGGAAATTGATGACGTTGCGCGACGATTCATTGCAATGGTTGATGAATTTTACGAACGAAATGTTAAGTTAATTATTTCTGCAGCTGTTCCAATGGAGCAATTATACGGTCAGGGACAATTAAATTTTGAGTTTAAACGCTGTTTAAGTCGGCTTAAAGAAATGCAGTCTCATGACTATTTAGCGACACAACATTTGCCCTAGACCCTCGATTTTAGGTAGAATTCGTTTAAATAGAAATTAAATCGATACAAGAAGAGCTGAATTACAATGGGAAGAAAGTTCGAAGTTCGTAAAGTCGCTATGGCGAAAACAGCCGGAGCAAAAACTAAAGTTTATTCTAAATACGGTAAAGAAATTTATGTGGTAGCTAAAAACGGTGGGACCGATCCACAGGCCAATTTATCGCTACGTAGATTAATTGATAAAGCTAAAAAAGACCAAGTTCCTAGTCATGTAATTGATAAAGCAATTGATAAAGCCGCCGGTGGTGCAGGTGAAGATTACGTGCCTGCAAGATATGAAGGTTTTGGTCCTGGTGGCTGCATGGTGATAGTTGATTGTCTAACCGATAATCATAATCGCACGATCACCGATGTACGTAATTGTTTTACAAAAACAGGTTCAAAATTGGGAGTTGAAGGAACAGTCGGCCACATGTTTGATCATCAAGCTGTGTTTGCGTTTCCAGGCGACGATGAAGATGCCGTTTTAGAAGTGTTAATGGAAGCAGATGTGGATGTAACAGAAGTTGAGTGTGAAGATGGTATTATTACTGTTTACGCTCCCCATACTGAATTCAACAGTACTCGCACAGCATTGACCGAAGACAATCCTGAAATTCAATTCGAGGCTGAAGAAATTACCTTTATCCCACAAACAGAATCAACCGTCAGTGGTGAGGATGTTGCTGTGTTTGATAAATTTATGGATATGCTAGAAGACTGCGACGATGTTCAACATGTTTATCACAATGCGGTTGTTGAACGTGAATGATGTTCATAGTAAATAAGGTGTGTAAGGGAATTAGATAAGGCCATTACACTGAAATTTTACGATTAAAAGTGCCCTCGAAATATGAGGGCATTTTTGTTTGCAATCTAACATTTTTCTTCACTTATTCACTCCAATGTAGCCGTTAAATCGAATAAATTTTTAGTGTGCTAGACAACCCGCCAAGATGCTTTGACGCCCTAGGGCGAAATCCCCTAACAGCTATGAATAACTGACCATGAATAACCCCGTGCCATGGGTTGGTATCCGTAAGAAGGGAGATTGACTCGCTACACAAATAAAAAAGACCGACGGTTGGGCCGTCGGTCTCTTAAATGATTAAAGTTTGGGTGGAGGTTATCCACCCTTATAACTTATCTTTCTCCCACTACCACTTCAAATGAGTTGCTATCATAGGGTGTATTAGCTTCAACGATTGCACCTGCGATTGGTGCAGTGTCAGCAGTATCTGCATTAGGATCCAATGAATTACCTACTGTATAGGTTTCAAAACTATCGCTAAACACTTCAACTTCCGAACCTGAGTCTGATGAATACACTTTGAAATCATCAACCATCAAACCAAAAGCGGTTACATCACTGGTGCCGCCGATTCTAAAGAAGATAGTTTCAACCCCGCCTTGCACGCTACCTAGATCTGCGCTGGGTGAAGAGAACTCACCTTCAAAGGCGACTTGACCGTCAATGGTTACGGTAACCAATGGGGCAACTGTATCGTTTGCAGCTGAAGCATCCCATGAGATTTCGAAATCAATATCTTGACCTTCTTGGAAACCAGCAGTAGAACCGCCACCACTAGAAGAACCATCAGCGCGTAGGTCGTAATCATCACCACTAATATCTAACGAGATATATGCCATAGCATTACTGGTACTGGTACTAGAGCCAAATATCGCTATTTGTGCATCTTCAGAAGGGTCTTCAGCCTTTGCGCCGGCTTCTCTTTGTACCGTCGCGGTGAATCTGCCTTTTACAATGGCATCATCAGGCTTAAATCTTAACTCACCTGCATCTTCAGACGAGGAGTCAGTAATAATTGCAAACTGACTATTTTCCTCTGTACTACCCGTTTCCACCACAAAAGCTTCAAATGAGTTGCTATCGTATGGTGTACTGGCTTCAACGATTGCACCTGCGATTGGTGCAGTGTCTGCGGTATCTGCATTAGGATCTAACGAGTTACCAACTGTATAGCTTTCAAAATCGTCAGTAAATACTTCAACTTCTGAACCTGAGTCTGATGAGTAAACCGTAAAGTCATCAACAAGCAAACCAAAAGCGGTTACATCACTGGTGCCGCCGATTCTAAAGAAGATAGTTTCAACTCCGCCTTGCACGCTACCTAGATCTGCGCTGGGTGAAGAGAACTCACCTTCAAAGGCGACTTGACCGTCAATGGTAACAGTAACCAGTGGCGCAACAGTGTCACTTGCCGATGTTGCATCCCAAGAGATTTCGAAATCAATATCTTGACCTTCTTGGAAACCAGCAGTAGAACCGCCACCACTAGAAGAACCATCAGCGCGTAGGTCGTAATCATCACCACTAATATCTAGTGAGATATATGCCATTGCGTTACTAGTACTGGTACTAGAGCCAAATATCGCTATTTGTGCATCTTCAGATGGGTCTTCAGCCTTAGCGCCCGCTTCTCTTTGTATCGTTGCGGTCATTCTACCTTTCAAAATAGCTTCATCAGGCTTATATCGTAGTTCGCCCGCATCTTCAGTTGAAGAGTCGGTGATTCTAACAGCCTTGTCTGAGCCGGTGTCGACCACTATGGTACCGTTTATAGTGATGACTAGTTCCGCGGTAGTGCCATCGACAGATTCAATGGTAATGGTATCGGTTTCACGTTGGCCTACTTCAAGGGCTGCGATTGTTGGATCGGCAGTATCAAGGGTATAAGTCCATGAACCATCTTCTAGTATTGTCAGCACGCCGTAAGTGCCTGTAATCGTGGATTCAATGATAAAGGCTTCACCTGCGTCTGGATCAATCACGCTCACAGTACCTGTTAAGGGCACAGTGGTATCGCTTGCAACAGTAGCTGTCAAATCGAAGAAAGCTGCAGGAGTAGGCTCTGCAGAGCCATCGCCTACATCAAATACTACAACTTCAGAGTAGATAGCTAAACCATAAAGGCTGCTGTCACCATTTAATGTATCGCCTTCATCATAATTTTCAAAATCATCTTCAAATACACTTACAGTGCCATCTGTGTCGGAATACACTTCAATGTTATCAACATAGAAAGAACCAAAAGGAATCGTTCTGCTGTTATCACCAAATCTGAATTGGATAACTTGCACACCATCTGCAAACCATTGGTCTAAATCTGTGAAATCTGAATCAACAACGGCCGCTGTTGAGAAAGAACCACCACCGATAACTTCACCGTCGATAGTGACTGTTAATTGTTCAGTAGCGTCCAAATCCCAAGCAATTTCAACATTATAAAACTGCTCTTCCACAAATGGGGCAGTAATCATGATGCCGGGGTAATCGTCACTATCGGTGTTACGCACTAAGAAGCGTGGGTCGATAGGATTGCCGTCAGCGTCAGTTTGGCTTCCTTGAATACGTAAATCAATGAGCGACTCACTAGAACTTCCAGATGAGCCATAAAGTGAGATATACGCATCTTTATTATTGCCATCGCTACCAAGTGCCGCTTCTTTAGAGAACGAAGCGCTAAGCTTACCTTGACGTAAATTATTCACGGCAAATCTAATCTCACCTGTGTCATCACCGGTATCGGAAATTTTAACCACTTGAGTAAGCGCTGCAATACGAACGTCGATATCGGCAGTGGTACCATCAATGGTTGATATAGTGATGATATCGTTGACTGAGCTGCCTACTTCAAGGCTAGCCACTATGTCATTTGTGGTATCAACTGTATAAGACCATTCACCATCTTCGGTAATACTGAAAGTTCCATAATCAAGTACGACGTCTGTTTGCGCAATGAAAGCGTCTTCTTCAAAATTGGGATCTGTGACTGTTGCCGAAGCTGTATAAGTGTCAGTTTCAGTATTTTGTACAGTAGCACTCAATACACCACCGATGATTGCTACAACAGGATCGTTATTGTAACCAACTGCTGCACCGATTGCGTCTAGTAGACTTACGTCAACATCACTCGCAACTTCGGAGGTAGTTTGCAGGTTGGTTTGCGCCATTTCAAATGCATCTAAGGTAGCTTCGGAATAGGTACCGTCAGCGATGTCAGCAACAAGGTCAGCTAAAATCGCAGCCAAATCTTTATCGGCATCGTCAGCATCTAACTGTGACAAAAGGGCTAATACTGAACCATATCTGTCGGCATTATCTGCTCCATCTGCACCAAGGGCATCGACCCCCACCGTTGTAGGCGCAACTTCTGTTACATCAAAACGAATGCCAAAACGGGCATTAATCGCATCAATCACAGTAGCAAAACTATTTAAATCAGCGCCTGCTGATTGCACCGCCATTTCAGTCAAAGGAGAGACAACATAGGTAGGTGGTGGCTGTACCACGCCATTCTCATCAATTATATTTTCAACAACATCCACCACAGCTCTTAGCATTGGTGCATCTAAAATTTCACCTGTTGATTCGTCGGTATAAGTACCACCAGTACAGGAAACAAGACCGTAGCCTTCAAAATGAACGTCGCTAAAGGTTACTTCACCTGTATCTGCTGTCGTTGCGGTGGCTTGTGCAGGGGAGACTGCCGCACCATCATCATCTATTGCAAATATGTCGCAGCTTGCGCCACTTACAGGGCCCTTCACTACGTTAGCAGTGACATTTAAAGTCGGGTTTATCATCGGAGTGGATGCACCCACGCCTTCAGTGAAACCTGCGTTATCGGTATAATTAGCAGACACAGAGACAACCGTACCTTCGTCTGCTTCGGTAATAGTATAAGTATCGCCAGTTACGCCTGTAGACCAGGCATAAGTGATCTCGCCATCAATTCCATCTGCATCAGTCACCGTTGCTGATAGTGTGGCACCGGCAAAAAAATCACTACCGGAGATTGCGACACTTCCGCGAGTATTGCCATCCAACTCAGCCTTATCATCACCGGTACAACCAACCAAGGCTGTGGCGACAACAAGGGGTATAAGTTTTTTCTTAAACATGCTTTCTACTCCTGAAAATTATTCTTTTATATTGCATAGTTAGGTAACAAAATTGATTAATTGTTAGGTATGTCCTAACTATGCATTGTGCGTGATTAATATTTAAAGCTAATACCTGCGAATAAGCGCGGACCGTAGTCGTTCACTTCACCTGTGTTGCCTATCGTGAAGAAGTCCTGAGACTTAGGTTCACTGAACAAGTTAATTGCAGAAACTTTTACACGGAAATGTTTATTGATTTTGTATGACGCGCGGGCTTCCCAAACTCCAGCTTCATCAACGAAACGAAGTCTAGTGCCGTTACTTGTGTACGGCTGAAAGTACTCGCTACGATACTTGTAGATTAGCGCGGTATCGAAGTCTCCGATTTGGTAATACACTTGACCACTGAATACATGCTCAGAGAATCCAGGTACGTTTCCTGGCTCAACGATACCTTCTGTAAGCTGAGTCGTTACTCCATCTAGATCTGTGACGAAGGTGTCTCCATATAGACCATCTTCAAACTCATAATCTGAGTCTGCGTAGTTATAGCCAATCTTCACACCAAAGCCGTTATCCCAACGGTAAGCTAACGACATCTCTATACCAAACAGGTCACTACTTTCATCTGTTGTGACAGAGTTAGTGATCGGTAATCCAACTTCTACACCGTCAATTACGAAGTTTTCTAATACGGTTTGTTGTTGGAAACCACCGTTAAATTGTTTGTAATAGAAACCAAACGCGAAAATTGAATCGTCGTTAGGATACCACTCTACCGCCACATCATAGTTCCATGACATTAGAGGTTTAGTGCTTGGGTTACCAGAGCCATCCACGCCCGTTAGCAATTCTTCTCGTGTTGCTGCTTCAGCTTCATCATCGGTTTCAATCGTGCGATCATAACTCAGATCTGCTGGGTCTACGCGAGACATACCACGATATACGCCGGCTCTGAATAGAATGTCTTCACTGTAATCAATCACTAAGTTGAAGCTAGGTAATACTTCGGTGTAATCACTTTCTGCCACAGTACGGGTAATATCTCCCGCTTCTGAAGAGCTCCATAAGTCTGTTAATGGGTCTTGTGTGAAGACGTAACCTTGTCTAAAACCAACGGAACTGACTTCTGTTTTGACTACACGCACACCGAAGTTACCACGAATGAATTTA
Organism: Aliiglaciecola sp. 2_MG-2023; assembly: GCF_030548145.1. NCBI lineage: Bacteria > Pseudomonadati > Pseudomonadota > Gammaproteobacteria > Alteromonadales > Alteromonadaceae > Aliiglaciecola > Aliiglaciecola sp. 2_MG-2023. The sequence continues at coordinate 98,559 of NZ_JAUORY010000020.1, forward strand.
CCCATCATTTCAGTGTCGTAGTTAGCCATCATGTAGGCCGCAGTGGTTTTTTCAGTTACATCGATAGTGCCCTGATTTTCGTACTCTACATCAGGGTATCCAAATTCTACACCGCCAGCGGAGGTGAGTGCTTGTGAGAAACATACGTTGTCATATGTTGCCCATGAATTGCCCGTGCCACTGCTAATAACATTACCGTCACTATCTACATTAGTAACAATATCACCGTCAGAAACTCCCGATAAGAAGCCGGACTCTGGAAAGTTAATTTGGCAGCTTTCGAGGACGTCGATTGCGTTAGCAGCGGTTTCATCTAATTCAACCTCAGTTCTTGAACCGTTTCCATTGCTACCACCGTATTGGATAAAAGACAGTTCAGAAACACGCAAACCACCTTGTATGCTAGTGAAGGCACCATCATTTAATGCATAATCGAAATCAACACGGGCAGAGGTGATTTCATTTTCGCGCACGTTTTCACGGTCAAGACGAGTACGTAGACTGTCAGTAAAGTTTGAAATATCGGTCACGTCAAAATCGGAGAGAGTAAAGTTAGGAATTTGCTCACCCATGTCCCAAGAAAAAGACTGGTATGCAGCGGTTCTACCTCGGTTAGATATTTGTAATTCTTCACGTTTTGTTTGCGAGTAAGAAATATCGCCACGAATGGTTAATTGATCATTCACATAATGTTCAACGTTTAAACCGTAGCCACGATAGTTTTCTTCACGAGAGAATTGCTCACCAGCAGATTCAATACGATCTTCACCTTCCCAATGTAAAATACTACCTACACTGTTAGTAATTAGGTTTTCACCAGTTACTCCAGGGGTAACACGTTTTTGTAGGAAGATTAGATCGTGACGCGCTTCGGCTTGGTTACGATCTGAAATTTGCGCGTCAAAGTTGATGTCCCACGCTTCTGTTGGTTGAAATTGTACTGCAAAAAATAACGCATCTCTTTCATCTGAGGTTTCATTTTGACGGAAGCTACGGCTGGACCCAGTCCAAGCATAAGGCGTATCGGCATCGATTGCTCGGCCAGTTTCTGGATCAATTTCTGTGTTGTAACCTTGGTTACTGCTGCCGCTAACTTGGTCTTCACAATCACCAGCTGCGCCACGGAAAAACCCTTCATTCATGTTAGTTGGATCATTTAAACAAGCCCACAAAGAGGTACCTGAAGGACTGGAACTACGGTATTCAGCTTCTGGCTGACTGATATCTTGACGTTGCCAACCCACCGATATACCTACGGCTGCACCGTTATCAAAATCAAACTGGTCAACATAACTTATAGTCCCACGGTAGCCTAAGTCGCCTTGTAGAGAATTTTCGATGTCTGCTTCGTCAGGGTTGTAGTTAAGTTTAGCTTCTGCCTGAAAACTTTGTTTTCCGTAATCTAGCGGTTTCAGAGTTTCTAATGTAATGACACCAGCAACACCACCTTCAATCATAGAGGCGTCTTGGGTTTTATATATCGCTACTTTCTTCATTAATTCTGACGGGAACTGAGAGAAGTTAACTGAACGGTCACCACTACCGTTTGTCGCTTCACGACCATTAATATGGGTCGCACTTAAGAAGGGGCCTAATCCGCGAATCGTGATTTCAGTCGCTCCGCCGTTTTCACGGTGAGATGCAGCACCGGTAATTGATTCCAATGCCTCACCAATTGAAAGTGCAGGTAAGTCACCTATGTCTTCAGCAGATAAACCGTCAACAACAGTCGTTGCCTCACGTTTGATGGCGATTTGGTCTTGAATTGTTTTTCGAGTACCAACGACATTAATAACTTCGACGTCGTCTGCATTGTTTTCATTTTCAGTAGGTGCATTTTGTGCTGTTGCTGAAAACGCAAATGAGCCAGCTACAGAAGCAAAAACTGCAGCTTTTACCCATTTTGCAATAGGTGTAAGTGTAAAAAGCTCTTTTTGATAAATTAATTTTGTGTTGTGCCCTGATATCAACGACATATCGAGTTCTCCGATGGTTTTTGTGAGGTCATATGGTTGCGGATCGCTTGTTATAATGATGTTGCCTTATTGTTACAAAGCAATATACTCAATGAAAACCAATATATCAACCAATTGTTAACAATTATATTACCAAACGCGCAAGTGATTGTATTACCAATTCAATTACCAATTTATCGGAGATGTTATAAAGAATATAAAATGGACATCCATGATTATTTGGCAATATAAAATGGACATCCATGATTATTTGGTAATTTTTTCTAGATGTTCTAGGCTTACAGTTACTCAACAACCATGGATGGTTAGTTA
>NZ_JAUORY010000021.1:0-79511 GCF_030548145.1 Aliiglaciecola sp. 2_MG-2023
TCACCTGCACGACCTTCGTCAAGCAACTTACGGAACATCTCTACACCAGTACAAGTTGTTTTCGTTGTATCTTTGATACCAACAATCTCAACTTCTTCACCTACTTTGATGATACCTTGCTCTACACGACCGGTTACTACTGTTCCACGACCTGAGATTGAGAATACATCTTCAATTGGCAAAATGAACGGCTTATCAATTGCACGCTCTGGCTCTGGGATATAGCTATCTAGTGCTTCTGCAAGCTCTATGATTTTTGCTTCCCATGCTGCATCACCTTCCAACGCTTTAAGCGCTGAACCTTGAATTACTGGTAAGTCGTCACCTGGGAATTCGTATTCTGTTAGAAGTTCACGTACTTCCATTTCTACTAGTTCCAACAACTCTTCGTCGTCAACCATGTCACATTTGTTCATGAATACGATCATGTAAGGGATACCAACTTGGCGACCCAACAAGATGTGCTCACGTGTTTGAGGCATAGGACCGTCAGTTGCCGCAACAACCAAGATTCCGCCGTCCATTTGCGCAGCACCAGTGATCATGTTCTTAACATAATCCGCGTGTCCTGGGCAATCTACGTGTGCATAGTGACGCTTAGGCGTGTCATACTCAACATGTGAAGTTGAGATTGTGATACCACGCTCACGCTCTTCTGGAGCGTTATCGATTTGATCAAATGCTGATGCTGCACCACCGTAGGTCTTTGCAAGAACTGTAGTGATTGCCGCTGTAAGCGTAGTTTTACCATGGTCAACGTGGCCAATTGTACCGACGTTTACATGGGGTTTCGTGCGTTCAAACTTTTCTTTAGCCATTTTTCTCGTTTCCTAATTTAAAAGTCCGACCCTGTAACAGACCGGACCGAACCTTCATTTAGATTAATTTCTTGCTTCAACTATCGCTTTAGTCACATTATTTGGTGCTTCAGCATAGTTAAAGAATTCCATAGAGTATGAAGCTCGCCCCTGCGTTGCGCTTCGCAATGCAGTAGCATAGCCAAACATTTCCGAAAGAGGAACCTTAGCACGTACAATTTTTATACCTGCCACCCCTTCATCCATGCCATCAATTACGCCGCGACGACGATTTAAGTCACCCACGACATCACCCATCCAGTCTTCTGGAGTGGTGACTTCAACTTTCATAGTCGGCTCAAGCAGTACAGGATTGGCAATCTCTACACCTTCCCTAAAGCCCATTGAACCGGCTATCTTAAACGCCATTTCAGAAGAGTCAACATCATGGAATGAACCATCAAACAAAGTGACTTTGACATCCAACACTGGGTAACCAGCTAGGACACCATTTTGCATCTGTTCTTGGATACCTTTATCTACTGAAGGAATGTATTCTTTGGGAACGATTCCGCCCACAATTTCATTCACAAATTCGTAGCCTGCACCTTCTTCGTTTGGTTCAATTTTCAGCCAAACATGTCCATATTGACCACGTCCACCTGATTGACGAACAAACTTTCCTTCCACTTCGACACTTTTACGAATCGTCTCTCGATATGCAACTTGGGGTTTACCCACATTACATTCGACATTAAATTCACGCTTCATGCGGTCAACAATGATATCCAAATGCAACTCACCCATTCCTGAGATAATTGTTTGTCCGGACTCTTCGTCGGTTTTTACGCGGAAAGAAGGATCTTCTGCAGCAAGTTTACCCAAAGCAACGCCCATTTTATCTTGGTCAGCTTGAGAACGAGGCTCTACCGCAATAGAAATAACCGGTTCAGGGAATTCCATACGTTCGAGGGTAATGATGTGGTTTGGATCACACAAGGTGTCTCCAGTTGTCACATCTTTCATTCCAATTGCTGCCGCGATATCACCAGCGCGCACTTCTTTTAACTCTTCACGGTCTTTAGCATGCATTTGCACGATTCGACCAAAGCGTTCACGTTTACCTTTTACAGCGTTATAAACAGCATCACCTGTATTTACCACGCCGGAATAACAACGGAAGAAGGTTAAAGTCCCTACAAATGGGTCAGTGGCAATTTTAAACGCTAAGGCAGCAAACGGTTCGCTATCGTCAGCATGACGTTCAGCTTCTGTTTCATTCTTATCACTTAGTACGCCAGTGATTGCAGGTACATCAACCGGTGCTGGCAAGAACTCGATAACGGAATCAAGAACAGCCTGTACACCTTTATTTTTAAATGCTGAACCGCATGTCGCCACTACAATTTCATTTTTGAGTGTACGTATACGTAGTCCAGTTTTAATTTCTTCCTCGGAAAGCTCTTCACCTTCCAAATATTTATTCATCAATTCATCAGAGGCTTCCGCGGCAGCTTCAACCATCTCGGTGCGAAGTTCATTCGCCCTGTCCAGTAAATCTGCAGGTACATCTTCATATAAAAAGGTCATACCTTGATCAGCTTCATTCCAATTAATGGCTTTCATCTTGATCAAGTCAATGACGCCTTTGAAGTTCTCTTCAGCACCAATGTTCAATTGAATAGGTACACAAGTAGCACCTAAACGATTGTGAATTTGCTTAACTACACGATCGAAGTCAGCACCCGTACGGTCCATTTTATTGACAAATACCATGCGCGGAACACGGTATTTATCAGCTTGGCGCCATACAGTCTCAGATTGGGGTTCAACGCCCGATGAGCCACAGAACACAACTACCGCACCATCTAACACTCGTAAAGAACGTTCAACTTCTATAGTGAAGTCTACGTGCCCTGGGGTGTCAATAATGTTGATTCTGTGCTGGTCATACTGTTGTTGCATGCCAGACCAGAAACAAGTAGTGGCTGCGGAGGTAATAGTAATCCCCCGCTCCTGCTCTTGCTCCATCCAATCCATGGTAGCAGCGCCATCATGGACTTCACCAATCTTGTGAGACAAGCCGGTATAAAATAAAACGCGCTCAGTCGTGGTCGTTTTACCCGCGTCAACGTGGGCAACGATTCCGATATTGCGATAGCGTTCAATTGGATGTTTACGAGCCATTTAATCCTCTCTAAGAAACTTTGACTACCAACGGTAGTGTGCGAACGCCTTGTTCGCTTCAGCCATACGGTGAACGTCTTCACGTTTCTTAACCGCAGAGCCTCTGTTCTCAGACGCATCTAACATTTCAGCTGCTAGGCGCTGAGCCATAGATTTTTCACCACGCTTACGTGCGGCATCAACCATCCAACGCATACCTAATGCATTACGACGAACAGGACGAACTTCTACAGGTACTTGGTACGTAGAACCACCAACACGACGAGACTTAACCTCGACTGTAGGGCGGATGTTATCCAATGCTTCTTCGAATACATCTAGGTGAGCTTTACTGGTTTTTTCAGCAACGATGTCTAATGCACCGTAAACAATTTTTTCAGCAGTAGATTTTTTACCGTCCAACATGACAACGTTCATGAATTTGGCAAGTAATTGTGATCCGAACTTAGGATCTGGTAGGATTTTTCGTTGACCTACGACTCGTCTTCTTGGCATCTTAATATTCTCCGTGGGAATTCAGGTATAACCCAAAACTCTAAATTTAATAGTTTGGCCTTACTAACGGAGAACCGTTAAGACTTAGGCCTTTTTGCGCCGTATTTAGAACGGGCTTGTTTACGGTCGTTAACGCCTGCGCAGTCTAAAGTACCGCGAACAGTGTGGTAACGAACACCTGGTAAATCTTTAACACGACCACCACGAATAAGAACAACACTATGCTCTTGTAGGTTGTGACCTTCACCACCGATATATGAAGAAACTTCAAAACCGTTGGTTAAACGAACACGGCATACTTTACGTAAAGCTGAGTTCGGCTTCTTTGGCGTGGTGGTATATACGCGTGTACATACTCCACGTTTTTGTGGGCAAGCCTGTAAGGCAGCGACGTTGCTTTTTTCAACGGGCTTCTTACGAGGAGAGCGCACTAACTGGTTAACTGTTGCCATTAACTAGGGCTCCTGGTTAATAAAAAACTACTGTTTGCCCGTTTTACCGGGCGCTGAAAGCGAAAAATCCGCGACCAAAAACTTGCATTAGCAAATTTCGGGTCGCGGAATTCTATAGATCATAAAACAAACTGTCAAGAAAAGTCTTTGACTAACTAGGGTCAGCCAAAGATATTTCTAAATTTTCTTACTCGTTGTTAGAACTGTCACCAGCTTCAGCGTTTAACGCTTCAGTTAGGGCAAGTTCAGCTTCAGAGGCAGATACTGATGTTTCTTCAACCATCTTAGCAGCTTGTTTCATTTTCGCTCGGTTTTGGTGGTAAGAGAAACCGGTTCCTGCTGGAATCAAACGACCAACAATAACGTTTTCTTTCAAACCACGTAACTCATCTTCTTTACCTTGCACTGCTGCTTCGGTAAGAACACGGGTTGTTTCTTGGAACGAGGCCGCTGAAATGAATGATTCAGTAGACAGTGACGCTTTGGTAATACCAAGCAACTGTGTTTCATACTGAGCAGGAATTTTACCCTGCTTTTCAATTTCACGGTTAGCAACTCTAACGTTCGCAACTTCAACTTGCTCGCCTTCAAGGAATTGAGTATCACCTGGGTGAGTAATCAAACACTTACGCAACATCTGGCGGATGACCACTTCGATGTGCTTATCGTTAATTTTAACCCCTTGTAAGCGGTAAACTTCTTGTACTTCGTTAACAATGTAGTTAGCAACTGCACTGATACCACGAAGGCGCAAGATGTCATGAGGTGACTCTGGACCATCGGCGATTACTTCACCTTTTTCTACAGATTCACCTTCAAACACGTTAAGTTGACGCCATTTAGGAATCATCTCTTCGTAATGATCACCTTCTTTAGGCGTAATAACTAAGCGCTTTTTACCTTTTGTTTCTTTACCAAAGCCGATAGTACCGGAAACTTCAGCAAGAATTGCAGGCTCTTTAGGCTTACGTGCTTCGAACAAGTCAGCAACACGCGGTAGACCACCGGTGATGTCACGAGTTTTCGAACTTTCTTGAGGTATACGTGCTAGCACGTCACCTTCACGAGCCATCATACCGTCAGAGGCTTCGATTGTAGTAAAGCTAGGCAGACGAATTTCCTGCAATCCAACTTCATCACTTTCTAGAATAAGTTTAGGTTCTTTAGCGTTCGCTTTAGTTAAATCTTTAACTACGATACGGGTTAGACCGGTTAACTCATCTTGCTGCATTTCGGTATTCGAATCATCAACATCAGCAAAGCTAATTTTAGCCTTACGTTCTGTAATAATTGGATGCGAATGCGGATCCCAGTTCGCGATAACATCGCCAGCACTAATAGCTGCGTTATCATCAACAGAAAGGATTGCACCGTAAGGCACTTTATAACGTTCTTTTTCACGACCTTGGTCGTCGATAACGGTCAATTCAGTAGAACGTGAAACGATAACGACTTTGTCGTCAGCATTACGCACATACTTAGCATTGTGTAATTTCAATGTACCAGTTGTTTTAACTTGTACACTGTTCTCAGCAGATGCTCTTGATGCCGCACCACCGATGTGGAACGTACGCATGGTTAACTGTGTACCAGGTTCACCGATTGACTGTGCGGCGATAACACCAACAGATTCACCGAATCCAACCATGTGTCCACGAGCCAAGTCACGTCCGTAACATCTTGCACAAACACCGAAGTCGTTGTCACAAGTGATAACCGAGCGAACCAAGATTTGGTCTACTGAGTTAACTTCTAACATGTCAACCAAACCTTCATCTAGTAGCGTATTACGTTCTACTAAGATTTCGTTAGTACCTGGCTTAATTACGTCTTCAGCTACGACACGACCCAATACGCGTTCACGCAATGGTTCTACAACGTCACCACCTTCGATAAGAGGAGTCATTTTAACCCCTTCGAAAGTGCCACAGTCTTCAGTGTTAATGACCAAATCTTGTGCAACGTCAACCAAACGACGAGTTAGGTAACCCGAGTTAGCTGTCTTCAATGCTGTATCGGCCAAACCTTTACGAGCACCGTGAGTAGAGATAAAGTACTGAAGTACGTTTAGACCTTCACGGAAGTTCGCTGTGATAGGCGTTTCAATGATTGAACCATCTGGTTTCGCCATCAGACCACGCATACCCGCCAACTGACGAATCTGAGCAGCACTACCACGAGCACCAGAGTCAGCCATCATGAACACTGAGTTGAAAGAGTCTTGCTCTTCCATTTCACCGTCACGGTTTTTAACTGATTCTTTAGACAAGTTTGACATCATTGCTTTAGCAACGTCTTCGTTTGCACGAGACCAAATATCAATAACTTTGTTATAACGTTCACCAGCGGTAACAAGACCTGATTGGAACTGTTCCTGAATTTCGAATACTTCTTCTTCAGCAGCTTCAATGATGTCTTTCTTCGCATCAGGAATAACCATGTCATCAATACCAACTGACGCACCAGCGATCATCGCATAGTGGAAACCGGTATACATGATTTGGTCAGCTGCGATAACCGTATCTTTCAAACCTAGTACACGGTAACAAGCGTTCAACAAACGTGAAATCTGCTTTTTACCCATAGCTTGGTTGATAATTTCAAACGGCAAACCTTTAGGCAAAATCAAAGAGAAAATAGCACGACCAACTGTAGTATCAGTTAATGTTACTTTTTCCTGTTTGTTACCATCAGCATCTACGTCATATTCAGTGATACGTACTTTAACGCGAGCATGAAGTTCAGCATTACCTGTACGGTAAGCTTTTTCAGCTTCATGTGGGCTGGTAAATACCATGCCTTCACCCAAACCGTTTACACGGTCACGAGTAAGGTAGTACAAACCTAATACAACGTCCTGTGAAGGTACGATGATTGGCTCACCGTTAGCAGGTGACAAAATGTTGTTAGTAGACATCATCAATGCACGAGCTTCTAGCTGCGCTTCGATTGTCAACGGTACGTGTACCGCCATTTGGTCACCATCGAAGTCAGCGTTGTACGCCGCACACACTAGTGGGTGCAATTGTATCGCTTTACCTTCGATCAAAATTGGTTCAAACGCTTGTATACCCAAACGGTGAAGAGTAGGTGCACGGTTAAGCAGAACTGGATGTTCGCGGATAACGTCATCTAGTACGTCCCAAACTTCCGGTGCTTCGCGCTCAACTAATTTCTTAGCCGCTTTGATAGTAGTCGCTAGACCACGTCCTTCTAATTTTCCGTAGATGAACGGCTTGAACAATTCCAATGCCATTTTCTTTGGAAGTCCACACTGATGTAGACGAAGAGTAGGACCAACAGTAATAACTGAACGACCAGAGTAATCAACACGCTTACCTAGCAAGTTCTGACGGAAACGACCTTGTTTACCTTTGATCATATCAGCCAAAGATTTAAGAGGACGTTTGTTAGAACCAGTAATAGCACGACCACGACGACCGTTATCAAGAAGTGCATCAACAGCTTCTTGCAACATACGTTTTTCGTTGCGCACGATGATATCAGGTGCAGCAAGGTCAAGAAGACGTTTCAAACGGTTGTTACGGTTGATTACACGACGATATAAATCGTTCAAATCTGAAGTTGCAAAACGACCGCCATCTAGTGGTACCAATGGACGTAAATCCGGTGGTAAAACGGGTAATACAGTCATGATCATCCACTCAGGCTTGTTACCTGATTGTTGGAATGATTCAAGCAATTTCAAACGTTTAGTAATTTTCTTACGCTTAGTTTCAGAATTGATGCTAGGCAATTCTTCACGCATTGCGACTACATCAGCATCAACATCTAATACTTTAAGTAATTCGAATACTGCCTCAGCACCCATTTTAGCGTCGAATTCATCACCATGTTCTTCCAAAGAATCTAAGTATTCTTCTTCAGTTAAAAGTTGAGAACGCTCTAGGGTTGTCATACCGGGTTCGGTTACAACATAAGATTCGAAATAAAGTACACGTTCGATATCACGCAATGTCATATCTAACATCAAACCAATCCGAGACGGCAATGATTTCAAGAACCAAATATGCGCGACCGGGCTAGCCAATTCGATATGACCCATACGCTCACGACGTACTTTAGTTAATGTAACTTCAACGCCACATTTTTCACAAATCACACCACGGTGTTTAAGGCGTTTGTATTTACCACACAAACACTCATAGTCTTTTACCGGACCAAAAATACGGGCACAGAAAAGGCCATCGCGCTCTGGTTTGAACGTACGGTAGTTAATGGTTTCAGGTTTCTTAACCTCACCAAAAGACCACGAACGGACCATGTCCGGAGAAGCAAGACCGATTCGAATATTATCGAACTCTTCGGTTTTGTTCTGTTGCTTAAGAAACTTTAATAAGTCTTTCACTTTTTTCTCCCAGCGGAGTGGTGTTACAAAACCCGACTAACCTATTTGGCTAGTCAGGCTCTCCTTTCTTTCGCTCAATCAGAGCAAACTAGTCGTTCTGCTCTTCTAACTCGATATTGATACCCAATGAGCGGATTTCTTTCAACAATACGTTGAAGGATTCCGGCATACCAGGTTCCATACGATGATCGCCATCCACAATGTTTTTATACATTTTGGTACGGCCATTAACGTCATCGGATTTCACAGTTAGCATTTCTTGCAAGGTATAAGCGGCACCGTATGCTTCTAGTGCCCACACTTCCATCTCTCCGAAACGCTGTCCACCAAATTGAGCTTTACCACCCAATGGTTGCTGTGTAACCAAGCTGTAAGAACCAGTTGAACGTGCATGCATTTTGTCATCAACCAAGTGGTTAAGTTTCAGCATATACATGTAACCTACGGTTACAGGACGTTCAAATGCGCGGCCAGTACGACCGTCAAACAGCGTGATTTGTCCGCTTTCTGGAATATCAGCCAACAGTAACAAGTCTTTAATTTCTCGTTCCGTTGCACCATCAAATACAGGCGTTGCGATAGGTACACCTTTACGCAAGTTTTCAGCAAGACGTCTAACTTCATCATCTGTAAAGCTTTCAATGTCTACAACTTGATGGGATTTACCTGAGTTATACACTTCTGTTAAGAAGCTTCTTAACTTAGTTAATTCTTCTTGCTCTTTGATCATGCGATCAATCTTCACACCCAAACCGTGAGCAGCCATGCCCAGGTGAGTTTCAAGAATCTGACCGATGTTCATCCGCGAAGGTACACCAAGTGGGTTAAGTACGATGTCTACAGGAGTTCCGTTTGCATCGTAAGGCATATCTTCCACTGGTTGGATAGTCGAGATAACACCTTTGTTACCGTGACGACCGGCCATTTTATCACCAGGCTGGATATGACGTTTAACCGCCAAGTAAACTTTAACAATCTTCAACACACCCGGCGCTAAGTCATCACCTTGAGTGATTTTGCGACGTTTGATTTCAAACTTGTTATCGAAATCAAGTTTGATTTCACTGTGTTGTTCAGCGATTTGATCAAGTTCTAACTGTGCATCTTCATCTTGTAGCGTAAGGTCGAACCATTTTTCACGAGGCATACTGTCAAGCTTAGCTTGATCAATACCATTGCGAAGCAATAGGTTAGTCGCTCGCGCAAAGATACCGTCGGCTAAAATACCGAACTCATCACCCAAGTCTTTTTTGACTTGACGTAATTGCATATCTTCAATCTCAAGAGCACGTTTATCTTTTTCAACACCATCACGGGTGAAAACTTGAACGTCAATAACTGTACCGTGAACAGAGTTAGGTACACGCAAAGAAGTATCTTTAACGTCTGACGCTTTTTCACCGAAGATGGCTCTTAAAAGTTTTTCTTCTGGCGTAAGCTGGGTTTCACCTTTAGGGGTTACTTTACCAACTAAGATATCGCCACCTTTTACTTCGGCGCCGATATAGACCACACCTGACTCATCCAGTTTTCCAAGAGCAGATTCACCAACGTTTGGTATATCAGCACTTATCTCTTCAGGACCAAGCTTAGTATCACGAGCAATACAGCTTAGTTCTTGAATATGGATAGTTGTGAAGCGATCTTCTTGGGCTACACGCTCAGAAATAAGGATTGAATCCTCAAAGTTATAACCATTCCAAGGCATAAATGCGATACGCATATTTTGACCCAATGCCAACTCACCTAAATCAGTGGAAGGACCATCGGCCAATACGTCACCAGTAACAATAGGGTCACCTACATTACAAGTTGGTTTTTGGTTAATACATGTATTCTGGTTTGAACGGGTGTATTTAGTAAGGTTGTAGATATCAATACCTGCTTCGCCAGCAGCCATTTCTTCTTCATTAACCTTAATAACTATGCGACTCGCATCAACATAATCAACAGTACCACCGCGTTTAGCGATAATAGTTACACCTGAATCTACAGCAACCGTTTTTTCCATACCTGTTCCAACTAAAGGCTTATCAGCTTTTAGAGTTGGTACAGCTTGACGTTGCATGTTTGCACCCATCAATGCGCGGTTAGCATCATCGTGTTCCAAGAACGGGATGATTGATGCCGCAACGGATACGATTTGCTGTGGAGAAACATCCATATACTTGATGTCTTCAATTTGCATCAAAGTAGTCTCACCACGGTAGCGGCAAGGGATAAGTTCTTCAGTCAGTTTACCATCATCGTCTAAAACAACGTTTGCCTGTGCGATTGCGAATTGACCTTCTTCGATAGCAGAAAGGTAATCGATATCGTCAGTAACAACGCCGTCAACAATTTTACGATAAGGAGTTTCAAGGAAACCAAAGTCATTGGTACGAGCAAAACTCGAAAGCGAGTTAATCAAACCGATGTTTGGACCTTCAGGAGTTTCAATTGGACAAACACGACCATAGTGAGTCGGATGTACGTCTCGTACTTCAAAACCTGCGCGTTCACGAGTTAAACCACCTGGGCCTAATGCAGAAATACGACGTTTGTGCGTCACTTCTGAAAGCGGGTTGTTTTGGTCCATGAACTGAGATAATTGGCTAGAGCCAAAGAACTCTTTAACTGCCGCTGAGATTGGCTTAGCGTTAATCAAATCCTGTGGCATTATCGCGTCAAGGTCGCCTAAACTTAAGCGCTCTTTAACTGCACGTTCAACACGTACTAAGCCAACACGGAATTGATTTTCTGCCATTTCACCAACAGAACGGATACGACGGTTACCTAAGTGATCGATATCATCCACTTCATCTTTACCATCACGGATGGTAATCAATTGCTTCATTACTGCAATGATATCTTTTTTATCTAGCGTACCTTCGCCAATCAGTTCTTCACGACCTAGACGACGGTTAAACTTCATTCTACCTACAGCTGACAAATCATAACGATCATCAGAGAAGAATAAGTTACCAAATAAGGTTTCAGCAGCGTCTTTAGTTGGTGGCTCACCAGGACGCATCATACGATAAATCTCAACCAAAGCCTCTAAGCGATTGGAAGAACTATCAATACGTAGCGTGTCTGAAATGTATGCACCGTGATCCAATTCATTAATATAAAGAGTATCAAATGAGTCAATTTTTGATTCTAGTAACGCTTCAAGTGTTTCCACTGTCAATTCGTCATTAGCATTAACAATTACTTCACCCGTTTCTTCATTAATGTGATCTTTAGCGATAACACGACCAACTAGGAACTCAGCAGGAACTTCAAGCTCTGTCACTTTTGCTTTTTCAAGAGCACGAGTATGACGAGCAGAAATACGACGACCGGTTTCTACTAGAACATTTCCTTCGCCATCTAGGATGTCAAACTGTGCAGTTTCACCACGTAGACGCTCAGGAACGATGTCCATCATGAATTTTTCATCCACTATTTTGATAAGATCTTTATCAAAGAACTCATCAAGAATTTCTTCAGTGGGCATTTCCAATGCACGTAACATGATAGTCGCAGGTAATTTACGGCGACGATCGATACGAACATATAAATTATCTTTCGGGTCAAATTCGAAGTCTAACCAAGAACCACGGTAAGGAATAACACGTGCGTTATAAAGCACTTTACCTGATGAGTGTGTTTTTCCTTTATCATGATCGAAGAAAACACCAGGTGAACGGTGAAGTTGAGACACGATAACGCGCTCAGTTCCATTGATCACAAAAGTACCGTTTTCGGTCATGAGTGGTATTTCACCCATGTAAACTTCTTGCTCTTTGATATCCTTAACCGTTCCAGGAGCGGCTTCTTTATCGAACAACACAAGACGAAGCTTAACCCTAAGTGGCGCAGAATAAGTTACACCACGGATTTGACATTCTTTAACGTCAAAAACAGGCTCACCTAAACGGTAGCTCACATATTGTAATTCAGAATTACCTGAATAACTTTTTATGGGAAAAACTGATCTAAATGCAGCTTCTAGTCCATAATGGCCGTCAACATCGATGTCGATAAACTTCTTAAAAGAATCGAGCTGGATTGAAAGAAGGTAAGGTATCTCTAATACCTGCGGGCGTTTGCCAAAATCCTTACGGATACGTTTCTTTTCGCTATTGGAGTAAACCATGGGTTCCTCAGCATTCTGATTTTTGACCCAACTTGCCTAGTAAAGCGCTTTTACTAAACAAACTTCAAGCACCCTTTGGGCGCGATCTTCAAGCATACACCAATTTTTCTAAAGTTTTAACACTTAACTTATTGGTTTTATGTCACTTTTAATCACGGTTGCGCATCAATTCGAAGGATAGTTCTAAAGGGTATAAATGCCCTATCCTACAGCGCAAAAAGGCTGGTGATTAAATAATCACCAGCCCGAGCCTTTTCAGGCAAGCAATCTGCCAACAGACAAATTACTTAAGTTCCACTTCTGCGCCAGCTGCTTCAAGTTCAGCTTTAAGTGCTTCAGCTTCTTCTTTAGCCAAACCTTCTTTGATAGCTTTAGGTGCTGATTCAACAACATCTTTAGCTTCTTTAAGACCTAGGCCAGTTGCGCCACGTACTGCTTTGATAACAGCAACTTTGTTAGCGCCAAATGAAGT
This sequence comes from Aliiglaciecola sp. 2_MG-2023, assembly GCF_030548145.1. Classification (NCBI taxonomy): domain Bacteria; kingdom Pseudomonadati; phylum Pseudomonadota; class Gammaproteobacteria; order Alteromonadales; family Alteromonadaceae; genus Aliiglaciecola; species Aliiglaciecola sp. 2_MG-2023. The sequence continues at coordinate 12,896 of NZ_JAUORY010000021.1, forward strand.
CATTACAACGTCAAATTCTGTTTGCTCTGCAGCAGCTTCAGCAGCTACAGCAGGACCAGCAACAGCAACAGCCGCTGCAGCAGAAACGTTGAATTTTTCTTCAGCTGCTTCGATTAACTCTACCAATTCCATAACTGGCATTTCAGCAATCGCGTTTAATATATCATCTTTAGTTAGAGCCATTTTCTCTAAACTCCTGGGGTTATTAGTTGTTAAAAAATTTAATGCCAAACACGAAAATTATTTTTCGTCTTTGATCGCCGCCAATACACGCACAAACTTGCCTGGAACTTCGTTGATTGTACGAACGAATTTCTCGGCTGGTGCTTTGAAGGTAGCAAGTAATTTTGCTAGAGCTTCGTCGCGAGTCGGAAGTGAAGCAACTGCGTCCAATTTTTCAGGACCCAATAAACCACTGCCGATTGAAAGTGCAGTTACTTTAAGCTTGTCATTTCCTTTACTAAAATCTTTGAATAGACGTGCTGCACCGCCAGGTGCGTCTATTGAAAATCCGTAAATTAGAGGACCAGTTAAAGCTTCTTCAATATCAGAAAACTTACTGTCTGCTAAACCACGTTTTGCAAGTGTATTACGTACTACTTTAACGTATACGCCTTGCTCACGAGCTTTAACACGCAGGTCAGTCAGTTCTGAAACTTCCATCCCACGGTATTCAGCGACGGCAACGGATAGAGCTCGAGATGCAACTTCACTTACTTCTGCTACGATCTCTTTTTTTGCTGCTAAACCTAGTGCCACTGAGTTCACCTCTTGTTAACTGAATGCAATTTCATAACGATTTCACATTCAGAGTTCCAGATTGATAAACCGTTGAATACTGCCAAACAATATTCGCTGATTTACCGCTCTACGGTGTTCGTTTCCCCAGAGAGTCTGAGTCGAAACCACCGTCTGCGCAGGCATTTTACGTATTAAGCGAAATATTTAATGTAGGTGCTCTCTTACTTCACCTACTATTTCGCACCTGCGGTCTTGGACGGGAGCATGATTTTTAACTTAGTTAAAAACAGCTCCAACCCATAACCTTTAGAGAGATGAGCAATTGCTCATAAGCCAATTAAGATAACTGAGTTATCTAATTGGTAATTTATTTCAAGCCTAGGCTTACTGGATCAAGTGTTACGCCAGCACCCATTGTGGTACTAAGGCTAACTTTCTTGAAGTAAGCACCTTTAGCAGAAGAAGGTTTAGCTTTCTTCAATGCTTCTAGCAAGGCATCAAGGTTTTCTTGAATCTGGTTTGCTTCAAAAGCGATTTTACCAATGCTTGCATGGATAATTCCGTTTTTGTCGTTTCTGTAACGAACTTGACCAGCTTTTGCATTTTTAACAGCAGTTGCTACGTCTGGAGTCACAGTGCCAGTTTTAGGGTTAGGCATAAGTCCACGAGGACCTAAGATTTGACCCAACTGACCTACAACGCGCATTGCATCTGGAGAAGCAACTACTACGTCAAAGTTCATTTCGCCTTTCTTGACTAGCTCAGCAAGATCTTCCATACCAACGATGTCAGCACCAGCTTCTTTAGCTGCTTCTGCGTTAGCGCCTTGAGTAAATACTGCTACGCGAACGTCTTTACCAGTTCCGTTTGGAAGCACAGTTGCTCCACGTACGTTTTGGTCAGATTTACGAGCATCAATACCAAGGTTAACTGAAACATCTACACTTTCAGCAAACTTTGCAGTAGCTAATTCTTTCAACAAAGCAACAGCTTCATTAATTTCGTATTCTTTAGTTGCGTCAACTTTCTCGCGAATAGTGCGCATACGTTTAGTTAATTTAGCCATGTCTTATCCCTCTACTACCAAGCCCATGCTGCGAGCAGAGCCAGCGATGGTACGAACAGCTGCATCAAGATCGGCTGCAGTCAGGTCAGGTTCTTTAGTTTTTGCAATTTCTTCCAATTGCGCGCGCGTCACCTTACCCACTTTTTCAGTGTTAGGACGGCCAGAACCACTCTTAATACCAGCTGCTTTCTTCAATAAGAAAGACGCAGGTGGAGTTTTGGTTTCAAAGGTAAATGAACGGTCTTCATATACAGTGATAACTACTGGAACTGGAGCACCTTTTTCAAGGCTGTCTGTAGCTGCGTTAAACGCTTTACAGAATTCCATGATGTTAACACCTTTAGCACCTAGTGCAGGACCAACAGGTGGACTTGGGTTAGCAGAACCAGCTGCAACCTGAAGCTTAATTAAGCCTGTGATTTTTTTAGCCATTATCTCTCTCTCAAATTTGGGTCTATCGCCTCGCAAAACATAGAGATTGTTTGCTCAATCGGCTTCCCATAAAAATTAACGGTCGCGAATTATAGATTACATATTCGGGCTACGCAACACTTATATACGGATATTTAATTATTTAAGTCATTCTGACAGGATTATTTTTAGCAGATGGGCGCTACTAACAATTTATGAATCGAGAATTTACTGTTTATCTTTCACGCTTTGCTGTTTGGAAAAAAATACCTTTTTGGCTTGATACATCTCGATCAACCGCTTTTTTAGTGCTGGTTCCCGTTCAATCAATTTTTCAGCATAGGCTAGTGACGCTTGTTTCTCTTGTTGAACCTGCATTGCAACATCATCATCAGAAGGTAAAGCCGCCGATGCGCGCATCGCGATTTCAGTTAACTGTGTTTTCTTGGCTAAAAAATATTGGGGGTAACAAGCTCTTTGAGTAATCCGGCCCGCACCTTGTTTTCGCTCTCGTTTACATTTCACTTTAAATTTAGGGTTATCGACTAGATCATTGTAGTAATCGTAAAATTCAAGTTCTGTTTTAACCATTTGTTGGCGATAGAAATATAATGGTTTAGTGCCAACAACTTCGATCTGCTCAACTCTTCGTTGTGGCTCTGGCTGGCTGCTTACTTGAGCAAATAAGGTGGCGCTTTGTACGAAGCTAACACAGAGTATGATGCATATGTTTACAATGCACTTTTTTAGCTGCATAAAAATAATTCCCTTTATTAAGAATGCTCATGAAATGAAATAATATATTGAATGCCAAACTTAACGTTTTAAGTAAAACAAAACAAGCCTACACCGCTTAATTGGTTGGCTATGGAAATGATAATGTAAGAGCTTAAATGGCTAACTTACAGCGTGAAAAATTTACATAGACAAATATCATTTTTACTAAACATACGCAGCCTGCTGTTAAACCTAAATTATTTAAGTAGAACAAAAATCATCGCTGAATTGCTCTGGAAGCCCTAGAAATTCTCACCTTAACGAAAAAAAACAACACAGTGTTTCCGATTTGATACAGTGGCTACACATCGCTGCTTACCGACCTTTTCAATTATTACCAGAGCTCTTTGCACAAGGTGTCTGTTTTAACAGACATTAAACCAAGGTATAGAATACATTACTTACCAAAACTTCCTTTTTAACGCCTCTTTAAACTCTCTTTGAAATCTGAAAAAAATAAAAATAACTATAAAAACAATAACATACGATCATAAAATCCAGAATCCGATTTTAAAAATGGGTATCACCATTTTTCTGGCCTACTTTCTGCTTGTTACTTAATTATTGAGTATCAAGTTTCATTATTCCCCGGGCCGTTTGTGCAAATCAGTTAAAGACACTTAACAGTGTACAGCTTGATTCTAAACGGCGAAAAAATAATCATAGGAAGGATAAAAATGTTAAAGCTGGTTGCGAATAAGACCAAAAGAAGAAGTAATAAGCATACATCCACAAAGGTATCTTTGTGGTTTTGCGTTGGTTTAATGCTCCCTAGTAGTTTACTCCTCCCCTCCCAACTAGCGACAGCTCAACAGCAGGTGAGCGCAGAAAAACCTGAAGGTGTTATCACTAAGCCTGATGTAGACAAAATTACATTTGAAATGGTCAAAGGTCAGGCTAAAAAACTATCCGTAGAAGAATATCAAAAACGCTCTACTGAACTGCCTAAAGAATTGGCAGATATGACTTATAGTGAGTATCGAAATATACGCTTCAACCCTCAAAAGGCAATCTGGAAAGACAAGTCAAATTTCGAATTGCAACTATTCCACCCAGGTTTCCTTTACAAAAGTCCAGTGATGCTGCGCTTAGTAGATAGTAATGCTGGAAGCAACACTGTTACCTTTAAGGGAGATAAGTTCATTTATGAAAATGAAGCTTTGCCACTGCAAGGTATCGCGCCTCCTGATGCTGGTTTTGCTGGGTTTCGGGTTCATTACCCCTTAAACACTCCACAATATAAAGATGAATTAGCGGTTTTCTTAGGGGCATCGTACTTTAGGATTGTCGGTCCAGGGCAGGTATATGGAATATCAGCACGAGGATTAGCTATCAATACAGCTCATTCCTCTGGTGAAGAATTTCCTGAATTTACTCGTTTTTGGGTAATTGAGCCTAAAGAAGAAGCCGAAAATTTAATTATTTATGCTTTATTAGAGAGTAAATCGGTAACAGGCGCTTATCGTTTCGAACTTACCGCAGGACTTAACACTGAAGTAAAAGTTAACAGCCAAATATATGCTCGTACTGACGTTGAAAAGCTTGGTGTTGCTCCGTTAACAAGCATGTTGTTGTCTAGTGAAACGACCACTAGGTATTTTGACGATTTCAGACCAGAAGTTCACGACTCCGACGGTTTGTTAATGATCAACTCTCAAGGCGAACAAATATGGCGCCAGCTTAACAACCCAAAAACCTTACAAGTAACCTCAATGCAAGACACCCAACCTAAAGGCTTTGGTTTATTACAACGGGATATTGATTTTGCACATTATTCAGATATCGAAGCGAACTATCACAATCGTCCAGGCATCTGGGTAAAACCAGAAAATAATTGGGGAGCAGGTCGCTTAGAGCTTGTGGAAATACCAACTAATTCAGAAACCAATGACAACATCGTAAGTTACTGGGTACCAGATGAGCCTTTTAAGAAAGGCCAAACACGAGAATTTAATTACACCTTGAGCACGGTTTCTGGAGATTTGAAACAAAGTAACCTAGCCACCGTTGTTCGCGCGATGAATAGCTGGGCAGCTTTACCAGGTGAGAACAATCCTGCGGATAAAAGTGTACGTAAAATTATCGTAGACTTTTCTGCGAATCAATTAACAAACTTAACTCAAAACGTTCCTATCCAAGCTGATTTACAAGTAAGTGGCGGCAAATATGACGAATTGATTGTCAGTCAACTACCTGACAAAAAAAGCTGGAGAGTGTCGTTTACACTGACTGCTGACCAAGATAGAGCCGTGGACATGAGATTATCACTGTCTCTGAGAGGCAAGCCTATTAGTGAAGTGTGGAACTATGTTTGGAGTCGAAATGAAATCGAATAATCATCAAGAGGGAGTTCACATGTCTACTTCTACGAATGAACACTTTATTAAAGCATCCGCAAAAACAGCACGTAAATATAGCTATGCGTTTTTGGTACTTGCCACCGCCATCGTAGGCGGATGGGCGATGACTGATATATTTTCAGTAGATGGATTTACGGCTATAGAAATAGTTTTGCTGTTCCTATTTACCCTAACCTTTGTTTGGATTTCAGCGGCATTTTGGAGCGCGATTATAGGTTTTACCCTGCTTATGTTGCGAAGAGATCCTGTAACCCTCAAACAAGCGCTGCGCAAAAATCAGGCAGGCAGTCTGGACCCAAACCAGCGTCAGGCGATTATAATGCCGGTCTATAATGAAGATACCAACCGCATAATGTCTGGCTTTGAAGCATGTATTAAGGAAATCGAAAAATCGGGAAGTTTACAATATTTTGATTTTTACATGTTAAGTGACACCCAACAGAAACCGCTGATTGAAGCCGAACTAGTGGCATGGAATAAATTGACCGCAAGAATGGGTAATGAGGTTGCCTCACACATGTTCTATCGCCGTCGGGAAAAGAATGTAAATCGTAAAGTAGGGAATGTTGCAGATTTTTGCGAACGTTGGGGAGCCAACTATCAATCCATGATTGTGTTAGATGCAGACAGCCTAATGACTGCTGAGAGCATGCTTACGTTGGTGAAAACCCTGCAGAGCAATCCTAAAGCAGGGCTTATTCAAACGGTTCCAATTCCGATTAGACAAAACACACTTTTCGGACGTTTTTTACAATTCGCTTCTAGTTTGTATTGCCCTACTTTAGCTGCAGGCCAGGCATTTTGGCAAACAGACACTGCCAATTATTGGGGACACAATGCAATTATTCGGATTGATGCTTTTATGGCGTCCTGTGGTTTACCGCATCTTCCGGGTGACGTCCCCTTTGGTGGGGAAATCTTAAGCCATGATTTTGTTGAAGCTGCGCTACTAAGGCGAGCTGGTTGGCATGTCTATCTATTAGCTGACCTAGAAGGTAGTTATGAAGAGGTACCGAGTAATATTATTGACTATGCAACCCGCGATCGACGTTGGGTTCAAGGCAACCTGCAACATTTGGGATTACTCCGAACGGAAGGCTTGCAAAATATCAGTAAATTACATTTTGTATTAGGTGCATTCGCTTACGTTTCTTCTTTAGTATGGTTTGTTTTGCTGTTGCTTAGCACCATAGACGCCACCGTTAGAGCCGCTTCTGATGATGTGTTTTTCACCGCACCTCATCAATTATTTCCAGCGTGGCCAGTAGATAAATCAGATTCCATATTTGCATTACTTTTCGCAACCGCATTACTACTTTTAGGACCTAAATTCTTGAGCCTAATCCATGCTCTTGTATACCGTCGGTATGAGTTTGGTGGTGCACTAACGTTAGTGATTAGTACATTGATAGAGATAGTAGTCGCAATTGTAATCGCGCCTTTGATGATGGCATATCACGCTTACTTTGTGTTGAATGCGCTGGCAGGGAAAAACGTAAGTTGGAATGCGCAAAGTCGAGAAGGCAGAACTGTACCTTGGTCCGAAGCAATAAAACGTACCTGGGCTGCTACAACGCTAGCAATTCTTTGGGGTGCATTGACTTGGTATCTGACCCCACTATTGTTTTGGTGGTTAGCGCCAGTGTTACTTGGATTGATTCTGGGTGCGCCAATCATTCATTACTCGAGTAGTTTAAAGCTCGGGATTATGTCACGTAAATATGGCGTCTTCATTTGTCCTTGTGAGGTGATTGAACAGCCTGTAACCAAAAGCTTGAGGTTGAGTCTAAGCAATTTGGATAAACAGAGTCGATATAACAAAACGGTACCTGAACTACCGCCAGAAAGATTGACCAGTATGCCGATTCAAGAACTCAGACCGACTACAAAAGCGGGTCTTAAACACGGGCAATCAATTACAAACGAATAACCTCTTTGAAACTCAATTAAAGTTTCACCCCACAAACTTAATTTTGTGGGGTTTTTTTTACCTATTAATAATCAATTCCTGTCGATAAGATCTGTTGGCCAGACTTTAGCCGCGCCCAAGAACACAATAGCTCCACGGGCCGAAGCCCGTGCTACAAGGCATTTAGGCGTATTCCTTAAGCCACAAAACCATCCCATCCCTGTAGGCGGGTGCTTTAGCCCCGCAGAGCCACAAAACCATACCATCCCTGTAGGCGGGTGCTTTAGCCCCGCAGAGCCACAAAACCACCCCATCCCTGTAGGCGGGTGCTTTAGCCCCGCGAATAGCACATTAAATACCATGGCCTAAAGACCATGCTACATAGGCTTTTGTGCTTTTCTCGAGGCAAAAAAAAAGATGCCTATTTAGACATCTTTGTTTTAATTTCTTCGGCGCCATCCTTGGCGCTGGATTCCAGCCTGGTATCTTGAGTGCAGAATTCTGGGGCTAATATACTAAAACCATACTGACCCGTCCTTGGTATTACGTCCAGCCCGCACGTCCTTGAGCGGTCGTGCAGCTGGACGGAGCTTCGCTCCTAATAAAACCAGCTTTACCCATGTCGGTCGTTCAGTCGGCCAAAGCTTCGTCGAAGCTAAAAATTCTGGGAATATTAAACTAAAAAAGACGACCTATAGTCGTCTCTTCGTGCACATCCTGTGGCTGGGTTCCAGCCCGACATCCATGTCGGTCGTTCAGCAAGCTGCGAAACTTCGTTTCGGTCTTGCTTCACCCTTTTTCGACTTGGCCGAACTCTAGTTCTACCGGAGTTGAACGACCGAAAATAAGTACTGATACTTTCAAGCGGCTCTTTTCGTAATCGACTTCTTCGACAACGCCGTTGAAATCTGCGAAAGGACCATCGGTAACACGAACCACTTCGCCTGGTTCGAATAATGTTTTTGGTTTTGGCTTGTCTACTGATTCTTCCAAACGATTAAGAATAGCATCTGCTTCTTTCTTAGAAATAGGCATTGGACGATCTGAAGTACCACCAATGAAACCTAACACTCTTGGAACACTTTTAACCAAGTGCCATGAGTCTTCGTTCATTTCCATTTCTACCAGTACATAGCCTGGGAAAAATTTGCGTTCACTTTTGCGTTTTTGGCCAGCTCGCATTTCAACAACTTCTTCGGTAGGTACTAATATTTCACCGAAATAATCTTCCATACCGTTCATTTTGATATGTTCAACTAACGTCTTTTGAACACGTCCTTCATAACCAGAAAATGCTTGTACTACATACCATTTTTTATCAGACATGACTTACACTCCTAAACCGGTAACAAAAGACACGACTTCCACAATACCCATGTCTAAAAGATAAAGAACGATAGACATAAAAGCGGTAGCAGCCAAAACTATCAAAGTAGTGGTAGTTGCTTCTTGTCTTGTGGGCCAAACAACTTTGCGCACTTCGACTCGAGATTCTTTTGCAAAAGTTAAGAATGAACTACCTTTAACCGTGCTGCTGGCAATAAAGCCAGCAATCACCACCAATGCAACAGCACCGAGTGCACGATAAAGCACAGAAATTTCCTGATAATAGGTATTTGCGGCTATCACTCCGCCCAAAATCAAGACGACTACCAACCATTTGAGCATATCCAATGAATTGGATGGTGATTCTGCTTTTTCGCTCATATTCTTACTTCCGTAATAAATACTGGTCAATTATGTATCAACTAAACCAGTATGTTTAAATTCAAATTTATGTGATTTGACAAAATTGGCAGGGGTGGAGGGATTCGAACCCCCAACCATCGGTTTTGGAGACCGCTGTTCTACCAATTGGAACTACACCCCTAACAAATTTCAGTTACACCATCTTTGTGATTTGAACCAATTTTTTTATTGGAAAATTTGGAGTCACACAAGGAGGGACGCGTATTATACTCATTGAGCCGCGCTATTCAAGTAAAAATGAATTCCGACAAGCGGAAAATAGCAGTGGAGCTAGCAACTATTAATCGTCGCTATTCTTTGGCTTCACTTAATCCATACCCAAGGGCTACTAAAAGTTATTTTAGTTTGAGGTTAAATAAGCCGCCTTGCTAGACGGCCTATTTGATTTTTAATGGATATTTAAGGTTGAACTTCCATCGTCAATGTTAAATTCGAAAATGTGCTGTAAGCGCGAATACCCACATACCAAGTACCTGTTTGCGGTGAATTAAACGAACAGCTTTCAGTATTGCCATTCTGGTATGGTCGACAATCATAACTACCGGTAGTTGGGTTACTACCATATCGAACATAGAGATCGGCATCACCGCTGCCGCCATTGGTACTCACATCCAACACTGATGAACCCGCTGGAACTTCTACTGTGTAATACACCCAATTACGACGTGATGCGGAAATATCTTCAATTACAGTTAACGAGCCATCATTTCCTCCACCACCTGCTGATTCAGTATAATCAGCTTGTATGGACACACCAGAATAGGCACTGTAACCAATTATTTTAACGTAATAGGTACCAGCTTGAACCGGATCTACACTGCAAGATTCATTATTACCACCTAGGTAGGGTCTGCAATCATAACTATTTGTGGATGGTTCAGTTGCATATTTAACATACAAATCAGCATCTCCAGAGCCACCACTCATAGAGAAAACCAAATCGCTTGCTCCTTCAGGGATATCAATGCTGTAAAGTAGTTCAGAATTAGACGCGCCAGATAACCCGGTCACCGCAGTTCCGTTAATTAGTACATTCCCTCCTGGATCTCCACCACCATTGCCACTGCAATTTGCAGCTAAATAGTCTGACGCTGCTTTCGCTTGCACTAAACCATAGCCCGTTTGGTTATCCCGTCCGGTCGACTCCAAATCAAAAGCCGTCGCGCCTAACGCGCTGCGTACTTGGGAAGCACTACAACTGGGGTTATTAGCCCAGACCAAAGCTGCTACCCCAGCAACATGTGGACTCGCCATAGAAGTTCCGTTGTAGTAGGCGTAATCCGTATTACCTAACACCTGTAACGTAGCCGATGTGCCTGCCGCTGCAATTAATTGCTGACCAAGAGTTCGATTGACCGACACTGTTGGCACTGTAATTTGACTACTGTCATCTACCAAAAATGGATTTTGCAATCCAGGACGCTCGGCATTGCTATAAATCACAATCCCCGCCGCTCCCGCATTATCGCAAGCTAATGCCGCGTTAATTTCAGGATAAGTACTGCCCGCTTGATTGTCTGCACGCTCTACAACACAAATTTTGTTGCTCATATTTGAGCAACTGAAACTACCGCTACTGCTGGTACTACAGGCTCCTATCACTCCAGAAACTGAACCGTTAATATTATTGATTGCGTAACTTCCGCCACTAACAATATAGCGTGACGGCGGTAAAACTCGGTCATCTCCTAGTGTCGTTCCATTGAACGTTAAATAACCCTGCCGCCCATCATTAATACCCACAGTAGAAAGAATCGCTTCCCCTGGTGCAGATAGTTCAACTTGGTTGGTATATTGAGAAAATTCAGCTCTTAAACCTGTTTCATCCACTGCGGCAACAGAGATAACCGAACTATAAGACGCCGGATAAGAGTGACTTGAGTCCCCAGCATTTCCTGCTGCGGCGACTAACAAAACACCATTATTGGCGACGGCGGTAAGACGATTGCTTTCGCTTGTAGAAGAACCGGCACCACCCAATGACATATTGACTACATCCGCACCATTTGCCTCACAGGTTTCAACCGCATCGACTAAATCACTAGAGTAACCCCAGCCTGATTCATTAAATACTTTGATGATATGCAGATTAATGTTTTGGTTAGGAAGCACGCCGACAATCCCTTCAGCATTATTAATTCCAGCAATAGTGCCTGCTACATGAGTACCATGAGATCCTCCTGGCACGTACCAATTTCCGGTACCTGAATTATTGCTCCCAGAAACCGAATTAGCACTAAGATCAGGGTTGTTAATGTCATAGCCAGAGTCAATTATACATACCGTTTTGCCACCAGCACTGACATCAGACAACTGATCAGCTTGAACATTAGCAATTCCCCAAGGCTGTGATTGCGCCATTAAATAGCGAATTGGATCAGCTTCAACAGATTCAACCAAAGGGTCTTGCTGCATTTGTAAAATAATGGATTGCATGGCTGCTTTCGACATTCGCTTGTCTAACTTTAAGATTGCCCTTCCCTGTTTATTGGTTTTTACGAAACGCATTTGCTGACCAGTTTTAGTGGCTAGCTTAGTTAATAGATTGCTACCCGCAGAGATTTGACCAGGAGCAATTGACAATCCATTATTTATCTCCGACTCTGAACTTAAATCAGTACTGGCCGTTTCTATTTCATGCAAAGTAGTCTGATTTTTAAATTTTACAATTAATCGATCCGTTAGCTGATTATTCAGTTCTGGGTTTTGTGACGCCAACCATTCAGCAAACTGCAAATTTGGAGATGGCTGTGCAGCCATTGTTTGGGTAATACTCATCACAGCTACACCTAAGGCGCTGATGAGAAACTTTTTATTATTCATTCCCGATTTTCCTATTTCTGTCGTTATTTTAATTTTTATTATTTTTAAATTTGTTTAAATATTTACTTAAATTTTAATTGGTTACATAGACCTTCCTCCTTTTTAAAGACATAAGAATTCCGCCCAGGTCTGCTCAGACTGGGTTTAGGATTATATTCAGAAGTTAAATTAGATAAGAGTCGCTAAGTCTTGAATGCCGAAAAGTTCAAAATTCGCTTGTAGATTGCTTTGAGTCGTAGGTTTTTCATGGGCTCGAAATCCTATATTTCTTATTAAAGTGAGACGCTATAAAGTGACTTGAAAAGGCAGATTTAGCTGCTCACTTAATAATCTCAGGTTAAAAACTAACCATACGGTCAACTAAATGCAACCTTTTTTTACCCTTTTTAGGTGGTTTTTTTACCCGTCAAATTAAAAGGTAAAGAAAACAATAAGCTAGGAAAATACAGATTTTGCGCTTTGCTTTTGAGTGAAGGATTGTTTGAAAAAACCGAAATGAAATATAAAAACTCCCAATGCAAAACATCAGGAGTCTTTGATTTAGCTCATCAGGGAGTGCGAATTAATCAACCCCAATAAATCCTCCCGTTTGATGAGACCATAATTTTGCGTAAATACCATTTTTTGCCAACAGTTCACTGTGGCTACCTGATTCCACGATTTTTCCTTGCTCTAAAACTAACAAACGGTCCATTTGGGCGATGGTGGATAATCTATGGGCAATGGCTAGCACAGTCTTATTCACCATTACTTTGTTTAAGCATTGTTGAATAGCCGCTTCGACTTCTGAATCCAATGCAGAAGTTGCTTCATCTAAAATTAAAATCGGAGCGTCTTTTAACATCACTCTGGCAATTGCAATTCTTTGTCGTTGACCACCAGATAATTTAACGCCTCGCTCACCTACCTGTGCGTCGTACCCGATATTGCCATTCAAGTCAGAAAGCTGCTGAATAAACTCGTCCGCTTCAGCTTGTTTTGCCGCAGTTATCATTTGCTCTTCTGTGGCAGAGGCGCGACCATAAATAATGTTTTCGCGCACAGATCGGTGCAATAAAGACGTATCTTGCGTCACCATACTAATATTGGCTCGCAGGCTTTCCTGCTTAACGTGTTTTATCTCTTGCCCGTCAATGAGAATATTGCCACTTTGCACATCATAAAATCTCAGCAATAAATTGACTAAAGTAGACTTACCCGCCCCAGAGCGTCCCACTAATCCAACTTTTTCACCTGGTTTGATTGAAAGATTCAATTGTTTGAATACATCTATGGGCTTTCCTTCAGGACCTGCATAACCGAAATCAACATTGTTAAACTCAATCGCTCCGCCGCGGACCTGTAAATTAGGGGCATCAGGTACGTCTTGCACAACAACATCATTGGCAAGGGTATTGATCCCATCTTGTACAGTACCAATATTTTCAAATAGTGAAGATACTTCCCACATAATCCATTGCGCCATGCCGTTGAGGCGTAAACACAAGCTAATTGCGACCGCTAAGTCACCTGGGGTTACTAGATGATTCAACCACAAGTAGATAGATAGTGCGCTGACACTAAAAACCAATAGAGCATTAGAAAACCAAACAAACCCATAAAGTGTCGTGACTAAACGCATCTGCGGATAAACCGTATGCAAAAATCCACTCATACCTTCTTTTGCATAGTCTGATTCACGTTGACTGTGGGAAAACAGCTTAACCGTCATAATATTAGTATAACTATCAACGATTCGGCCGGTCATGATTGAGCGCGCATCAGCTTGTTTTTGCGAGACTTTTTTAAGCCGCGGAATAAACGTCCGCAGAATAATAAAATAAGTCAGTAACCAAATTAACAATGGCACACTCAAACGCCAATCAATCGAAAAAACCAGTACTAAAATACTGATAAAGTAAACACTCACATACACGAAAATATCGAGTGATTTCATCACTGCTTCACGCACAGCCAGTGCGGTTTGCATCACTTTAGTAGCGACACGTCCAGCAAATTCATTTTGGAAAAAACCGATACTTTGACCAAGTAAATATCGATGTGCTTGCCAACGTATCTTCATCGGGTAATTACCCAATAACGTTTGATGGGTCAACAAAGACTGTAATATCACTAAACAAGGTAATATCACTAGAATGACTGTGCCCATCCAGATTAGGCTGCCACTCTCCTGCTGTATAAAGGTTTCCGGATCACGCTCAGACAGCCAATCAACAAGTTGACCGACATAACTAAACAAGGAAACCTCTAAAGCCGCAACAGACGCAGCTAAAATCGATACCGTAAAGATTACAGGCCACATACCTTTAGTGTAATGACGACAAAAAGCAACTAGGGTCTGAGGAGGTTTTGTTGGGTGCTCAACAGGGAACGGTTTTGTCAACCGTTCAAAAAATGAAAACATGCACTATCCAATTAAAGTTTATTTGAGCTTCGAAATAATATTATCAATATTACGTTTATGGTTATCTTGCCATTGCTGCAATGACGTTTGCGCATCTTTGTCGGTGCGAGCTTTGGCAATTTCATATGCTGACTGAGCTTGGTCTTTAGGTACAACAGCTATCCCTTCTTCATCAGCAATAACGATATCCCCTGGATTGACCGTAACACCACCACATTTGATAGTTTGATTTAGGGGTGAGTAGGCTTTTTTGGCGGCAGGAAAAGGAATCACACCACGGGCAAAAACAGGGAATTGAATGTCACGGGTTTCTGCCAAATCACGAATGACGCCATCAATAACAAACCCAGCAATTCCTCGCTGTTTAGCGATTGCACAAACGTTTCCACCCGCTGCAGCAAACTGCGGATCAGACTTTACAACAATGATATCCCCTGGTGAAGCTTCATAGATAGCCGCATGTAACATTAAATGATCACCATCTTCGCAAAACACTGTAAAAGCAGGTCCGGCAATACGTGGGGGCTGTGGCCATAAACTTGATATTTTATAATCAATAAATTGCTCACGAGGTAATGCGTCAGCATATTCACATGGGGAGATTTGTTTGAATAAATTCATATCTAGCATAAATAATCACCTTATCTTTAAAATCTTAAAATGCAAAATTTGTTATTAACTTGAATAACCAATAACCGCAAATTCCAACCTGAATTAGAAAAAACACAAATCGAATCTGAACGGCAAGTACTGAGGTCGAAACAAGATGAACAATAGATTGTCCTAATCTTGCTGCCAGCAAGTAATACGCCAACGTATCAGTAATCGCTGAGGCGTTTGTTGCCAGAGCTGTCAGCATAGTGCCACCAATAAACACAAAACTTTCTGCACAATTAAGGTGAGCCCGAGTAAGTCGTTGCCCAAAATCAGGGGAATCTGAACCGTCGGCCTTGAACTGATTGGGTAATCGCTGTTTCTGACTCACCAAAAAGGTTCGATAGCTGGCTAATAAAATCAGTAAAAACACCGTCCAACTGATGTATCCGAGCAGAGCAATAATAGTAGCATTCATAGGTATTCCTTTATACGGAGACATGTACGAAGACGTAAGTTACCCGAAATATCAACGAATTAGAAATTTGAATTGTTCTGTTACAGTTTTTAGTGATTTTTGTTGGTGGTTGGCGTTATTCTTTACCCCATTGATCATTAAGAAATATTCAGTTGGGACATTTAAGCATGAAACCTGTATTACCCCGTTGTTCAAATAGCATCAAATTAATATCCGCTATCTTCTTTATTATATTCTCGGTGAATGCAACCGCGGTTCAGTTAACTAAACAGCAAATCAACGATATCCTTTCATCTGTGGAAAGACCAGTAGAAGACGCTAAACGAGATAAAGCTAGACTTCCCCAACAAGTATTATCTTTCACAGGCATATCTGCTGGAGATACGGTGTTAGATTTGCTGGCCGGTGGAGGTTGGTATTCTGAACTCCTTTCCAGAGCTGTAGGTGAAGATGGCCTAGTTTATTTGCAAAACGACAGTGTTTATTGGAATTTTGGTGAAAAAGATATCATTCAAAGAACGAAAGACAATCGTCTTAGCAATGTGGTTAGACTCGACAATGTTGCCATTGCTGACATAGAGGTTGCTGATAAGTCGGTAGACATAGTGTTTACTGCCTTGGGATATCATGATTTATTTTTTACTAATACCGTGCGAGGGGGTAAATTAATTGAATTGCGCGAAGGTGTCGTTGATCATGTCAAAGTGCTAGAAAAACTGCATCGCGTGCTCAAAGATGATGGCATTATCGTGGTAATAGACCACATCGCTCAGGCTGGTTCAGGTTATGATGCAGCAAATACCCTTCATCGTATTGACCCGAACATTGTTAAACATCAATTTGCGCAAGCCGGTTTTACACTTGTCGAAGAGGCGTTTTATCTGAGAAATCCAGAAGATAATCACCAAAGCTCGGTTTTTTCCCCGTTGATTCGAGGAAAAACAGATCGATTCATTTATAAATTTAGTAAATAAGTCATTGATTGGAAGCTAAGAACTTAGTCTTAAGCAATTTAGTTAAATGTAAGGGAATTTAATGAAAATTTATATTTTAATGCTCGTAGTTATTGTTTTTGTATGGGGATGCTCTGATCCAGCGCCTGTTGAAGAAGAAAAGCAAGAAGCCCCGAAAATAGAAGACACCACCATTGAGCAGCCAGAAACTGAATCTCCTGAACTGGTGATTCCTCAAATTGAATCTCCTAAAGTGGAAGTTCCCAACGTAGAATCACCTACTACCAATCCTAAAACTGAATCGCCCGTTACTGAAACTCCGGCAACAGCATTACCGGATGTCACAACCGTGACTCGCCACTCAGGGCTTAAATTGGATAATATTAATACGGACATTAAACCGGGCGACGATTTTTTCAGATTTGCTAACGGTAAATGGTTAGACAAGGTTAAAATTCCATCAGATAAAGCCGGTTTAAATTCATTTCAGTTACTCGCTGATGAAGCTCAAGAAAAAGTTATGGCTATCATTAAAAAATCCTCAGAAGGCGATTTTGAAAAAGGTAGCAATGAGCAACAAGTGGGTGACTTGTACACATCTTACACCGACATGGAAAACCGCGACAAATTAGGCTTGGCACCACTATTAACTGAATTAGCGGAAATTGATGAAATTCAGGATCAACAACAATTAGCGCGCTATTTTGCTTATGCCAACAAACACAGTTTTGGTACACCTTTCGCTATTGGCCAATATATTGATCTAAAAAACCCTAATACTTACATGATTTACTCATGGCAGGCAGGTTTAGGATTACCAGATAGAGAATATTATACGAGTGATAAAGGTTCCTATCAGGAAATAAAAGGGAAATATCAGAAACACATTGCCAAAATGCTCGGATTAGTAGGATTGGAGAATCCCGAAAAAAACGCAAAAATTATTTTGGACTTAGAAACTAAACTAGCTTCTAAGCATATGAAAAAAGAAAAAACCCGAGATATGGTTGCACTATACAACAAAATTCCAGTAACCAAGTTATCTGAATTAATGCCTCAATTCGATTGGGCAGCAATGTTGCAAGAACTAGAATTAACTGACTTGGATGGCTTAGTAGTCACGCAACCCGATTACATGCGTGAGTTAGACAACATCATTGCTAAAACGCCAATCACAACTTGGAAAATTTATCTGAAATGGATGGTTATCAATCAGCAATCAAGCTATTTAACCACTGAATTAGATAAAGCAAATTTTGAGTTTTTCAGCAAAGTCTTATATGGGGTGACAGAGCAACGACCAAGATGGCGCAGAGGCGTTGATTTCGTAAATACTCACTTAGGTGAAGTGATAGGCGAGGTATATGTCAAAGAACACTTCCCACCGGCCGCCAAAGAACGCATGTTAGACTTAGTCAATAATCTATTAACAGCCTACGAAGTCAGTATCAAACAACTGGACTGGATGTCGGATGCCACCAAAGCGGAAGCGCTCGACAAACTATCCAAATTCACTGCAAAAATTGGCTATCCTGATGAATGGAAAGACTATTCAAAACTGTCTATTTCGAAATCTGACTTAGTTGGCAATATCAAACGCTCAGATGATCTGCAATGGCAGCAGATACTCGATAAACAGCCAGGTCCGGTACAGAAACACGAATGGGACATGACCCCACAAACCGTGAATGCCTATTACAACCCTCCGGCTAATGAAATTGTATTTCCAGCTGGAATTTTGCAGCCACCATTTTTTAATATGGAGGCTGACGATGCAGTTAACTACGGCGGTATTGGCGCGGTTATTGGGCATGAAATAGGCCATGGCTTTGACGATGCTGGCAGTACCTTTGATGGCGATGGTGTACTGCGTAATTGGTGGTCAGATGCAGATAAAAAAGAGTTTAAAAAACGTACCAAACAACTTGTCCAACAGTATAATAAATTTACCCCATTAAAAAACCTACATGTTAATGGTGAATTTACCCTTGGCGAGAATATCGGTGATTTAGGGGGACTCAGTATTGCCCTCAAAGCCTATGAATTATCTCTAGCCGACAAAGAAGCACCATTTCTCGATGGTTATACTGGACAACAACGTGTTTTCTTAGGTTATGCTCAGGTATGGGCAGCGGTGCAACGGGATGAAACATTACGTAACCAGGTCAATACTGACCCACATTCACCCTCAGAATATAGAGTGAATGGTGTGGTACCGAACGTGCCAGAATTTTATTCCGCATTTGATGTCAAAAAAGGTGACGCATTATTTCTAGCACCGAAAGATCGAGTGAAGATTTGGTAAAAGGATATTGCAGAACTAACTAAAAAGAGTGCTTTCGCACTCTTTTTTTTGGAAAAAATTAAAGCAACTTTCTGGCCTTAAATTTACGACCTTTCATTTTACCTTCGTTAAATTGCTTCAAACTGCGTTTAACACTGCGAATTTTAACTGCGACATAGCTGTGGGTAGCTGTCACTTTTATTTTACCAATATCTTCGCCAGGAACATCCGCGTCTTGGGTTAATGCGCCTAATATATCTCCAGGACGTAATTTAGCTTTTTTACCGCCATCAATACATATTGTTTGGTACTCAGGCTGAATAATTCGATTCGCATGAAAACGAATAGCTTGAATCCCTTTCCATTCGACTTTTCTTTGCTGATAATCTTCGATGGCATTTGCCCGCGCCATTTCTTTAGGGGCACAAAGAGTTAATGCTAAACCTTCGGCGTCAGCTCGTCCCGTGCGACCGATTCGGTGAATGTGGACTTCTGGATCAGGTGTGATTTGATAGTTAATAACCGCGCCCACACCTTTCACGTCAAGACCTCTTGATGCAACGTCTGTGGCAATAAGCACCGATACGCTTTTATTGGCAAACCGGATTAGAACTTGATTGCGATCTTTTTGTTCTAAATCACCGTGTAACGCATCGACAGAAAACCCCATTTCAGTGAGAGCTTCTAGTAGTTCGTTACAGGCAATTTTAGTATTACAAAATATTATCGCTGACTCGGGTTGAAACTCACTTAACAGTGCCGCAGTAGCCTTGATTCTATGAGATTCTTCAACTTCGAAAAACAATTGTTTTATTTTGCTTGTGTCATGGGTTGATTCCACCGTAATCTCAATTGGATTGCGCTGTATCTTAAGACTAATTTGTTTAATTTGGTCAGGATAAGTAGCCGAAAACAATAAGGTTTGTCGGTCTGTGGGCACAGCTCGAATGACGGTTTCCATTTCCTCCTCGAAGCCCATATCCAACATACGATCGGCTTCGTCTAACACTAGCGTATTGACTTCTTTGAGACTGAGTCGGCGTTTAGATAAGTGATCCATAATACGGCCAGGAGTACCGACAATAATATGAGCACCATGTGAAAGTGATCCAATCTGTGGGCCCATGGGCGTACCGCCACAAAGGGTAAGCACTTTCATGTTATCAATCATCCGTCCTACACGACGAATTTCTTCGGCAACTTGCTCAGCCAATTCACGAGTTGGACACATGACCAAAGCTTGAATTCTAAATCGATCCACATCTAGTCTATTTAACAAACCCAGAGCAAAAGCAACGGTCTTACCACTGCCGGTTTTTGCTTTCGCTACGACATCCTTGCCTGCCAGAATTTTCGGTAGACTTTGTTGTTGAATTTCGGTCATCCCCTCAAATCCGAGGGTTTCCAAATTACTAACAAGTTCAGGTTTTAATGGCAAAGAAGAAAATTGGGTCACTAAAGTGCTCTCTTTAAAATAAGTTTAATTAATAATTACAGCGAGCTTGTGCGATCTAATTCAATCGCTTTTTCTAAGTTTGCTATATGTTCAGCCCTAGCTTTTAGTTTAGTCGCTCGGTGAGATTTTATATCTAAAGAAGCCATTGCGTAGGCTACTTTATTCACGGTTTTTTCGAATTTTTTGGGTTTTACAACTAAATCGAGAAACCCGGCTTCTAGTGCTTGTCCTGGGCTAAATATTTCTGCATTGATAACCGAACGATTAAAATAGCGAGGAGTTAACCTATTGCGGGCGAGTTCAATTCCAACTTGGTGCATCGTCATTCCGATAGCTACTTCATTTAGACCTATTTTGAATTCCCCATCTAACCCAATTCGGTAATCAGCTGATAATAAAAGGAACGCCCCTTTAGCCACAGCATGACCTGAGCAGGCTGCAATCACAGGCGTAGGAAAAGTTAATAAACGTTTTGATAACGTTGATCCTTTTTCCACAAGTTCTAAGGCTGACTCGTTACTGTGTTTCATCACACTTAAATCGTAACCCGCGCTGAACATGCCTGCTTTACCAGCTAAAACTACAACTTTCTGGTTTTTTTCTGCTTTGTCTAAACACAAATTAATTTGGTCTATCACTTCATGAGAAAGCGCATTGGCTTTTCCATTATCAATAGTGATAAGGGCATAGGCTTCTTGATTTTGATAACTTACAAGTTTGCTCATAATATGGTCCGATTATTTATTCCACAAATTAAGTACACCATCTTCCATATGCATAGGAATAGGCAACGTTTCGTATTGCTTTAGCCAATCTTTTGAAATTGTTTTAAATGCGTCAGAATCTTTATATTGTTCTGCCGCACTTTTTAATCTATTTACCAACTCCGGATTTGACCCTACTTTTGACAAAGTAAGATAGGTTATTGTTTTTTCGTACAAAAACACGCGTTCGAACTGATTACAATCTTTTCCTTGAACACGACAAAAATACTGAACTCCTGAATCCGAGAAAAATATTGCACTGGACTCTCCGCTTACGACACTATCGATTGCATCAGACCAACTTGAATAGACCTGAATATTCTTAGCATTTTGCGCTTGCAGCAATTTGTGGCGAACATCATTCTCCAATACCGCAATAGAGTCAAATGTAGATAACTGCTCGATGTTATTTAACGGTCTGACTATTTTTTGAGGGCTAAAAACAGAGTATACGTTCGCTGTTAATGGCGTAATCCAATGATAATTCTGTTCTCTCTCGGGAGTCCGAGTTAATGCGAAGGCAAGCACATTGGGCTTCGCCTTTGCTTCGAGTTCAAGACGTTTCCATGGGGCAAGTAATATTTGCTGCCGAATCCCCGCTGTAGCCAAAATGCCATTGACCTCATCGACCAAGAAGCCCTTTAGCTTTCCTTTTTCTGTCTGTTCAATAAAAGGCGCTTCAGGATATGCTAAGACCCAAAAATCTTTAGAATCTTGAGCAACCAACACGCCATTGTATAGCCCGATAGAGAGTATCAACAAATGACACTTTGTTACTGAACGTAAATTTACTGCGAGCAAAAGAAAATCAACTGCTCGCGGTAGTTTGTTTAGCAAAGTGAATAACGGCTTAATTATCATTACTAAACGCTTTCTATTTTCCAATCAACCGTTTGTCCTGCAAAAAAGGGCACTATTGGATTCCCATTAGGAAGGATGATTTGTTCCGGTATTTGCCACTTATCTTTGACTAACGTAATAGATTGAGTGTTACGGGGCAGACCATAAAAATCAGCCCCATAGTGGCTACTGAAACCTTCAAGCTTGTCGATGGCGCCTAACTCATCAAATATTTGCGCATACAATTCAAGGGCACTCCAAGCACTATAACAACCTGCACATCCACATGCAGATTCTTTTCTGTGTTTTTCATGGGGAGCAGAATCTGTGCCTAGAAAGAATTTTTTAGAACCGCTGGCAACCACTTTTCTTAGTGCTTGTTGGTGGGTATTACGCTTAAGTACAGGCAAACAAAAGTTATGTGGCCGCACGCCACCAACCAACAAATCATTACGATTCAACAGTAAGTGTTGGGGAGTAATCGTTGCCGCAACATTGTCTGAGCTTTGTAACACAAAATCGGCAGCTTCAGAGGTAGTGATATGTTCGAATACAATTTTGAGGTGAGGAAAATTCTCAACAATTTTAGCGAGGTGCTGATCAATGAATTCTTTTTCACGGTCGAAAATATCCACATGGGCTTGAGTTACTTCTCCGTGAATTAACAATAGCATCTGCTGCTGTGCCATTTCTTCGAAGATTGGATACAGGGCTTCTATTCCAGCAACCGCCGCATCAGAATTAGTCGTCGCGCCTGCTGGATACAATTTAGCTGCCACAACGCCGGCTTTTTTTGCATCAATGATGTCTTGTTTTGTGGTTTCATTGGTTAGAAACAAAACCATTAAAGGTTGAAAGTTGCTATTCGCTGGTCGAGCGGCCAAAATCCGTGATTTATAATCCATTGCCATTTTAGCAGTGGTAATGGGGGGTACTAAATTCGGCATTGCGATTGCTCTTTGAAAGCACCTAGCGGTCGCTGGAACCGTCTCTCCCAACATATCATGATCACGGAAATGTAAATGCCAATCGTCTGGGGCGGTTATCGTTATTTTTTTCATCATTGGCCTATAGTATAAGTGTAAGCTAAATCTCTCCCCCTATTATGCCCGAAAAAATGCAAAAATAATCTTTTGCATTGCATAAATAGCATCTGTTATAAGGTAAAGATTAATTGTCGTTGTTGAGAATAACTGAAAATATGCAGCATCAGGTGTCGACATCTATCAGTCTTATTAATCTTGTGGGGCCAAAAAGCGCTCCAGTTACCCTTGCACTTAAAATGTTAGATCGCTTAGTCGGCGTCAAGAAAATGGACGCCCTTTATAAGCAACATCAAATGCAAGGGCTAAAAAAAGAACAATTTGCCGAGAAATTGTTACAGGTACTTAATATTGAAGTACTTGGCGGCGATTCTGTACAAAAAAACATTCCAAAGACTGGTCCCTTAGTTATTGCTAGTAATCATCCTTTTGGGGGCATAGAAGGGGTGATATTGTGTTTACTCATTGGCCAAATACGCCCAGATCTGCAAGTTTTGGCCAACCAAGGTTTAAAGCTTTTCCCTGAGCTCAAAGACTATTTTATCTTTACTAATCCGTTATCTGAGCGTGATCCTAAAAATACGCCCTCTATCCGCGCCAGCTTGAAACATGTTAAACAAGGCGGTGCTTTGTTAGTTTTCCCCGCGGGTCGAGTCGCATACTATCAGGGAGATAAAAAACGCATAAGTGAACATCATTGGAACCGCATAGTTGGGAAACTTATCGACTCTTCCCAAGCGCACTTTTTGCCAATCTTTGTAAGCGGTCAAAATAGTCCGTTATTCTATCGACTAGGGCGAGTTTATTTTCGTTTTAGGCTGCTCATGTTGGCAAGAGAGTTACTCAACAAAAATAACAGTCAAATTAAGATTACTTGCGGTTCATTGGTCAAACCTAACACTTATAAAGTGAAAGATAGTAAGCAACACGCTGCATTATGTAGAATTCAGAGTTATTCTCAGGATCCCCTTTGGAGAATGGATTGGCCCGATAATCAATCTGTTCAACAAGCACCTATAGCAGACCAAACCCCTTGGCAAGAAATTGCAAATGAATTGGCATTGCTTCCTCAAGAGCAATGTTTATTGGTGCATAAACAGTTTTCAGTTTATTACGGCTTCCAGCATCAACTCCCCAAAACTGTGTTCGAAATTGCGCGTTTACGGGAATTAGTATTTCGCCAACATAATGAAGGCAGCGGTGAGCCAATAGATACCGACGCCTTTGATGCCACTTACACTCAACTATTTGTGGTCAACAACGAAAAGCAAAATATTATTGGCGCTTATAGAATGGGGCAAACCGACAAGTTGCTGGAACAAGGTGATATAACGCAACTGTATTTGGCACGTATGTTTAATTTTTCCCCAGGATTTGTGAACCAACAGCAGCCCTGCCTTGAGCTAGGTCGGTCGTTTTTAGTACCCGAATATCAAAAAAGCTTCCAAGGATTATTTTTATTATGGCGAGGGATTGGCGCATTCGTCTGTAAATTCCCCCACTATCGCACTTTATACGGCACGGTTTCGTTGAGTAAGCTATATAACCCGCGCTCAGTTGCATTAATACAGCAAGCCCTTGTGTCGCCAACTGAATCAGTAACCCCTAATAAAGAATTCGACTTTGCGCTGCATCCGGAAATCTCAGATTTTGCAAAACAATATGATTTATCGACACATTTAACTACCTTACTGGCAGCAATAGAAAGTGACGGCAAAGATATCCCTGTTTTGGCTAAACATTATCTGAAACTCGGTGCTAAATTTCACTGTCTGGGAATTGACGGAAACTTCAATGACACGCCAGGATTGCTGCTAAGTGTTGAACTTCCTAAAGCCCCTGAAAAATTATTGAAGCTGTATTTAGGAGACGCTTGGAAACAATATGCGTCCTTTAAAGGTTAGTTAATCGACTTATTCGGGCTGAAGCCCAAACTACAATACACCCGTAGCATGGGCTTTAGCCATGGATATTTAGCAATCGCTGCTGCTAACGAGCGAACGGCTATTCGGGCTGAAGCCCAAACTACAATACACCCGTAGCATGAGGCTTTAGCCCATGGATATTTAGCAATCGCTGCTGCTAACGAGCGAACGGCTAGCGCCTATTCGGGCTGAAGCCCAAACTACAATACACCCGTAGCATGAGGCTTTAGCCCATGGATATTTACCAATCGCTGCTGCTAACGAGCGAACTGCTAGCGCCTATTCGGGCTGAAGCCCAAACTATTATTATGATTTTTTGGTATATGCACTGATGATCACAATTCGCTGACCATTGACTTTGCCTTCGATGTGTTCTGGATTGCTACTAAGGCCAATTCCACGCACTGCAGTACCTCGTTTAGCGGTAAAGTTAGCGCCTTTCACATTTAAATCTTTCACAAGGGTAACGGTATCACCCGCCTGCAGAACTGTACCGTTACAATCTAATGTTGGCTCGTCACTGTGCTCAACAAGACCAGACTCTGCCCACTTAAGCATATCTTCGTCCAGATATAACATGTCTAACAAATCCTGCGCCCAACCTTCAAAAGATAACTTTTTAAGCATTCGCCAGGCAACTATTTGCACCGCAGGGACTTGGCTCCACATGCTGTCGTTTAGACAACGCCAGTGAGTCATGTCCAGTTCAGCCTCGCCCGAAATTTGAGACTGGCATGTGCCGCAAACTAAAATACATTTATCTGCATGCGCCTCTTCTGGCGGGACTTCATATACGACAAGTGAGTCAGTTGCGCCGCACAATTCGCACGTTTGATTGCTGCGAGATAGAAGAGTTTGTTCTATAGACATGTTAAAACCTTTGTGGAATGGAATTTAAGCGGCGATATTATCCATAAAAACCATAAAATTTCTATGGTTTTTACACATTAGGCTAGGATTTTAGATTTAATTAAGCATTGGAAACTGCGGTTTTTCGCGTCTGTTCCCGCTGAAAAGAAACTGTTGCAGGGGCAACACCAAAGTTTTCTGGGGTACTTTGCCCTCTAAGTGACTGGATCACACTAAGTAATGAAAAATGATGAATGGCATGACTTGAGATGAATACCAACTCGCGCGCTAAAGTGGATTGAACTTGAACCTGTTCAACCTTGTTTGCACTGACTTCACAGCTAACTAATAAGTTAACATCAAGATCTTTTTGGCAAACAGAATCTAACCAAGATTCGATTTCCTGCCACTCTTTTAGTGCGGCTTTGGGGCACCTTTCTGATTCCGAATGTCTATTTCGTTTATCATAATCAATTGATTTTATGGCGAGTCCGTTTTTTAGCGCCAAATAATGATCGAGAATATGCCGCATGTGCATACCTGCACTGCCTGAGAGATGAGGTTTTAAGATCTGCTGATATTCAGTCATATCAGTGTAAGTTAAAAATTGCTTGGCTTGGCGCACTACTTCAAGCTGACTTTCGAGCATGTTATTCCTTCCGCTTTCTTCTCATTCAGAGATTTGTTTTTAGCTAAGACCTTCATTCATAAATAATAATTTCAATTTTTTTGAATGATGTCTTTTATTAGTCACTGTTCATGGTCTACGAAGATTAATTTGGAAGTATCATAGCCAGCTGCACTGGCTTCAGTAATTAACATGTCTACAACCGATTTTGGTAAATTTTTGTCTCTACTCAATATCCATAAATACTCTCGGTTCGGTCCGCTTACCAAGGCATATTGGTAATCACGACTATCGAGGAAAAATATGACATAGCTAGAGTAAAAAGGACCGAAAAAAGATACTTTTAAATGTCCTACTGATTCATCATCAACAAAATAAGCCTTGCCTTTGGCTTCTTCCCATTCACCTTCTTCAGGGTTAAATCCCCGATTGGTAACACTGACACCACCATCTTCGAGTAGGGAATATTGCGCAGAGACAGCTTCTAAACCTTCTTCAAAACTGTGGTCAAAACGAGCGATTTCGTACCAAGTCCCTAAATATTTATTCAACTCAAAATTCTTGACCGGTTCTATTCCCTGAGGAATCGATGTGCATGAAGCAACGAACAAACTTATGATTAAAAGAAAACCGAGCTTAAATTTCATAAATACCAAACCTAATTAACTAAAAATGTCTAAACCTAGTAGTTTTAACGCACAAATAGCTTATTTGTATCACTTACATTGATTAAAAATTTAATTCAAAAGGTAGCGTTTATCTAAAAGTTTAGTTTCATTTCAAAAGTGGATTCAGCAAACCCCGCTTTTCGATAAGCTTTGATCGCTGATTCATTAGTGGCGTAAACATCCAGATAAAAATCATCCAAATTTTGTTCCCTGCCCCAAGCAATTAATGTTTGCATAATTCGTTTATTAATCCCCTGACCACGATACTCTTGAGCTACAAACATAAAGCCTAAATAAACATGATGATCGTGTTTATGGGCTCGTTTCGACTCTCGAATTTGCGCATAACCCGTGGCTATTATCTCGCCCTCGAATTCAGCTACCGCCAAATATGACGATGGACTGGTTATTAAATTTTCAATATCGTAATAAGTTGCATCTTTTGCTTTTAAAATCGAGTTAAAGGGACGTTCGGCCGCAATCAACTTTTGCTCTAATTCTATTAACTTTTCAAGGTCGCCTATTATCGCTTTTCGTATACTTATATTTTCCAACGGTTAAATTCACTCAGTCTATTTTAGTTAAAATGCACCTAATCAAAGGTTAAGTGTGAATTTAATGTAACTTTTCCAGTAACCATTGCAAAGTAATTTTCAGTAAAACCTCGTCTTCTGTTGCCGTTGGGTCGAGAACATTAAATACATGATCCGCCCCTTTCAATACTACCGCTTGAGCATCCTCAGAGCCTGCTGCCTGTATCAATCTAAGCGAAGATATAGGGTCAACAATAGTATCTGCACCACCAGCAATGGCTAAAACTGCACCAGGATAATTCGCCAGCTCAGTTAATGACTTCTGTTTTTTAACCTGCTCAAACCATTGCAAACTTAAATTTAACGGTGCGCGCCACTCGAATGTTAATTCAGCCACGCCGTTATTTTTAGCTTCAGCATAATACTGCTCAAACTGGCTTGAAAACGGTTCACCACCATCGCCCGCAACCGATGACCAAGTTACCAGTGCAGCGAGTTCGGGATGCTCTATCACTAACAATTGCGCAATCAACCCGCCTTGACTAAATCCCAGTACCGCCAGAGAATCGGCTAGAATTTTCGGCTGTTCGATTAAAAACCCCCTTGCCATATCTGCATCACGCACTGCACTGGCTAATGTGTATTGACTATAGTCCACTTCACTATCGCCAGTACCCGCAAAATCAATTCTAATCGATGCGATATTATTGTCTCTTAGCCTTTTGGCTAATATCGCATATAAATCACCTACTTCATTTTTATTCGATGCAGTACCGTGGAGTAAAATTATCGCGGGATATTTGTCCATACCAGTTGGAGCGGAGTAAATAGCGGGGATTTGATATTCACCATTATCTAAAAATAACGATGTCTCCCCACTTAAAACCTCTGTTGCCAAGAAAACTTGCAAACAAACTAAATACTTAATGATATTCATATATTTTAGGTTCACTGCCTTTTTGCTTTTAACACTCAATTAAAATTAGGTTGCGAACTTATAGGTAAATATTGTTAAGTCGAACTCTCTTAACTAGAGAGTTCTGTTCGCAGTATTTCTGCCCCTGCACTCAAAGCAGCAAGTTTAGCTCGTGCCACTTGTTGTGATAAAGGAGCCATGCCACAGTTGGTTGAAGGATAGAGCTTGTCAGCATCGACAAACTCTAAGGCTTTTCTTAAGGTACTAGCCACTTCCTCTGCTGTCTCTATTTTATTGGTTGCGACATCAATCGCCCCTACCATCACGTTTTTACCTCTAAGAAGTTCAATCAGATCCATAGGAACACGAGAGTTTTGACATTCCAGTGAAACAATATCGATATTAGATGTTTGCAATTTGGGAAAGGCTTTTTCATATTGTCGCCACTCAGAGCCCAACGTCTTTTTCCAATCTGTATTAGCTTTTATGCCATAACCATAACAAATATGTACAGCAGTTTGACATTTAAGCCCTTCGATTGCCCTTTCCAAAGCAGCAATTCCCCAATCGTTTACCTCATCAAAAAACACATTAAATGCAGGCTCGTCAAATTGAATAATATCAACACCAGCTGCTTCTAATTCTTTGGCTTCTTGATTGAGAATTTTGGCGAATTCCCAAGCTAATTTCTCACGGCTTTTGTAATGGTTATCATACAGGGTATCTATCATCGTCATAGGACCTGGTAGGGCCCATTTAATCGGTTGATTGGTTTGCTGACGTAAAAATTTGGCGTCTTCAACAAAAACTGGCTTTTGACGAGCAACAGCACCAACGACAGTGGGTACACTGGCATCATAACGATCACGAATTTTAACGGTTTTACGTTTTTCAAAATCGACACCATCAAGGTGTTCAATGAAAGTTGTCACAAAATGCTGACGGGTTTGCTCACCGTCACTGACAATATCAATTCCTGCTTGCTGTTGATCTTGTAATGACAAGCGTAAAGCGTCTCGTTTCCCCTCAATTAGCGCTTCATCTTGTAATTTCCAAGGTGACCAAAGTGTCTCAGGCTGCGCAAGCCAAGAGGGTTTAGGTAAACTGCCGGCAGTTGATGTAGGTAATAGTGTTTTCATAATAAATAAAGTCTTATATTGGAGTTAAATGTTAAGCGTAATTAGCAGACCACTGCTCAAGGACTCTTTGGTAGGGTTTAATGAAATGCTCCTCAGCAAATCTTCCTTGCTCATTAGCCAACTGGCTGCGTTCTTCGCGGTCATACACGATTTGAGTCAGTGAATGATCCTGATTTTGCAAATTTGGTTGATAGCATTTTCCCGCAACTGCATTGGCGTTATAGATTTCAGGTCGATAGATCTTTTGAAATGTTTCCATGGTGCTGATGGTACTTATCAACTCAAGCGCTGTGTAATCATTAAGCAAATCACCGCAACAATAAAAAGCCAAAGGCGCGACACTATTGGGCGGCATAAAATAACGAACCTGTAATCCCATTTTTTTGAAATATAGTTCCGTCAACGATGAATCATTTGGCTGGTATTCAACACCTAATATCGGATGTTGATTTTCAGTCCGGTGATAGGTTTTGTTATCCGAAACACTGAGACAGATAACTGGGAGTTTTTTGAAGTGCTGTTTATAGGCATCTGAATTAATAAAAGATTTAAACAGTTTCCCGTGGAGGTCGCCAAAATTATCGGGAATGCTAAATTTCGGTTGATTCTTGTTATGCTCTAACAACAATACGCTGAAATCATAATCTCGCAGATAAGAGGAAAAGTTATTGCCGACAATGCCTTCTATGCGTTTGTTGGTGTTGTGGTCAACAATATTGGTTTTTAAAATTTCAATCGATGGGAAGCTACGACCACTGCCTTCAATGTCAATATCAACGGTGATGATATCAAGTTCTACCGAATAACGATCTCCATTGGGATTATCCCAACAGGCCATGCCATTAAAACTATTGTCAATCATATTTAAAGCGTTGCGTAAGTTCTTTTGACGGCTCTGTCCTCTTGCTAAATTAGCAAAATTGGTCGTGATACGAGTGTTGTCTGAGGGATGATAATTTTCATCAAAAGCAACCTTGTTAATAGTAAATATAAAATCTTTAGTCATCGTGATTTGTATCCAATTTATCTGAGATAAAACCTAAATTTATTGTTAGCTTGTTTTAGACTTTGCAACTTTATTTTGCGGCCTTCCTTGTCGGCCATCGCTTTCACAGCCTCAGGGTTTGGGCCTAACGGACTATCAAGAATCAACGGCAATATGTGTAAAGTAAAAATCTAAAGTCGAAGCAGAGTGGGTTTTATACGCGGTTCAACTCATGAATAAAAATGATATTATTTCATTAATACATGACTGTAATTCATGAGTTAGTTTAATTGATTATTAATAGATGGCGCTTTGCGCTGCACTAAAGGCGGCAAATAAAGCTTGCTCGAAGCGACTAAGGACAGAGCAGGAATATTTATCTCATGTACTGCGTAGGAAAATATAAATTGAAGATGAGTGCTAAATATCGAGTTATATCGGAAGCAGTGGAATAAATGGCATAGACGCACTACTTTTGATGTAGGCGCCTATATTTAAGGATACTTTAGTCAACCCAAACTCTGGCTAACTAACTTAACAAGGGATACATTATGCTCGGCTTTTTTCTAAGCCCAATAATTTATCGAGAGATATCCTCCCTGGCCCCATACTAAGTACGGCCAACAATACAATAAACCACCAAACTGCAGGATTCCACCAGTGATCCCACGAAGGGAATACAGCTAATTGAATAAATAACGTCATACCAATTAAGCCAGCAGCTCCAACACGAGTCAGAAAGCCAAAAGCGAGCATCACCGGAAGCACGATTTCAGCCACCCCAGCAGAAACAGCAAGTGTTTCAATAAAGGACACAATAGTAGACCCTTCGACGTAATCTAACGTATTAGGATCACACAGCAGTAACGCCCCCTCACGAACTGGATCTGGACAGAAAAATTCATATAAAAATAAATCATATTTATCCGGATTAAAACTAAGAAACCCATTCCACTTTGTTAATCCTGATTGAAAAAACACACTTGCTGCTAATAGCCTAGCAAGAAGTAATGTTATGTCGGTCAAATACAAGCTGACTTTGGCCGTGATGTCAGCATATAGGTTCATTAGGGCTTTCATATTTTTTTTCTCTTATGTTAGTAATTTATTAAGTAGTAACTGACTAAATATTTCACTTATGTCTATTTCACCATTTTGCATCGCCACATCCGCGGCTTGACCTAAAGTTCGGCCTGCGTAAATACTAGAAATAAATAGGCTCTCTGATTCAGAAATGACTCGATGCAAAATGCTGCTATTGTCTCGCCACAATAGAAGGTTTTCAGTTGTATTCTCGATGGCGACTTGTTCGCTTAGGTTACTGACTCTTAACTGTGCCCATAAAGACGATACCGACCAATCATTTTTGATTAACTGCACGCTGGGGTGCAAAGACAGTGATTTCGATTCGATATCTTCAATTAGGGATTCAATTTCATCTTGACCAAGAGAAGGTTTATCATCGGCAAAATAGGCATGATGCCAAGCTCGATCCAATTTACATATATCCCATAAATACCTAAGTTCAGGATGATTATGTTGCAAAAAATCGTTTAAATACTCAGGAAAAATTTCACCATATTCTGCCAAAACAGGTGATGTGGGCGGGTTAGTTAAACAGAATTGTCGAGTTAAGGTTTTAAAGAAGTCCTCACCTAATAACTTCTCAGCACTTGGGTACTTGCGTTGCAACGCATCAATACAACTACTAATAAAGGTGTTCCGATATACCGCCAAGCGAAGTTTATTTTGTCCATCATCAAGATGTTCGGTGACATCTTGTATGTCTCCAGTTTGTACATAGCCCATTAAGGCGAAATGAAAATCACTCATAGCTAACAACTTTACTACTTTGGATTAGCTCTCGTGCAATATTGCGTTCTGCCAGCAGTTCAGCAAACGGCGGTAAATTTGCATCTCGCTCTATCAGCACAGGACAAGGACCAATGTGACTTAAAGCATCATTTAAAAGTGCCCAAACCGCATTCGACACATCACTATCATGAGAGTCAATTAACAAATCTTTCTCGATAGGGTCAACCGAATGACCAGCCACATGAATCTCACCGATAGCTGTAGCTTCAAGATTGCCAATGTATTGCTGTGGGTCAATCCCAGTGTTGTTCGCGCTTATAAATAAATTGTTAACATCCAGCAAAATACCGCAGCCAGTCTTATTCACCAAAGACATCATAAATTCCGCTTCGGACATGTCAGATTTAAAGTTGAGATAATTAGCAGGATTCTCTATCAGTATGGGCCGTTGAATTGCATTTTGTAACTGGTCAATATTCTCGGCAGTACGAAGAAGGGATTGAGTGGTAATTGGTGTAGGCATTAAATTGCCCATATAATTTCCGTCAGCACCTGACCAAGCTATATGTTCAGAAAAAGCTGCGGTAGGAACCGAATTGACTAAACGAACCAATCGCTTGAGATGCTCGGGATTAAGTGGGTTTGGTCCACCAAGCGAAGCCCCAACACCATGAATGCTTAACGGAAATCGCTGTGCAACTTCCTGTAATTTTGCAAGTCTAGGACCACCCTGCATCAGGTAGTTTTCTGCATGAACTTCGAACCATAAATGACCATCAACCTTACTTGGTATAGCGTCAAAATGTTCTGGTTTTAAACAAATGCCCGCATCTGCGGGCAATTCAGTTAGCTTTATCATTCGGAAATGAAACGCTTAAGCAATTGGGTCTTTAGAACCAGCACCATTTGGTGTGATTATGTATTCACATGAACCTTTAGGTGCATAAGTCCATGCATTTTTTTGGAAATCAACGGTAGAAGTCCCTTCACAACTTGTGCCAGCGCCAGCTTTACAATCGTTCTCACCGGCTAAAGCAATCCCATAACACTTGTCTTTACGTCCACGTAGTCTATTGCCATCTTTCCATTCTTGGAAAGCGACTTTCACTTTTTCAGGTGTCGCATCTGCTAATGATAATTGATCATTTGGTTTAGCAACGGCGACTTGAGAAGCGGCAAGAGTGGCACCAATAAGTAAAGCAGTTTTAATCGAATTGTTATGTTTCATAAATCGTATCCTCAAAATATTTAGTTGTGAAAAACGGGCTACTTTTTGAACAATGTAGTCCATTATGTAAGTTAAAGACCATTAGCCTTTCGTTAAAATTTCAAAAAAATATTTTATTTAGAAAATTATTTTGTTTAAGAAGTGGATTAACAAAAAATGAAAAAGTATAAAATTTTTATGAATATCAATTAGCTGCCTCCATCGCCAGTTCGCTTTCTAACGGCTAAAATGTGTTGAAAAAAACATCCAAAAAGACCCCCTTTATTGGCGATTAAGTAGGGATCTAATCGCAATAAACGCTGCTAATTTGGTTTAAATATTATTCTTCGCTCAATACAAAAAGCATATTTCATACAAAAATCCTCACCGAAACTCTTAACCATTCCGCCAATAGCAAACACAAATAAATAAAATAATATTTGATCTGCATCAATTAGTGTTTATAATTTTCAGAAATTACTGAAACTTCAGAAAAGAGTCTTGATTATGAAAATGACACCCATGATAGAAACCTTCGTTATGCATTTCGGTGAAATGGGTAGTCGATGGGGTTTTAATCGAACTGTTGGTCAAATGTATGCGCTTTTAGTAATAAGTGAAGAGCCTTTAAGCGCAAATGATATTGCAGAGGCCCTGAATGTTTCTCGCGGTAACGTCAGTATGGGATTGAAAGAATTACAGTCGTGGCGACTAGTGCAAATGCATCATGTTCCCGGAGATAGAAAAGACTATTTTAAATCTTTAGGCAGCATTTGGGATATGGCCAATAAAGTATTTGAAGAGCGTCGAAAACGGGAAATTGAACCCACTATGAGCGTGCTTCGAGATACTCTTTTGGTTACACCGGCAAATCAACAAGAAGAATATGCGCAACGACAGTTACAAGAGATCCATGACTTATTAGAAAACGTCACACAGTGGAGTGAAGAACTGCAACGTCTGAGTCCTGAAAAAATGGCAACCTTAATGAAGTTAGGTTCAGGCGTCGGAAAGGTCTTAGATATGAAGGATAAGTTCCTAAAAAGCAGTTAAATCAAACATGCAAAAAGCAGATTATCGTCGTACGCAGGGTTAAATTCATCGAGTTTTAAATTTAAATAAACAACGGCTAAAATCAGCGCCGCTAGGGGGTTTCAATGGCAGATGTAATGCTACTTTCTCGCATTCAATTTGCAGCTAACATTAGTTTTCATATTTTATTTCCAGCCATAAGCATTGCTATGTGCTGGATGCTTTTCTATTTCCGCGTTCGTTTTCACATTAGTAAACATCCAGTGTGGATGCGAATCTACCGTTTTTGGGTAAAGGTATTCGCCCTCACGTTTGCAATGGGTGTGGTGAGTGGCATTACAATGTCATTTCAATTTGGCACCAACTGGCCAGGTTTCATGGCTACGGTAGGTAATATTGCGGGGCCACTCTTGGCCTACGAAATAATGACTGCGTTTTTCTTAGAGGCAACCTTCTTAGGCGTGATGTTATTTGGTATTAACCGCGTGCCGCCTTGGCTCCATACTTTATCTACCTTTATAGTTGCAATAGGAACCTCACTTTCAGCGTTTTGGATTTTAGCCCTTAATTCGTGGATGCATACCCCAACAGGTTTTGAGATGCGCGATGGCGTAGCTTATGCGGTTGACTGGTTTGAGATTATTTTTAATCCATCATTTCCATATCGATTAGGGCACATGCTGTTAGCATCAGGGTTAACCATTTGTTTTTTAATTGCCGGAATTTCAGCCTACCGAATCCTTCGAGGCGATAACAAAAAAGCCCCTAATTTAGCTTTAAAAACGGCTATCTTCCTAGCCGCAATACTCACACCATTACAAGTGATTATGGGTGACATGCATGGGCTTAATACGTTTGAGCATCAGCCTCAAAAAGTTGCAGCAATGGAAGGCGTTTGGGAAACAACAAATGGCGCACCACTACTGTTATTTGCTGTCCCTGATGAAGAGCAGCGCACTAACCATTTAGAAATCGCCATTCCAAAGATGGCCAGCGTTATCTTAACCCATGATCCAGACGGACAAATTAGAGGTCTAAACGAATTTGAAGGCAAACATCCCCCCGTTAAGCCGGTGTTCTATGGCTTTAGAATCATGGTTGGACTAGGAATGCTCATGCTATTCAGTAGTTGGTTAGCGAGCTTCTACTTATGGCGGAAAAAGTCACTTTCACCATGGATGCTGAAATTCTTCATTGGGATGACATTTTCAGGTTGGGTTGCAACTTTAGCGGGATGGTACGTTACCGAAATAGGTCGCCAACCTTATTTAGTAAGCGGCATATTAACCACGGCGGATGCGGTAACTGATATTGCGCCAGAAAACGTTGGGGTCAGCTTGGCGATGTATTTGACGCTGTATGCTTTCTTACTGTTTGCATACATAAAAACTTTGTTTTACATGGCAAGAAAGTCAGTAGAAATTGAAGAATACGATGCGGCTGAGTACACACCAGCTCGCACCACAGCGACTGCGGAGGCCAACTAATGTTCTTAGACCACGATTTACCTATTATTTTTGCCGGTTTAATGGCGTTCTCAGTACTAGTTTATGCGATTCTCGACGGTTACGATCTCGGCGTTGGTTTGCTTTTACCTATGGACAATCAACAACAAAGAGACAAAATGATCGCCTCAATTGGCCCATTTTGGGATGCGAATGAAACTTGGTTAGTGTTAGCAGTCGGGTTGATGTTAGTCGCTTTTCCTAGTGCCCACAGTATTATTTTGAAAGCACTTTATTTGCCTACCGCCATGTTATTGATTGGGTTAATTATTCGTGGAGTGTCCTTTGATTTTAGAGCCAAGGTAATCGCTCATAAAAAAGACCGTTGGGACAAGCTATTTAAATTAGGATCTTTCATTGCGGCCGCTTCTCAAGGTTATATGTTGGGCATGTTTGTGATGGGATTTGAAACCAGTATAGAAGCCGTTGGCTTCAGTTTACTCAGTGCCGCAGGTGTAGCAATGGCGTATGCGCTCATTGGCGCGTGCTGGCTAATCATGAAAACGGAAGACGAGTTACAAATTAGATCGGTAAAATGGGCAAAGAATGCTGGGAAAGTATGTTTAGTGGGGATCCTTGCTGTGTGTATTATCAACCCGTTAATTAATCCCTTTGTGTTCGAACGCTGGACGCAACCTCCGCTAGCCTATTTTATCGCGTTGGTACCAATATTATGTTTTGCCTTTTTTGTGATTGGGTATTTCACGCTGCAAAGATTACCGTTAGAAGATGACGCTGGTTGCTGGTTACCCTTTGTACTCTGTACAGCCATTTTCACCTTCAGTTTTGTCGGCTTAGCATTTAGTTTTTATCCTTTTGTGGTGCCAGGCGAATTGAATATCTGGCAAGCAGCAAGTGCACCTGAGTCTCTACGGGTTATTTTGTATGGCGCACTTATTGTTATTCCCTGTATTTTTGCTTACACCTTGTTCTCATACCGTGTGTTCTGGGGAAAAGTAAGAGATTTGGAATACCATTAGAATAGCCATTTTCAGCTTACTTAGGTTCACGCTGATAAATAGCTGAATTTCATTGCAGCGCTTATAAAATGAGTGGTCAATTCACCGACGAGTGTGAATTGACCTAACGCATACGTATTCAATGTAATCTTTTTGTAAACTGATTAGAATGACTGAATTATTTCATTTTAAAAGACGTTGGCATGAAACAAATACCGTTGAATTCGTATTTTCCAAGCATGAGTCAGATATCCCTAGGCTGTATGGGATTAGGTGGATCTTGGGGCACAGCTCCATTTGAATCTAAACATGTTACACAGGCACATACTGCGGTTGACGCGGCATTAGATTGTGGAATTAACAGTTTTGATCATGCTGATATTTACACCATGGGAAAAGCAGAACAGGTTTTTGGTGAAGTATTAAAAGCACGCCCTGAATTACGCGAAAATATCCTACTGCAATCTAAATGTGGAATTGTTTTTGAAGATGAAAAAGGCCCAAAACGATTCGACTTTTCAAAACACTACATTTTAAAATCTGTAGACGGGATCCTCAACCGACTCAATACTGAATATATTGATATTTTCCTGCTGCACCGCCCAGATCCATTGATGCAAGCCGATGAAGTCGCCGAGGCATTTTCGATACTCAAAGCCAGTGGCAAAGTAAAACAATTTGGTGTATCCAATCAAAATTCCCATCAAATGAAACTATTGCAATCGGCGTTAGACATGCCTTTGGTTGCCAACCAAATTGAATTGAATCTAACCCATTTAGATTTCTTAGAGGATGTTGTGCTGGCTAACCATCCTCAGGCAAAAGACCTATCCTTTCCTAGCGGTACTATGGAATATTGCCAACTCAACAATGTTCAAGTACAAGCCTGGGGAAGCCTTTGCCAAGGCACCTTGTCTGGCAAGAGTTTAACAAATCAACCACATCATATTCAGCAGACCGCAGATTTAGTCAGTAAACTAGCAGCAGATTACCAAACCTCTGCAGAGGCGATTTTGTTGGCTTTTTTAATGCGCCACCCAGCGAAAATCCAACCCATTATTGGCACAACCAATCCACTGAGAATTCAAGCCTGTAGCCAAGCGTCACAATTTGAACTAACAAGGGAACATTGGTATTCACTGTTTGTAACAGCCCGTGGTTGTGAATTACCTTAACCTTAAAGAGAGCCCATTATGAAATACCTAAATACCCTACTTACTCTGATATTCAGTTGCTCTCTTTTATTTGCTTGTTCCAAGCAAGAGCTGCCCTCATCAGGTACGCAAAAAGTCATATCAGATCCAATAACTTTATCTTTCCCTGATATTTACGACGACTATTTAAATCGAGATGTGCGCGACGATATTTTTTACTTCGTTATGCCTGACCGTTTTTACAATGGCAATCCCGATAACGATATGGGTTCAAAATCCATTCCAATCTCCCAAGGTGGATATAGTATTGATGACATTAAAGGATTTCATGGCGGTGATATCAAAGGATTAGAGCAAAAATTAGATTACCTGAAGGAACTCGGGATCAGTGCAATCTGGATGACACCGATTTTACGCAACAAAGCAATTCAATCCGATGGTTATGCTCATCACGGTTACTGGATTCTCGACTTTACCCAAATCGACCCGCATTTTGGCAGCAACCAAGACCTTAAGGATTTAATAAGCGCTGCTCATGATAAGGGTATCAAAATATTTTTCGACATCATTACTAATCACACTGCGGATGTTATCAGTTATCAAGAGTGTCATAACTCAGACGGCAGTTTTATAGACGAAAGGACCTGCCCTTATAAATCCAAAACGCAATTAGAAAGTGGCGACAAGTACACAGCATTTGTGCCTGCAGGCAACGAAAATGTGAAAGTTCCCGCGTGGCTGAATGACCCTAAATACTATAACAATCAGGGTGATAGTATATGGCAAGGCGAGAGCGCAATTAACGGTGACTTTGCAGGGCTTGACGACTTAAATACAAAAGATCCACAAGTGATTGCCGGTATGATCGAAATTTATAAAAACATTATTAGCGAATTCAAACCTGATGGTTTTCGAATCGACACCGTAAAACACGTGGATATGGTGTTTTGGTCTTCGTTTAGTCCGGCAATTTTAAACCATGCAAAACAACAAGGCATACCTAACTTTCATATTTTTGGTGAAGTATACAGTGCGGATCCTATAGAACTAAGTAGCTATACAACTTTGGGTAAAATGCCTTCGGTCCTCGACTTTGGATTTCAGGACGCGACCGCCAATGTATTTTATCGAAATAAGCCGGCTCAAGAAATCTATCAGCTTTTTGAAAATGATGACTTTTACAACGACAATGACAGTCAATCTGATTTATTAATGAATTTTTTAGGAAATCACGATATGGGAAGGGCCGGATTTTTTATCAATCAAAGTTTGCCTAATGCCAGTGCAGAAGAAAAGCTCAAGCGAGATATACTCTCTCATGCTTTCATGTACTTATCTCGTGGCATTCCGGTGGTCTATTATGGTGATGAACAAGGCTTTGTTGGCACTGGGGGCGATGTTGGCGCACGAGAAGATATGTTTGCTTCAAAAGTAGCTGCCTATAATGAATTGGATTTACTTGGCACAGAAGCAACAACGGCAACGGAGAACTTTGATCAAAACCACCCAATATATCGCGCTTTGCAAAAACTAGCACAACTGCGTATGGATCACCCTACTTTGCGTCGTGGATTCGCCTTTAACCGCGCCAGCGAAGGTAGTGAATATGCTTTTGCAATATCCAGAGTGGATAAACAAGACTCTACAGAATATTTACTGGCCTTCAATCCAACTAATCAGCCGCAAACTATTAGGTTAAAAGCCAGCAGTGACGGCTATCAATGGATAGATGGTAGCAGAAAATTTAGTATGGATAGCAATGACATACTAATTACCTTGCCAGCTCTTAGCTATACAGTTTTAAAAGCAAATTCAGCCATTGAGAATACCGAGTTAGTAGAACTGGAATTTTTAGGAACGGAATCTCAAGGGCGTGTAATACGTTTTGATTACCGACTTGCTGAACAAGTTTCAAGCCCATTACCACTGTTTGAAGTAACCACTGAAATTAGCAATCAACAAGGCGAATATGAATTAGTCGCCAAAGATAACACCCCGCCATATTCAGCCATTATTGATAAGCAAAAATTTATCCGGCTGGCAGCCAAGGATATTCGAGTTTCGATTAGCGATTGGCAAGGAAAAAGCGTAGTACATACTTTTTCCCTTGAAAAAAATACAGATGTTGAACGTACTATCAACCACATCAATTAACTTATTCAGAGACGAGTATGACTAAATTAAAAGGCTTTCATCATGTGGCAATTATTTGTAGCAACTATGCGCATTCTAAAGCCTTTTATACTGACATTTTAGGATTTCAAATAGTTGCAGAAAATTACCGTGCTCAGCGAGACTCATACAAACTCGACTTAGCACTTCCTGATGGCAGCCAAATCGAACTGTTTTCATTTCCCGGAGCCCCTCAACGGCCCTCTAGACCGGAAGCTCAGGGACTCAGACATTTGGCTTTTAAAGTCGATTCGGTAAGTGATTTTTGCGATTATTTGCGGACCAAAGGTATTATTCCCGAGCCGATTCGAATAGATGAATATACAAACCGGGAGTTTACCTTTTTCGCCGATCCTGACAACTTACCATTAGAAGTGTACCAAGATTAAAGTGATAAGGGGGTTAGCCCCCGTGTCACATCCATCAACCTATGCCAGCGAACTTTTCCACTTAGTTAATCGTCGGCGTTATTCCTTTGACTGGGTATGTCTGATAGATATTCGACAAATTCTATTTCAAAGCCGCTCGGATCAATAAAATACATGTTTTTTCTAAATTGATTTTTAGCGCCTAGGTTGTGGGGTTCGAAACCAGCACTTTGCATTCGAGTTAAAAGTGCCGAAATATCCCTTACCTCAAACGCCATATGGGCCAGCCCTAATTGACTACCTTTTAAGTCCCTATTTTCACCGCTTCCATTGTCGTTGAACGTAAGATAGTTATATTCATCGCCCAAATGTAGCCAATTTCTTTGGGTTCCATACCAATTAGCATTGCCTTGGTGGCGAATAGACCAGTGTGGAAACGCGGCTTGATAAAAATTTAATGTTTCTTGCATGTCTTTGACGACAATATTGATATGTTCTAAATGGATCATTTGCATACCTCACTTTAATTTCATTGTGTTATTAAACAAACTTAAAAAATTGTCTAAACGAATAGTTGATGTTTTGGCTATACAAGGTTTGAACTGTAATAGTTTTCGAGTTTGCTGTTGTTTTGTTGGTAATTGATTTTCTTGAGGTGTCTGCATGATGCTCTCCAAAGTTATATGTTTTGTTGTCTATGAGCACAGAATAAATCCTCAAGTTAACTTGAGGTAAAGGACTTTTTTTCATATTCTTTAAAAAACGACAAAAGGAATCATCATGGCCGAAAGAGAGTTAAGCGTTGGGTTTGTGGCCAAACGCTGCGGTGTAAAAGTATCAACGCTGCATTTCTACGAACAAAAGGGTCTCATTCAAAGTTGGCGTAATTCAGGAAATCAACGACGTTATAAAGCGGATGTTTTAAGACGAGTCTCGGTGATAAAAGCCGCCCAAAAAATAGGCATCAGTCTACAAGACATTAAACTCACTTTTGCAACCTTACCTCAGTCAAGAACGCCGACAAAACAAGATTGGGCCAAGCTATCTCGGAATTGGCAACAACAGTTAGAAGCGCGCATTCAAAGCATGATAAAACTAAAAGATTCGTTAGACGGCTGTATCGGCTGCGGCTGCTTATCGATGAAATCTTGCCCTATATATAACCCCCAAGATAACCTCGCCATTGAAGGTCCTGGCCCCGTGCTCTTAGACCGCCAGAGATCATCTGATCTGAAGGATAATACATAGACTTTTTACGCTTTATTTGGCATGATTCAGGTAAGGCATTTTTCCGGTAATCAGCTCATTCATGTCACGCTTTGGCGCTCTTCTTCTGACTTCAATACCGTCTTTTTTGTTTGCCACCAATTTCAAAATACTATTTAGGAATCAATATGTTAAGAATTGTCATTGTTGGCGGAGGCGCCGGCGGACTCGAACTTGTCAGTAAGTTAAGTAAAAAGTTAGGCAAGAAAGGATTAGCCCACATCACCTTGGTTGATCGAAACCAAACACACCTATGGAAACCCTTGTTGCATGAGGTGGCCGCTGGAGTGATTGATAAAAACTCAGATGGTGTGGATTACCGAATGCATGCAGCTCGATTTGGGTATCATTTTCAGTTAGGCACAATGAGTAACGTGGATGCTGAGAATAAAACTATTTATCTTGACCCCTTGTATGACGATGCTGGTGATTTATTGCTAAAAGAACGAACCATCAACTACGACTATTTAGTGCTAGCCGTTGGTAGCGTTAGTAATGATTTTGGTACCCCAGGTGTTGCCGAGCACAGTTTCTTCTTAGATTCTCTATCTCAAGCGGAACGTTTCCATAAAGCACTGTTAAATCAGCTTTTGCGAATTAATCAAGAAAAGTCTGATTCAGCAAAGTTGAGTATTGCCATTGTTGGAGGCGGTGCAACAGGTACTGAATTAGCTGCCGAATTACATCATGTGGCAAATTTAGCTAAAAATTATGGTATGCCTGAAATGTCAGCTTCACGATTAAAAATAAGTATTATTGAAGCCGGTGAAAGTATCTTGCCTGCTCTACCAGAACGTATTGCCACCTCTGCTCGTATCGCACTAACAAAGCTGGGTGTCGATGTGTTGGAAAATACACGAATTTCAAGTGCTAGGAAAGGCGCATTCATCACCTCAGACGACAAGCCTATTGAAGCTGATCTGCTGGTTTGGGCGGCAGGTGTAAAAGCCCCCGATTTCATTCAACAATTAGGTGTATTTGAGACC
This sequence comes from Aliiglaciecola sp. 2_MG-2023, assembly GCF_030548145.1. Classification (NCBI taxonomy): domain Bacteria; kingdom Pseudomonadati; phylum Pseudomonadota; class Gammaproteobacteria; order Alteromonadales; family Alteromonadaceae; genus Aliiglaciecola; species Aliiglaciecola sp. 2_MG-2023. The sequence goes on from NZ_JAUORY010000021.1 coordinate 55,655, forward strand.
AACAGAGCGCAGCAAATCTTAGTTAATAAACATTTGCAAAGCACGACCTGTGAAACCATTTTTGTTTTAGGCGACTGCTGTGGCTTTATGCAGGACAACGGTAAATGGGTACCACCTAGAGCACAATCAGCCCATCAAATGGCCAATACAGTCGCAGCTAATATCATTGGCATAGTCCGCGGCAATGTGATGAAAGACTACAAATATGTGGATTATGGTTCATTAGTCCACCTCAGCAAATACAGTACCGTGGGTAGTCTGATGGGCAGCCTAGTAAGTAGTAGTATGTTTATTGAAGGACGATTGGCAAGACTGGTTTATATTTCACTGTACAACATGCATCAATTTGCGGTGCACGGCTGGTTAAAGGCGATTTTGGTTTTACTAAGTCGCAAAGTGAGCAATATTGTGGGCCCTAAACTTAAGCTCCACTAAGCGCAACCTTCAGCATTCCTCTAGCTTGGTCCCTTAAGTTAGAGGAATGAACTACTACATATGAATTTATTGCCATTCCAGAGGCAGCCGCAATACCAGATTTATGTCCATCAGCCATGGTTCTGGCCAATATATACAGCTTTGGCGGGCATGGTGACACACTCATTATTATGGAGGCAATGGAAAAAGCGATGAATGTATCCATAATTGGCATACTAAATTTGCTCGCTGAAAATGGTATTAAATTTTAAGTTATCACATTTCATGGGGCTACTAGTCCTCGAAAACCCTTCAAAAAGAGGGTAAAAAGGGATTTTCACTGGACTGATGAGTGTTATCTTGCCCCGAGTTGAACATAATTCCAACAAAAACACTTGCATCAAAAATTAATACCGTCAAAATATGCACGCAGTTGGTTCTCTGTTCTGATTCAAATTTAAAACCAACAAGACAAAAGGAAATGTCATGCTTAAAACAGAAGCTTTATTGGAATGTTTGTGCCCTATTTGCTTATCCGCAAATAGCCTCGATAATCATCAAACCAAAATCATGAACAAACCGCAAACCATGGGTTGTCAAAAATGCAAGTCTAGTTTTGAAATTATCATTGCCAATGGTGTCGATAATGATAAAAATGTGATTGTAATGGGATAACAAACCGATATCGAGGCAATCATGATCTATGTTTTTCACGCACAAGATAAACTAATGGACTTGCTGGCTAATGTGGAAAACGAAAGAGTACTCATTTCTACAGTCATCCAGAATATTCATTTATATCAGTTAGCAACACGGGTTAAACACTCAGAATTAGATATCGCTTTTGCTGCATCTGGTGGACCAACCGCATGGGTAAATGTCGATAATTTATCTGTGGATTACGCGCCAGAGCCTAGCAGACAATCTAAATTTGGAGACGTTTTGGTGGAGATGGCAAACGGTTTTGCAAACCTATCTACACCGGCGGGTTTCATTCCGCTGATTGATGTAATTGAACGTAACGGCCAGTTGTTAAAAAAACAGTTAAATTAACGGGTTTTAGAAACTAGTTTTTTTCTATGGCTAATACCTTCAATTTTGCCTGATACAAGACTTTATCTTGAGGGGTAAAGGTTAATTCCACCGCTGTATCCATATTCTGCTTGGCTGATTCTATTTTGCCCATTTGATAGTAGGTTTTTGCTAAACCGAAATAACCTTCATGCAAGTATGGAGCGGCTTTAACCGACCTTTTAAAATATCGCAAAGCATAGATAAGCTCATCTCTATCAAAATGTCGATTAGCGATATCGTACCAACGATAGGGATTATCATCCTCAATGGACGATAGCTTTTCCTGCAAACGTGATAGTTCATCTTGTCGGTTTTGCTCTGTTAGTAGCATTGCATAGTTGCTTAAAATATTGACTGAGCCCGAGGTGTTATTTAAAGCGTAATGATAAATTTTCTCAGCCCTCGCTAAGTCACCCAGGTTTTTGTATAAAACCGCAAGCGTGTTTAACGTTTCTGGATCTTCACTGTTGATTTCCATTGCTTTAGCTAGCAGCGAATAGGTAAGGTCATAATCTTTAGCGATTAAACTATCGCCCGCTAAATTTTGGTAATACATTGATAAGAATTGCGATTCATTCAGAAAGTCACCTCTTACATTTCCCTTTTCTGGGAAGTAATCGATTATCATTTTTTTTCTAGCAACAACAATTTCGTTTTCCTTAACCTCCGTTTCCGGCGCAAAGACATGGGTTCTTACGTGCGACGATAAGGTCATCACGTTATGGTAGCGCTGATAAATTGGCGCGGCATTTACGCGCTGGTAACGAATGTCTAAATCCACTAAATTTGCCAATGCGGTGGTTAAAATCGCCAATGAAAGACAGTTACCACTGTGCTTAGTTAGGGCATCAGATGCAGTATAAGTATCCCCTCGGTAATCAAAACCATACAGAATCATATCTAAATAGTTGTAGAGACGTTCATGTCCTTCAATATGAGCGTTTTTTTCGGCAAAATAATAGGCTTCGAAGTCCTCTTGCTGCTTTTGTGTCAACTGAAAAATATCATCGACAGAAGCGACTTCTCTAGGCGTAAATAAAGTAGATTGCCAACTCAAAGACACTTTAGGTTCATGTTTATTTTGCAATGAATCATCAGACGTCACTACATTAGCAGTTTGACAAGCTCCCAACCCAATTAACATTGCTAAGAGTCCAATGGTTTTCAATGGCTGTCTTTTCATTCACTTTATCCTTAAACATATACTGTTGCGTCACAATTCGTTAATACTGAGCAACTTACCAATACCGCTCTACACTAATTTGTCCAGGCGAACGACGCAGGTGCTTTTTCAGACCAAAAGCCGAAAGAACCTCTAACGTATCTTTAATCATCTCAGGGTTGCCACACAACATAACCTGACAAGTGATAGGATCAAATTCAAATCCACAACTTCGTTGTATATCACCGTTTCTAATTAACTCAGGAATACGTCCTGTCAATGCATCAGCGCACTGCTGGCGGCTAACAATAGGCACAAAATGAAACTGCGTAGACTTAAGCTCGAGCCATTTTTGAATTTTCTGTTGGTAGGCTAAATCGCTATTGTGTCTTACACCATAAACCAGCACCACATGCTTATACTTTGTCCAAATTTCATCACTTTCTAATATCGATAGAAAGGGGCCGATCCCCGTTCCAGTGGCGATCAGAAACAATATGTCGCTTTGTGGTACTTCATTTAAAACCAAAAATCCAGTTGCAGGTGACATCACTTTCACGCTATCCCCTATTTTTAATTCATGTAATTTAGGGGAGAGACTGCCTTGTTCAACGGGAACTGCAATTATTTCCAAATACTCGTCGTTCGGCGAGTTGACCAATGAATATGGTCGAGATAGAACTGTATTATCGGCTTGAGTGAGACCCACTTTGGTAAACTGACCTGCCACAAATTTAGGAAACTGGTCACATTGAAATTGCAGACTAAACAAATGATCATTCCAATCAACTCGATTCACAATTTTTCCATCATGCCATTGCGCCATAATTTGCTCCAAAGTTGATAATATTGCGGTTAACTTAACATGCTCATTGGTAAAGTCCATTGGCTTAATCAAAAGACCACGGATCTGGTTTTATTGACTACAGATAAAAATGTACCGTTACATTATTGGTTGAGGTTATAATTTCCGCAGAATCTAATTACCCAAATAACTCATGAATCCAGAATTTAAATTGTTGCCTGAATGGCATGCCCAAGAAGCCATTATTTTAGCGTGGCCAGACAAAAGAACCGATTGGAAACCTTGGTTAAAAGAGGTCAGAAATACTTATAAGCAACTAATTGAAGCCATAACCCAAAATAATACAGGGGTGATCTTACTGATTAGAGAGCAAGAAGTAGATACTGCTAAGGAGCTCCTCAAAAATTGTTGCAAATTAATGTTTGTGATTACTAACTATAACGATACCTGGTGTAGAGATTATTGTTTCTTAACATTGCAACACGATAAAAAAATGCAGCCCATTGAGTTTACCTTTAATGGTTGGGGCAATAAGTTTGATGCATCTTTAGACAACAAGGTTAACGCAAATGTGTTGGCAAAGCTGTGTAAAGAGCCCCTTAAAAGTGTTGAGTTAGTAGCAGAAGGCGGTGCGCTAGAAATAGATCAACACGGCCATTTATTGTCAACCGCTTTGTGTTTACAAAACCCACAACGTAATGGCGATTTGTCGCTTGCCGCCTATCAATACATGTTTATTAAACACTTGGGCGCTAGTCGCGTTAGCATTCTAGAAAATGGCCATTTAGAAGGCGACGATACAGATGGACATATTGATACCATAGTGCGATTCACTGAAGACAATGGTGTTGTAATTCAATCCTGTTTTAACCGACCAGAGGACACTCATTTTAGCGGACTAAATGCCCTTGTGAATGAATTAAAAGTACTGTTACCTCAACATGAAATTTTTGAGCTACCCCTACCAAATATAGTCAATGAAGTTGGTGAGCGCTTACCTGCATCTTATGCAAATTACCTTATTTCAAATCATCAGGTATTGTGCCCTATATATCGTCAACCTGAAGATCAACTGGCTCTGGATATAATCGCAAGTGCCTATCCAGATTACACAATAGTGCCCATAGATAGTTTGCCTTTAGTTCAACAATTTGGCAGTGTGCACTGTATTAGTATGCAGATCCCGAAGGGGACATTAAAACCTGAGGTGCTCGACAACCTTAGCGATGGCTTAACTGTTTATGGATGTGATGCATAAAATGAATAAAAACAAGTTAAAAGTTGGCTTGGTGCAACAAGCGGTTGCTAGCAACGACAAAAACCAAAATTGGGAAAAAAGTGCCAAGCAAGTTGCCAAACTTGCAGCTGATGGTTGTGAGTTGGTGCTGTTACAAGAGCTGCACAGTACCCTTTATTTCTGCCAAGAAGAAAATACCGATTACTTTGATTTAGCAGAGACGATTCCAGGTCCTGCAACCGATTACTTTGCAGAGTTGGCCGCTAAACATAATATTGTTTTAGTTACGTCATTATTTGAAAAGCGTGGTTCCGGTCTGTATCACAATACTGCCGTGGTGTTTGATCGCCAAGCGGGTATGGTTGGAAAGTATCGCAAGATGCATATTCCAGATGATCCCGGGTTTTATGAAAAATTCTATTTTACCCCTGGAGACTTAGGCTTTGAACCCATTGACACTAGTGTTGGTCGACTAGGCGTATTGGTCTGCTGGGATCAATGGTATCCAGAAGCAGCTCGATTAATGGCGATGGCAGGAGCAGATATGCTGTTTTACCCTACCGCAATTGGCTGGGACAACACCGACACTGCGGACGAAAGAGAACGTCAATTTAATGCATGGCAAACGATTCAACGCTCTCATGCCGTGGCCAATTCAGTTCCTGTTATTGTGGCTAATCGCACAGGATTCGAAGCATCTCCGGTAGCCGGTGATCCTGGTATTCAGTTCTGGGGACAGAGCTTTATCACTGGACCTCAAGGCGAAGTACTTGCTCAAGCTAGCAGCGACAAAGAAGAAACCCTGATGGTAGAGTTAGATTTAGCAAGAACAGAAAAAGTTAAACGAATTTGGCCTTATTTTAGAGACAGACGCATCGATGAGTATCAAGACATCACCCGTAGATGGCGAGATTGAGCGATAAAAGTTCAGAATTGCATTTGATTCCTTCTTATTTTTGCGCAATTGACTATTATTAGGTCGACGAAAATTAAGTAAAAGACAAAGGTCGTTTATGGCTCCAATCAAACCTAGCATAATGATTTTTATTAGGCCGCTGACCTTTGTCGTATTCTTTTTCTCTTCATTGACTTCAATGTCATTAAATGCGCAACCAATCAAATATATCGACAATACAGATAGTGTAGACAAACACGGCGCTTATTTTATTAGCGTATTGAAGTTGGCGCTCGAAAAATCCAAAGTGAAATACGGTGACTATGCAATCGAGGGCGTACCTGTTGCAATGCGTCAAGAAAGACAGTTCAAGAGCATCGAGTCGGGGCTAATTGACCTAATGTGGACAGTCACATCAACTCGTCGAGAAGAAAACGCGTTAGCCATACGCATTCCTCTTTTAAAAGGGCTCATTGGGCACAGAGTATTGGTAATTAATAAGACCAAAGAAGCCAGCTTTGCAAACATTAAGAGTCTTGCTCAACTGGCGGAGCTTAGCGCCATTCAGGGACACGATTGGCCGGACGTTTATGTTTTAGAGAATGCCGGATTAAAAGTCGAAAAGACCATATCCCACAGTTCGATGTATAAATTAGTTGCAGGCAATATTGTCGACTACTTTCCCCGATCTTTGCTTGAAGTGATTGAGGAAATGGAGAGCAATGGTGACGACAGTTTAATAATCGATCCGCATCACCTATTAGTTTACCCCAGCGCGATCTATTTTTTCGTCACGAAACAAAATAAGCAATTAGCCGAACGTATCGAATTCGGCTTAAAAGCAGCGCTAGCAGATGGTTCATTCGATACACATTTTTATGCCTATCCTGGTCATTCAAAAGCGTTGCAGCAAATTCCTGTTGATAACCGGATTATATTTAGGCTAGAAAATCCAATCATGTCGAATTCCACGCCCATACAAGACAAGTCTCTCTGGCTTAATTTAAATTAAGTCAGTGATTACGCACTGGCGCTGGGCCTAGCACTGACCGAGTCATACCAACGCTGCAAGTTAACTTGTTCATCTTTGAGCTTGATTTTTACCACTCGCGCAAAATCAATTGCACACATAGCGGTAATATCAGCAATGGAAAAAGTATCTCCAGCTACATATTCACTTTGCCCCAAGCGTTTCTCAAGCACATTGAGGTATTTACTCGCAGAAATCCCAGCCACTTCCCCGTATTCTGGTACAGGGGTCATGCGGTCTTTAAAATAGCCTGTGGTATGCTGAAAGCACATACCTACCTGCATAAACAAAGCGAATTCAACTTGGCGCTGCCACATTTCAATCTGTGCCTGTTGTAGTGGAGTCGTGCCCATTAACGCAGGCTCAGGTTGTAATGCTTCGAAATATCGACAAATTGCCACAGATTCACCAATACAAGTGCCGTCGTCTAATTCAAGGATAGGAACTTTTCCGATGGGGTTTTTCAAGCGCATTTCGGGGCTAATATTTTCACCTTTTGCTAAATCCACTTGCACATATTCCATATCAATGCCTTTTTCGGCTAGAAATATTCTTACTCTTCTAGGTGTCGGCGCTGTGTGGGTGTCATAAATCTTCATTTTTAGTATCCTGCCAATTTGCCAATGTTTGTTGGGTATGAGCATCAATAGCTGCTTTGTTTTGACTCAGCCACCAGCGCTCCATTATTCGTACATTCGATTGATTTGATTTGTAAAAAATGTCTGCAATATCGCCTATAAAGGGCACTAAACCTAACACAAAATCAATAACACTATTCTTCAACATTTTTAAAATTAGCGGGCCGGGTAAACCAATACTTTTGCCCAATATAATGATCACAGCGCCCACGATTAACATGACCATGTCGCCAATCCCAGGAATCAATCCAATGATAAAGTCGAGGCCGAATTTTACTTTAGTAAACGGTATCCGTACCGCCGTATCCGACATATTGGCTAGCTTTTGCGCCAGTACCAAAGCTTTTGGCGCGGCAATAGAAGCTGCGGCGTTACCATTCATATTGTTGCACCCTTAGCTTTAGCTAAATTTGCTCGAGAAGAATTGTCTGCTGCCAAATCCCAACCATGAAGATTACTGCCAATGATAGATGCCATCATATCGATGTGCGCAGGATCATCATTAAGGGCAGGAATATATTCGTAACGTTTTCCTCCGGCCTCTAAAAAATAGTCACGATTTTCTACGCCAATTTCTTCTATCGTTTCCAGACAATCAACAGAGAATCCAGGGCAGACGATTTGGACTGACTCAACACCGGATTTTGGAAGGCTTTGCAAGGTATGATCGGTATAAGGTTTTAACCATTCTTCGCGACCAAATCTAGACTGAAAACAAATTAGAAATTGATCTTTTTGCAACCCTAAGTTTTCAGCAATTAAGCGCGAGGTCTTGTGGCACTGGCAGAAGTAGGGATCACCATTAGTTAAATAACGTTCAGGAATGCCGTGGTAGGAAAATATTAATTTGTCAGCACGTTCATGTTGTTGCCAATGCTGACGGATTTTGTCCGCGACTGCTTGTATGTATTCAGGGTGATCGCAGTATTGTGAAATAAACCTCAGATCAGGTATCCAACGACGTTTTTCAAAATCTGCGGCTATGGCATCAAATGTAGATGCTGAGGTAGAAGCACTATATTGCGGATACAAAGGCAAAACCACTAACTTACGTACACCCTGTTGCATCATCTTTTCAACCGTGCCTGAGATGCTAGGTGAGCCGTAGCGCATAGCAAAGTCAACTATCACTCCTTCGCCATACTTTGCTTGTATTGTCTTTTTCAGTGCCGCAGCTTGGTTTATTGAATGGATCATCAAAGGTGAGCCCTCATCTTCCCACACAGTTGCATAGGCTTTAGCTGAGCGCTTGGGACGAATATTTAGAATCACTAAATTGAGAATCATCCACCACAACAATCGGGGAATTTCAACCACTCGCGGATCGGATAAGAATTCTTTTAGATAAGTTTTAAGAGCCTTCTTAGTCGGCGCTTCCGGTGTACCTAAGTTGGTTATCAATACACCTATTTTATCTGGCTGGTTGTGCTTAAAGTTCGGACTGCCTGTATATTTCATTAATGACTTGGTCTCAATTTTATAAGTTTTACGCACTAATCACGTAATTGGATTAGCGCACAAAACTTAAAGCTAAACAATGCAAACCGCTAACGGTTATCAGCCTCCATTATATAGCGTTTCTACATTTGGTCCTACAGGCATCCCTAACCAAAATACCCAAACATAGAAAAGTAACGTCCAACCGACAAAAAAGGTGATTGAATAGGGTAACATTGTTGCAATTAACGTCCCCATGCCCAAATCCTTTTTATAACGGGCTGCAATGGCCAAAATCAATCCAAAGTAACTCATCATCGGCGAAATGACATTGGTGACAGAATCACCAATTCGATAGGCAGCTTGAATCACTTCAGGAGAATAACCAATTAGCATTAACATAGGTACAAATATCGGCGCCGTTACTGCCCACTGGGCCGAGGCACTACCCAACGACAAGTTCACTATGCCGCACATCAATATAAATAAAATAAACACTTCTGGGCCATCTAAGCCAAGCACAGTTAACAAGGATGCACCTTTAACCGCTAAAACTGTTCCTAGATTAGTCCATTTAAAGAATGCTACAAACTGTGCAGCAAAGAATACTAAGGTAATGTAAAGACCCATCGACCCCATGCTTTTAGACATCGCATTGATTACGTCTTTGTCATTTTTCATGGTGCCAACGATTTTGCCGTACACGAAACCCGGTATTGCAAACGTGATAAAAATGAAGGCCACAATGCCTTTCAAAAATGGCGAGTAGGCAACAAGTCCCGTTTCAGGATGTCGTAAGATGCCATTTTCCGGCACGATCGTAAGCGCCAATAAAATACATAAAATAACAAAGGACAGACCGGCCATTTTAAGACCTTTCTTTTCTAATGCACTGGGTGCTGTCATTTCTTGTTTTTCTAACTCAACCGAAGCTTCACTAGGATCATATTTGCCTAGTCTCGGTTCTACTATTTTCTCAGTTACAAACGCCCCCATAGCGGCAACCACGAAGGTACTTACAATCATAAAGTACCAGTTTACTTCTGGACCAACCATGTAATCAGGTTCAATCATATGTGCTGCTGATTCAGTAATACCAGATAATAACGGGTCTACTGTGCCTAACAACAAATTCGCGCTGTAGCCGCCAGATACACCTGCGAAAGCTGCGGCCAAGCCCGCTAATGGATGACGGCCAAGGGAATGGAAAATCATTGCCGCTAGTGGAATCAACACAACGTAGCCAAGTTCAGATGCCGTATTCGATAAAATACCGGCCAATACTACGGTAATAGTAACCATGCGTTCGGAGGCATTCATTACCATTGCTCGCATCGCCGTTGAGAGTAAACCTGAATGTTCTGCAACTGATACGCCAAGTAAAGCAACCAACACAGTGCCTAGCGGTGCAAACCCTGTAAAGTTCGTCACTAACCCCGTGACAATCCGTTGTAGTCCTTCGGCATTAAATAACGAAATGACTTCAATCAATCCATCCGGATCTCGCCCTTTGGCCCCTAACGGACGCGGGTCTAAAACGGCAACATCAAAATAACCAAGAATACCGCTGAGAATAACAATGAAAAGTGCCAGTAAGGCGAATAGGGTTATAGGGTGCGGGAGTAAATTACCAAGCCATTCTACTGTTGCCAGAAACCGTGAAAACCATCCCGTATTTTGTTCATCTGAAGACTTATTGTTTGTCTGATCTTGTACCAAAACTATTCCTCTGTCTTTACGGACTTTATCACCAACTCCATTGGGCATAAGTCCTTATTATTTTTTTGCATATGATAGCGAAATAAATCCGCAAAGTGCAGTCTATGACACAAATAAGCAGTTGTAGACAGATTTAGGGTGGTTGCTTATACAAGGTTAAAGCTTTCAATCATTCGCGGCATATACTTATCGTTAGCCGATTAAGCCTCTACATTTACAGCTTGCTGTAACGAATCTTTTGCAGTTGCAACATTTTCTTCAATCGACATAACTTCGCCATTAACCCCAGAATTTAATGTTTTTGCCAACTTTTACTCTAATTGTGCAGGTGTTATTAGATCAATATTTTAATTTCGAAAGGCAGCAAACCTAAGTTAATCGCCGCAAAAATAGAAAACACGATCAAACTTGTGGGCGATATTGTTACGTCACTAAACCGCCTTAAAACGAAATTGATAAAACAAAGCACAAGATACTCATGTAGAGATTGTAGAAAGCGGTAAAGGAGACGTTTCAGTATGTGCGGCGGTAATAAGGTTTATCCAATTAACCGGAAATAACCATATATCAGCGGTTTAAAGATTTACTAGGCGCGAAAATAATGGATAGAAAAAGTAATTAGCATCGATTATTTCCCGTGCATAAAGTTGTTTTTTTGGGCTATGATTGATTATCGGTGTTTAAGCAGAAGGAAGTGAAAGTGGCGAATAACAAGTCAGACAATAAAACCGTAGTCGATGAGACCCCCAATATCAGTAGTGAAACCCCATCAGAACTAGCTACTTTACGACAAATTGTGTTCGGTGCTGCTCAAGCAGATATTGAACATAGGTTGTCAGATTTAGAAAGCCGAATGTTAGAACGCTTCCAACAGGCTGAACAAAAGTTAGCAGAACACGTCAAAGACTTGAATAAATCCATGCACAATGGCTTTGAAGATTTACAGCTTAAAGTCAATTCAGTGGACAAAGTCTACGAAGATAAAACCTCTGAACTTAACGCCTATGCCGACAAACTATCTTCTGAATTAGAAATGTCAGACACCAATGGCCGTCAAGAGACTGATGAACTGCATACTCGAGTTGATAAAGAAGTTGCCATGCTCACCGAGAAATATGACGCTCGATTTGCCGAAGCGTTGGAAAGGTTGGATCAGGTTACCAAAGAACTCAGTTCAACTAAAACAGATAGGAAGACGTTGGCCAAACTACTTGCAACCATGGCTGTTAATTTAGAATCTGACGAAGATTAAAGCCAATTTTTATGGCTGACCATCCAAATAACAGCGAACCACATGAAGATGACGTAGCCATGCAACAGCTGCGTGAGCTTTTATTGGGGAAAAATCGAGAACAAATTAAACAAGTCCTCAAAGACAATGCGCGTGAAATTGTCGGCGAGGTTGTGATTGAAGCGATTCACGATCGGCAAAAACGCAATGACGAATTCACCAACGTGCTGACTCCCGTCGTGCAGCAGTCAGTGGAAAAATCAGTCAAAGAACAGAGTGAACAATTTGTTGGTTATTTATACCCACTGGTAGGTCGCTTAGTTCGCAAATCTGTCACCTCATTTCTAAGTGAATTTTTAGAAAAAACCAATGTATTAATTGAAAATAGCCTGACGTTTAAAGGGATGGCCTGGCGCTTTAAAGCGTGGCAATCAGGCGTAAGCTTTTCTCAATATGTGGCGAGTCAAACTTTCGTATTTAAAGTTGAGCAAGTTTTGTTAATCCACAGGGAAACTGGGATTTTACTTAATTCGGTATCTCAATCGGTTAATGAATCTGCCGATGGAGATCTTGTTTCAGCAATGCTGACGGCAATAAATGACTTTGTATCTGATTCATTTAATTCACAACAGGAATCCACAGAACAAAATCTAGAGGTTATAAAAACCGAAGATTTTTCGTTGCTGATAAAGCGCGGGCCAAAGTTGCTTTTGGTCGCTGCTGTTACGGGTAATATTCCACAGGATATATCTACCAAATTTGAAATTACCAATGAGTATATTCATAAGCTCTATGCCAAAGAAATTGCTAATTTTAATGGCGACACTATTGTGTTTGAACCCACATCCCAACAACTTCGAGATTGTTTGGTTGCGGAGATGCGCCCGGAAGCAATAAAAAAACGAAAAAGAAAGCCGATTCTCGCCATTGGTTTGCTGTTACTCATTTTCATCGGACTAGGCTATTTAGGATTTAACAATTACCAACACACTCAACTATTAGAAAATGTTTCGCAAATCGGTAAACAACCGGGTATCGTCATAAGTAAATTAGAAAGAGCAGGATGGCAGGATATCAAGCTGTCAATCTTACGTGACCCCGAGGCCATAACCGTAAGGCAATGGATGTCTGAAAAGCAAATCGATACCAGCAGTGTACAAGTAATTGAAAAACAATATTTATCCCTAGAAGCACCATTGGTTAAGGCTAGACTCAAAAAGTTATTAGACCGATACCCACAAATAAGCGTTGATTGGCAATCTTCTGTACCTGTTTTAAGCGGTGTACTGCCAAACGTTCAGCGCTTAGCGTTAGCCAGAGAAATACATGCCATTCCAGGTTTGACTTATGCGGAAGAGTTAATTTCTGGGATCAGCGCCGAAGAATTGGCTACAATCAATGATGATAGCCCAGAAATACTCTTGGCACTTTTCGAAATCAATAGGGCAAAAATAGATAGTACCCAGGTTGAATTTGAACAAGGCCAAAGTGAACTCAACGAAAAGGCACAAGAGCAATTGGCTGCCCTAGCGAGTTACCTTAAAGCAGCGATTGAATTGTCTAAAAAATTGGAGTTAAATGTAGGCTTGATTATTATGGGCGCAAGTGATTCAACTGGCTCCATGCAATTTAATCAGTCTTTAAGTCGAAAACGGGCATTAGCAGCTCGGCAATTTTTAGTTGAGCAAGGAATTGAGGCCCAGTATTTAAATGCCATAGGATTGGGTGTTGTAGAAAATAAAGCGTCGGGCTCAGGATTACGTAAAGTGATTTTTAATATCATCAATTTTAAGACTGATTAAATAAGGACATCAACCGCATTATGTTGCAAAAAAAGATTTGCCTACTTGGCCCCTCGGGAGTAGGGAAAACCAGTTTGGTAAAGCAATTTGTTGAAGGTATTTTTTCTGAAAAATACCTGACCACAATTGGTGTCAAAATTGATAAAAAACTTGTAGATTTAGTAGTCGAACAAGTGCAACTTATGATTTGGGATTTAGAAGGGATTGACCGCTACTGTGGATTTCAACCTAAATACCTTAGAGGGGCCTCAGCTTACGCAATAGTTACCGACCAAACACGCTCTCAAAGTCTTGTAGAAGGAATGGAAATTCATCGCATGGTAAGAGAAATAAGCGATATTCCTGCAATTCTAATTATTAATAAAAGCGACCTTGATGTAGCTTGGCATTGGACTGAAAATGAGCTCAATGGCTACAGCAAAGAATTTATTCGCAGTTTTTCTACTAGCGCCAAAACAGGCGACCAGGTTGAAGAAATGTTCAAATTTATCGCGCAACTAACGTTGAATTAATCAATTATGCAACAATCACTTATTCAAGCTTTAGGCATTATTAACTGCGCGATTTTAAAGCGAGTAGAAAATCGTAAATTCCAATTATTACACTGCAGTGAAGATTGGTTTTATGCTATAGCGCCAGAGGCAATTGGCAGCGAATTTTTCGAATTTATTGGTAACTCCGCCTACTTAGAAGACTTTTTTATTGATGCCGAAGATTTTTGGCAAATTGGTAATGATGGGCAAATTCAGTCGGGGATTTGGTCCGAACAATCCAAAGATGATTTATTACGTTTAGAAGCCATTGCAGCAGTTTCAAAGGGCGAAGCTTATTTAGTCATTCACAATTTGCAAGCAGAATACAAAAAACAACAACAAACTCTGCAGGTGGCCCGCGAACTGCTGATATCAAATGATAAAATCCTCGCCCAACACGAGTATATTCATGAACGTTTAGATCAAGTTCTTCGTGAAAACCAGACACTACAATCATTACAAGAGCCGATTAAGCAGGTCATTGAAAATGCCGACTTTGGTGTTGTAATTACCGATTCCCAATTAAATATCATTAGCCAAAACCCAAATTCTTATAGTTTTTTCGAAACCTCTGAAGCATCCAATGAGGCTTCCCCCTTTACGATTTTACTCGAATTGTTTAAACACCAATGTGCTGAGTTTGAGCGGGTCTTTGAAACTGGCAGTCGCTGGCATGGAGAGCTTTTTTGGCATAAACCGCCGTATTCTAGCAAGTGGTTAAAATTAGCGTTATATCCAGTTACCGACGAAATGCAAAATTTGCAAAATTGGATATTCATTTTCAGCGATGTCAGTCGCGTCAAATACCTATTACAAAGAAATGAAAAGTTAAATCTCTATGATAATGTTACCAATCTTCCCAATCGGCAATTTTTCTGGCAAAAATTAGAACACCAAATTGAGAAAGATAAACCATTTTTCATCGTTTACTTGGATGTAAAACACTTTAAACAAATCAATGAATTACATGGTCATCAAGCTGGTGACCATATATTGGTGACCCTCGCTGAGCGGATCCAACAATGTTTATCTACAGCGGATTTATGTGCACGGGTTGGGGGTAATGAGTTTGGTATTATTTTATCCGGAGCTAAAGAGCAATCAGACTGTATTGAGTTTGCCAATCGTTTAATAGAAGCAACCGAATTTCCTTTTTATACCGAATCAAAACAAAAGGTGCAGATTGGACTCAATCTCGGTGCGGCCCATTTCCCTAGTGATGCGTCAGATTCTGAAGAGTTAATGAAGTTTGCTGACTTAGCCATGTTTTCCGCTAAAAAAGAAGATAAGAGCAAATTGCGTTTTTACTCAAAAGCCCTTAAAGAAGCATCAATGCACAGGCTTGAATTAGAAAATGCGCTTAAAAAAGCCATCGATGAAAATCAGTTTGAACTCTATTTACAGCCAATCATCGATTTAAGCACGGGCAAAATCGCTAAAGCAGAGGCGTTAATTCGCTGGCGCTTAGCTGATGGCACTATAACCAGCCCAGATAAGTTTATTCCTCTTGCAGAGCAGACCGGGTTAATTGTACCTATTGGCAAATGGGTGATTAGTCGTGCGACAGATATGTTGAAAGTGATTATTCAACATCAGCCTAATCTAAAAGTATCGGTCAACTTATCTCCTCGTCAAGTTGCCGATAGACACTTGTTTGATTTTGTTACTCAAGCCATTCAGCACAGTGGGATTCCATCCAAAAACTTGGAATTAGAGCTAACTGAAGGGGTATTAATTGATAATTATGACAAAGTTAAAAACTTATTAGACCAAGTGAGAAAAATTGGTATTTCTACTTCAATCGATGACTTTGGAACTGGCTATAGTTCCCTTTCTTATTTGCAAAAGTTACCTATCGATAACCTTAAAATAGATCGCTCTTTTGTTATTGATTTAGAACAGAACGAGAATGACAAAGCGATTATTTTGGCCGTGATTGCCATGGCACACAGCTTAAAATTAGGGGTTATTGCTGAAGGGGTTGAGAATCAATATCAGGCTAAGTTTTTACTCGATAATAAATGTAATACTGCGCAAGGATATTTATTCAGCAAACCCCTACCATTTGAAGAGTTTTGTGAACTTCTAATAACAGAGAAACATTCTGATAAACAACAATCAAACTGATTATGCCAACTCGGCTGCAAACTAGAATTAACCTGAGTTAAGTGAATGCTTGCAGCCCGGTTTGTGCACGGCCCAAAATTAGCGCATGTACATCGTGGGTACCTTCGTAGGTATTTACCGCTTCTAAATTCATAACATGACGAATAACGTGGTATTCATCCGCAATACCATTACCGCCATGCATATCTCTTGCGGTACGAGCAATATCCAAGGCTTTGCCACAGGAATTACGTTTTATTAGAGAAATGGCTTCAGGTGCCAATAAATCAGCATCCATCAATCTTCCGGCTTGCACGCACGCCAGCAAACCAAGGGAGATATCTGTCTGCATGTCGGCTAGTTTCTTCTGTACCAATTGATTGGCAGCCAATGGACGTCCAAATTGCTGACGATCCAAGCAGTATTGTCGAGCCGCATGCCAACAAAATTCGGCCGCTCCCAAAGCCCCCCAAGCAATTCCGTAACGCGCTTTGTTTAAACAACCAAAAGGCCCTTTCAACCCTGAAACATTAGGTAAGATATTCTCTTCAGGAAGAAACACGTTATCCATCACAATTTCGCCGGTAATGGATGCTCTTAATGAAAATTTACCTTCTATTTTAGGCGCACTTAAGCCCTTCATTCCCTTTTCTAAAATGAAACCACGTATCACACCGTCCAACTTTGCCCACACTACAAATACATGTGCTACAGGTGAATTGGTAATCCACATTTTACTACCATTGAGAAGGTAGCCATCTGCTACTTTTTTAGCATGGGAACTCATGCTTGCCGGATCAGACCCCGAGTTTGGTTCAGTAAGACCGAAACAGCCGATCCACTCTCCGGTTGCTAATTTAGGCAGGTATTTCTGGCGTTGTTGTTCGCTTCCATAAGTAAAAATAGGGTGCATCACTAATGAAGACTGAACACTCATAGCGCTACGATAACCGCTATCTACCCTTTCAACTTCTCTTGCTATTAATCCATAGGAAACATAATTGATGTTGGAGCAACCGTATTTTTCGGGCAGGGTTGCGCCCAATAACCCTAACTGCCCCATTTCCTGCATGATGCCGATATCAAAGTGTTCAGTCCGATTAGCCTGCAAGATACCGGGCATCAACTGTTGTTGGCAAAACTGATGAACGCTATCTCTTAAAATCCGCTCATCTTCGTTTAATAAGGAATCTAGATTGAGAGGATCTTGCCAATTGAATTTAGTCATTTTAAGGGTCCCGAATTAATATTAATTAGGTAATTTTACAATTTGCATGGAAACAACCTTGCTTTTATCGTCTGCATCCAATCGACCAACCTGATGAAAACCATAGGATTGATGAAAATTTGCTGAAATGGGATTGGCTGGAATTAAATTGTATTCACAACAAATAAGTTCAATTCTATGTTTGAGTGCGAAACAAAATAAATCATCATACAGCTTCTTTCCCAAGCCTTTTCCTTGCGCCGTAGAATCAATCACTACCCGGTCCACATACAAGAAGTGCTTGTAACGTAAGTCGAACCATTGGTAATTATCACTGCTGTAGTCTGTGGCGGGTTTCATAGCAAGTAGGAAGCCGACAGTGGAGACCTCAGATGTCTGTTTGTCATGCTGCTCTATCACCCGGTGATACGCACTGAGGTTATGTAACTGCTCGATGCGAGCTAGCTCCATTGGGCTGGTAAAGTGTACAAATTTATCGTTTAAGCGTTTAATTTCAGAAAAGTCATCCTGAACCGCATCTCTAATATGAAATTCAAACATAAGCACTCTCGCTTAATAATGACGATTTTAGTGATAAAAAAAGCGCCTTCACGGCGCTTTTATCAACACTTAAATTTAGTTTCTAGCACCTGACATGTCTTTCATGTATTTAAAGAAATCACTGTCTGGTTCAACAACTAAAACGTCTTGTTTACTATCGAAACTCGCTCTATAAGCATCCATACTTCTTAAAAATGCATAGAACTCAGGGCTCTTAGAATAAGTTTCAGCATAAATCTGTGCGGCTTGGGCTTCACCTTCACCTTTAATCTTACGTAGGTTCCGTTCTGCGTCTGCCAGCATAACCGTCACTTTAGCATCAATTGTTGCCTTAATGATTTCGGCTTGCTCTCTACCTTCTGAGCGGTGCTCTTTTGCCACAGCTTCTCGCTCTGCTCTCATTCGTTGGAAAATAGAATTACTCACTTCAGGTGGTAGATTAATTTGTTTAACTCTTACATCAACAATCTCAATACCAAGCTCATCCGAACTAGTTGACGCTTGCTTCATGGCTTCATCCATCAATTCTGAGCGCTCACCAGATACGATTTGAGAAATAGTACGAGTACCAAATTCAGAGCGCAAACCATTATTAACTTTTTGTTTTAATAGTGATTCTGCTTGTAATTTGTTAGCACCAGTTGACAAGTAGTAAGTTGCAAAATCTTTAATCCGCCACTTTACATAAGAATCAACGATTAAGTCTTTTTTCTCTGAAGTAACAAAACGTCCAGCAGGATCATCCAGCGTTTGAATTCTGGCATCGAGCTTAACAACGCGGTCAATCAATGGAATTTTAAAATGCAAACCGGGTGAAAAGACAACAGTTTCACCTGAAGCATCTCGCTCAACTTTTCCGAATTGAATTTTAATTGCTTTTTCGCCTTCAGGCACAACAAACAATGAAAGAAAAACTGCGATGATAACGAGTACTACGACTCCAATACTTAGATTTTTCATTATCAATTTCTCCCTGTTCTAGTTCGATCACTACGTAACGTTGTGCTCGGAGTGGAATTACTACTTTGCGAAGAGGAAATACTATTTTGTTGTAGTCCTTCAAGCGTACTGCGAGAGTTCTCTTTAGGTGCTTGACTATTTTGGCTCTCTAGAATTTTATCTAAAGGCAAATACATCATATTGCCACTTCCCTCATTATCTATCATGATCTTAGTAGTGTTTTGATACACCTGTTCCATTGTTTCAAGATAGATACGCTGACGGGTAACTTCAGGTGCCGCATTGTATTGAGGTAATAACTCTTCAAAACGTGCGATTTCACCGCGCGCTTCTAAAGTAACACGCTCTTTATAAGCCTGTGCTTCTTCTGCCATTCTATTCACTTGACCACGGGCGCGAGGCTCGATTTCACGAGAATAAGCTTCTGCTTCGCGGATGAAACGCTGTTCATCTTCTTGTGCAGCAATAGCATCATCAAAAGCCGCTCTCACCGCATCTGGTGGACGAGCATCTTTAAAGTTAATGTCGACAATTGAAATACCCATATCATAAGGATTAATAATGCCTTCTAACTCTTGCCAAACTTGTTGACGGGCTGATTCACGACCGCGGGTTAACACATCGTCCATTTTTGAATGTCCGACCACGTAACGAATGGCACTATTTAACGCCTGACTAAGGCTTTGTTCTGGGTTAGTTACCGCAAAGCTATATTTGAAAGGCTCTACGATTCGATATTGAACTTCCATTTCAACGCTAACCACGTTTTCATCTTCTGTGAGCATGCTGCCCTCTGAAGACATCGACTTAATAGATTGCACGTCAATTGGAATGACTTCATCTACGAATGTTGGTTTCCAACGTAAACCAGGCTCTACGAATTGACTGAACTCACCAAAACGTAATACCACACCACGTTCTGCTTCACGAATAGTGTAGAAACCGCTAATAAACCAAACGACAACTAGCAAAACTGCGATCACAGTTAAGCCAACTCCACCTAAGCTTTTACCGCCAGATGAGCCGTCACCGCCGCCACCTTTGCTGAATTTACCAAACAAATTTTTGAATATATCATCCAAATCAGGCGGGCCTTGATCACGTCCCCCCTTATTTTTCCAAGGGTCGTTATTCTTTCCACCGGGCTCATTCCAAGCCATCATCACTCTCCGTTAGGTTAAGTCTAAATCTACGCAACCCCGATACTACCATCAGAAGTTAACTTAATTTGCATATACTAATGCTTTACTACCAAACTGGATAAGTCTATCTCTGATCTTTTTTCCAATCGGTTCCAATCACTGGTTGGCATTCTGACATCCACCAGCCAATCGCCGTCCTCTGCATACGATTCTGCAGCGATACAGTTCATTCCAAATAATGCGCCTCGAAGTTTACCTTCTTTAGGCGGAATGCGTAATGTAAATTGCACTATGCTTTGCGATAAACATTCAGTGAGGGCATTAAATAATAAATCAATGCCCTGATCTTGTTGAGCAGAAATCCAGACTCGAATGGGAATTCCTTCATCATTGCGGTCTATATGGGGTTCAACCCCTTCCATTCTGTCAATTTTGTTGCAAATCATTAGCTGTTGAATTTCAGATGCATCAATTTCTTCCAAAACATCATTCACCTGATCAATATTGTCTAGATATTGGTCATCCGAATAATCCACAACGTGCAATAACAGGTCTGCTTCTTGAGTTTCCTGTAAAGTGGCTTTAAATGCCGCCACTAAATCATGTGGTAAGTGCCGGATAAATCCAACTGTATCAGCCAATATAGCGTTACCAACATCTTGTAACTGAATTTTTCGCAAGGTTGGATCTAGTGTGGCGAACAATTGATCTGCCGCATAGACTCCCGCATCAGTAATAGTATTAAACAAAGTCGATTTACCCGCATTGGTATATCCCACCAGCGAGAGCGTTGGCATTTCCGCGCGTTTACGAGCTCTGCGGCCTTGTTCACGTTGTTTTTGTACTTTGGCTAAGCGACGTTGAATACTCTTAATTCTGACTCGCAAAAGTCGTCTATCGGTTTCCAGCTGAGTTTCACCGGGACCGCGTAGGCCAATTCCACCTTTTTGACGTTCCAAGTGAGTCCAACCTCGAATTAATCGAGTTGAAATATGCCGAAGTTGCGCTAACTCTACTTGTAATTTACCTTCGTGAGTACGGGCTCGTTGCGCAAAAATGTCTAAAATCAGACCGGTACGATCTAACACGCGACATTTGCACAATGCTTCCAAATTTCTTTCTTGAGAAGGCGATAGAGGGTGATTAAAAATAACGACATCTGCGTTATTGGTACGCACAGCATTAGCAATCTCTTCAGCTTTGCCACTACCCGTAAAGTATTTGGGATGAGGTGCTTGCCGTGAAGCGGTTATCACTTCAACTGCATTAACACCGGCAGATGACACTAGCATTTGTAACTCTTGCAGATCTTCTTTGCTAGAATCATCAGAAAAATCAATATGAACTAAAACAGCCTGCTCGCCTGCTTCGTAACGGTCAAACAAGCTTTTCTCCTATAAGGTTTTATTCACCGTTATCAGAGTCAGGTTGTGCGCCGGTTGACATATTAATGGCCCGAGAAGGCACAACAGTTGAAATGGCATGCTTGTATACCATCTGACTAACAGTGTTTTTTAACAGAATTACGAACTGGTCAAACGATTCCACTTGACCTTGTAACTTGATTCCATTGACTAAATAAATTGAGACAGGAATACGCTCCTTTCTTAACGCATTCAAAAACGGGTCTTGTAAAGATTGCCCCTTTGCCATCACTATTCCTTATCCTTTTCTTTTTATTATGATTTTCACCTGATATACAAATTATACAGTAAAACATGGGGCTGTATAGCTGCCTATTAGGGTACAGTATTGCTGACATTCAATATGGTAGTCAAATTGTCTTTTTCAATACCATCTAAAAAAGTTATATTTTTCCAGCTTCTTAGCCAGGTTATTTGTCTTTTTGCCAATTGACGCGTTGCCGCCACACCTTTAAATACCATTTCCTCGTGATTATAGTCACCATCGAGATACTGCCACATTTGACGGTAACCCACACACCGCATGGAAGGCAAATCTAGATGTAAATCTCCGCGACGCTTAAGATCTTCGACTTCTTGTTGAAAGCCTTTATCAAGCATAACATTAAATCGTTTTTCTATACGCTCATGGAGTATACCCCGATCACTGGGCATGATGGCAAATTCTTTTACCGAATAAGGGAGGCTACCGGATTTTTCCGCAGTTAACTCCGTCATCGTCTTTCCGCTCAATACGAATACTTCTAAAGCCCTTAACAAACGCTGAGGATCATTTGGATGTATACGTTTAGCTGAAATTGGGTCGATTTGTTCTAATCGACTATGCAATGCATCCCAGCCTTGGTTTTGTGCGTCTTGGGTTAATTGCGCACGAACTTCTTCATTGGCAGCTGGCAATGTTGATAAACCATCAACTAAGCTCTTGAAATACATCATAGTTCCACCAACCAGTAAAGGAATCTTTCCATTTTCAGTTACCGCTTTCATCGCATTTAACGCGTCGTTCCTGAAATTCGCAACCGAATAAGATTCTGCAGGGTCGAGAATATCAATGAGTCGATGGGGAACTTGAGATAGTTCTTCGGGAGTTGGTTTGGCCGTGCCTATGTCCATACCACGATAGATTAGCGCCGAATCTACACTAATGATTTCACAGGGGAGCCTTTTGCTTATTTCTAATGCCAAATCAGTCTTACCAGAGGCTGTTGGCCCCATTAAAAAAATCGCTGGCGGTAAGTTTTCGGTTTGTTTTTTATTCATCAAATTGTGATAACCAATTTTTTAATGGGATTAATTTAGCGCAAGATTTAAGTATTTCTTCAGCATTGAGTTGTTTAGTTAACCATTCACACAGAAAGTTCATATTAGTATGTTGTGCTGCTGACCCTTTGATTTGGTGCTCTGCTAACACAGTGTAAAAACTTTCAAGTAATAGTTGTTTGTCACTGTCTTGGTCAAATTTACGAATAGGCAGAGTCGCATTTTCCTTGGTACTTTGATTGAGCGCTAGCTCCAATCTATCAAACAAACTCAGCAGCACACTGGCCCAATCCAAAGCTCGGGTTCCAGAAGGGACTTGCTTCAAAAGTATACGTTGATTAACAATAGAAAGCTCAATACCTAAGCTTTTAATACTCTGAATTAATGATGGCTCTATCGTCAGCTTTATCTGGTTCAACGCCAGCGAAATGGGCATTAAAAGAGGTTGCATCACAGGTTGATTAAACTGCCCATCATCGTGTAATTTTTTAGCAGCTAATTCTTCTGCCTTACACAGATAATACGCCCCTGCACATTCGATCAATAAACGATTATCAGCAATCTGCATAAAACTCAACAGGTTGCTTTGAGAGTGTTCAGGGGAATGCGGAGTCATTAAATTTTTGTAATGCTTGGCCCCTGACTTTGAATGAGCCGGAGCACTGTACCTGAATGTTTTAGGTTGCTGATTAGTGACCTGCTCATGAATTTCAGTGGTTGATCGCAACGGCTGTTCACTCTGGCTTGGCTTATCAATTACCCTGCTCAACGGACGGATATACTGGTGGCTAGGAGCAACTTCTTGCAATGTCGTTGGTGTGACTTGTCCGCCGCTCTCAGCATGCTCCGTATGATCAGAGAACGATTCAGTCAGCGCTTTTGAAACAGAGCGAAATATAACGTCATGGACAAGTCGGGATTGATGAAATCTCACTTCATGTTTAGCTGGGTGAACATTGACATCAACTTGCATAGGATCCAAAGACAGAAACAGCACGAATGCTGGGTGAGTGTTAGGCTCAATCAAACCTTCATATGCTTGCCTAATTGCATGATTAATTAGTTTATCTTTCATCACGCGACCATTAACGTAAACATATTGCAGATCACTTTGCATACGACTCGCGCCAGCGGCGCTTAACCCATATGAGCCTCTTGTTGGTCAATAGGTATTAGTCATCTTTTGACCACTTTTTCAAGGTCAATCCAAACCTCTGAGC
>NZ_JAUORY010000022.1:0-74453 GCF_030548145.1 Aliiglaciecola sp. 2_MG-2023
AAAGACCATGCTACAACCTGCGCGCAATCATCGGTGGGAGGTTAACCATCTCCCATGGCCTAAAGACCATGCTACAACCTGCGCGAAAACCTCGGTGGGAGGTTAACCACCTTCCATGGCCTAAAGACCATGCTACAACCTGCACGCAAACCTCGGTGGGAGGTTAACCACCTTCCATGGCCTAAAGACCATGCTACAAATAAGATGATTTCCCCTACCCTGTAGGCGGTGGCTTTAGCCCCGCATCATCGGAACATAACAACGGGCTGAAGCCCGTCCTACAGTGGTGGATTAAACCGAAAGCGGGACTAATCGACCTAGTGGTTCGTCTAATGATTTAGGGGGTTCGGTGAACCAATGGGCTTGTTTATCCCCCATGTAAAGACAATCCTCTAAACGCACACCAAACTCGCCGGGGATATAAATTCCGGGCTCATTCGACAAGCACATACCTTTATTTAGTGGCGTTGTTTCACCTTTAACAAAGTTGACACTTTCATGACCTTCCATGCCGATGCCGTGCCCTGTTCGATGTGACAAACCAGGTAGCTTGTAAAGTGGCCCATAACCTTGTTTTTCGTAATACGCTCTCACCGCGTCGTCCACTTTACCCGCAGCAGTGCCAACTAGAGCGGTTTCGTATGCTATTTTTTGGCCTTTTTTGACCGTTTCCCAAACTGCGCGCTGCTTTTTAGATGCTTCGCCAAAAACCAAGGTTCGACTGATATCTGATTGATAACCATAAACACTGCAACCGCTGTCCATTAAAATGACTGAGCCTTGTTTAATAACCTGCGACTGCCCAGTGCCATGTGGATATGCACTTGCTTCATTAAACAGCGCTAAACACCAAATATTTGTGCCGCCAAGCTGCGATTGGGTAGCGTCCATCAATTGTTTTACATCGTGTTGCGTCATGCCCAGTTGAAGCTGAGAAAACACATGTTCATAGGCCATCAAGGTCACTTCATTGGCTTTATGCATAAGCGTCAATTCATGTGCAGATTTATACATGCGGCAAGCTAAGGTGACCGGTTCGGCGCTGACGTGATTCATATCAGGTAGCAAAGCCATTACGCCATCAAGGACGAAGTATCTAAGCGTAGACTCAAAACCCAACTTGCCTTTTCTTATGCCTCGGTCTTGCAAAACCTGTTTGATTAGCTCAAAGGGACTTTCATGCTCTTGCCAAACTCGAACATCATCACCAAGTTTTAAAGACTCACGAATACTTGGCTCTTCAAAAAAGGGACAAACAACGGCAATATCACCGCTTTGAGGAATGACAACGCCGGTAAGCCTTTCACTTCGCCACCACTGAATTCCAGTAAAGTAATCCATAGCCGCACCAGGCTCTAGAATAATGGCATCTATTTTTTGTTCTGCCATATGCTTCTGCGCCGCAGCAATACGCAGCTTTCTCTCTTGCACTGAAATCGGTTGAACGTTGCCAGTAACCTTTGACAGTTTGGTTGATGTAACAGGTGATGCCGCGGTCTCCAACGACAAACCATTGAATGCTATAGATGCCATTCCGAAAGAGGATAATTTTAAGAAAGTTCTTTTTTGCACAATGATATAAGCCCAAGACGTTTTTAATTATAATATGTGCAAAAAACACGCAACACAATATTGCTACTCTAGACTTCCTTCAATCTCTATCGCGAAGCCCTGCTATGAAACGTTTAAGGCAAATAACTTATCGAAAAGCATACGGTCTACAATATTTGAAAACGATTCAGTCATGTACAAAGCATAACTTTATCGGCAAACTCAATTAGGTACACCTAAAATTAAAACTAAAAACGTAAAATGGACTTATTTTATGAACACTGATTCAATCTCAAAAACATATGCATTTTTTATTAAAAATACGTTTTTCATTCTTCTGTTAAGCGTATTTTCAAATTTGAGCAACGCCCAACAAATGGGTGGGAACAACGAAAACTCGGTTTTCGCACAACAATCCGCACAGAGCGCCATTAAATTTGCTGAAGCACTGAATAATCACGATATAGATAGTTTAGGAGAAATGACCGACACGAAAAATTTAGGGCAAATTGTTGGCAGTGCGTTATTTTCCAAACAAAGTGAAATAAATGATTTTGTGCGTGGATTTTCGGCGGAACGCACACGGAAAACCTTAATCAATAATCTTTTTGCACAATTTTTCAATGAAGAATCAAACTCTAGCTTTATACGCATGCTTGACGAGCAAGGAGCCCTGCGCCCCCTTGTCCGCATCGACTACGCGACAGGTGGGCATGAATACCTCATTTTATTTCTCAACGAAGAACAAAAAGTTTTTGATTTCCATATCGCCAGCAAAGGCGCTCAATTTAGTGACTCCTTAACCCAAGCAACGGCATTGATGATATCTACTGATGATTCTTTTTTTGGCAAAATGTTTGGTAAAGAAAAAATTAACAAAGATGTGGTGGAGAAATTCCAACGAATTGGCAGCTTACGTCAATCAGGGCAATTTCTAGAAGCTTATAAATTGCTTTTAAGTATGCCGGAAGATATGAAAAAGCAACGAGTCATGATTGATACTGGTGTTGGCCTTGCGCAAAATATTAATGATGAAGAATATCTCGCACAACTTAGTTTGTTAGACAAATACTTTGGTCACCTACCCTCTACCCAATTTATGCTGCTAGATTATTATGTGATGACTGAGAATAACGTCAAAGTCATGCAAGCGATGGAGAACGTCATTAAACGCTTTGGAATGGATGGAGCCCTTGGCGAGCTGAGTGCAAATTTATATTACAACGCGGGAGAAATGAATGAAGCATTAAAATATGCCTACCTAGGTGTCAATGCTGAGCCAAATTTTGAACCTCCCTACTGGACCTTGTTAACCATTTATAATGAACAACAAAACTACCAAGGAGTAGCTGATACATTGAATCTGATCAGTGAACGATTGTATTACGAATTTACTCCTGAGAGTTTGGGAAGTGAACCCGCGTTTGCCGGATTCCTAGCCTCAGAAGAATACCAAGTGTGGTTACAAAACTAACTAAATAACCGATAAAAACAGCAAATTAATAAGTACTAACTTGCTGAATCTAAGCTGGTATCTATATTTGCCAGCTTAGGTAAATTGCCCTCAATTCCAACTGCTTGTTTAATAATATCGTTTTTTAACGGCGATAACTGATTTGTCGCTGATAACCCTATATCTCTGATCAACTTTTTCACCGGGTTGGCACCACTAAAAAGTCGCTTGAAGCTCTCCATGACGGCAATCATTTGCAGTGCTTCTGATTTACGCCAACGCTCAAATGAACGCAGGTTTTTAGCCAAACCTATATCTTTATTTTGCTGTTGCAATTCAACCAGCACTTCGGCTAATGCAGCTGCATCAGCAATACCTAAGTTTGCGCCCTGCCCTGCTAAAGGATGTATGGTATGAGCAGCATCTCCAATCAAAACAATACGGTCACTCACCCACTTGCGACAATAACGCATTTTTAACGGATAACTGGCTCGTTTACTCACAAGCCTCACTTGTCCTAAACGCGTGTCACTGGCGGCACTCAAGGCATGATTAAATGCTCGATCATCCAATTTTAACAGAGACTCTGCCTTTTCGACTCTTTGTGACCAAACAATTGAGCACAAGTTTTTTTCATACAATGGCAACAACGCCAGAGGTCCGTCAGGGGTAAACACTTGTCGCGCCACATTTTCGTGCGCGAATTCTGTTTCAATAGTGGCAACGATAGCAATCTGATCGTAATCCCAAAAAGTCAGCGGTAAATTTGCCACTTTACGCACCAACGAATTCGCGCCATCAGCACCAACCACTAGTTTACTGCTGACATGATTGCCATTTTCTAGACTAATGAAACTTTCTGATTGACCAATGGAAATATTGGCGATTTTGGCACTAGCCGCAATTTCTACATTAGCGACTTGTTTGAGTTGTTGCATCAAACCTAAGCGGATGGCTTGATTTTCAATAATACTCCCTAGGTGTGTTTGCTGAATATCCGATGCCCAAAAATCAATTTTGGCAAAACTATCCTGTTCCCACACTTGCATGTGTTGATAAGGCTGCAATCGTTGCTCGCAAATGCCTTGCCAAGCCCCTAAATTGCAAAAAATGTTCTGACTAGCAAGATTAATTGCACTTACTCGTAACTCTGGTTCTTGACCCAGAGGCTGATCCGCCGGCTCAGAATCGATAACCACAACACGCAAATCAGTATTCTGCAACGCCAGTGCAGCCGTTAAGCCAATAATGCCTGCGCCAATAATTGCTACGTCATAATTTTGCATGGAGTTTTCCTGATGTGCTGTGAAAGCCCATGGCATGGTGAGCTAAAATTTGTTTTATCCTAGGATGACAATCTAAAATACCAAGGGCTAGATTACGCCCTAAAACTAACGGAGGATAAAGATTAGAAAAAGTATGGACCAATAAATCCGTTGCACTAATTAAGCGGTCTTGGTCATTTTTGCGATTTTGTTGGTAGCGCTGTAGAGTTCGATATTGACCGATATCCTGAGTTTCTTCAGCTAATATAATATGCACAAGTTCATCAACATCTCTTAGCCCCAAGTTCAATCCTTGCCCTGCAATGGGATGTAAGGTTTGGCAAGCATTTCCCAATAACGCGGTGCGATGGTGAATGTGTTGTAACGCTTTACTTTGAATCAATGGAAAAGCACTGCGCCTGCCGACGGCTTTTATTTTCCCTAATCGATAACCGAACTCATCTTGTAAACGCGCAATAAACTCCTCATCGCTTAACGCCAATACGTCCTCACATTGCTTTTGCGACAACGTCCAGACTAACGAACTTCGATACGAATCGGCTTGTTGCAATGGAGTCGTTAAAGGTAACAAAGCCAAAGGGCCATATTGGGTAAAACGTTCGAATGCAGTGTTGTTATGGTCTTCATACAGCGCAACATTGGCTACGATCGCTGATTGCTGATAATCTTTGAGCTGAATTTCGATGCCTGATTTTTCGCGAGTTGGGGAATTCCCTCCTTCCGCAATTGCCAATAGCGACGCACTCAATCGTTGTTCATCACCTAGAATTACATCTATCTGCCCCGAAGATTTATGAAGCTGTTCAATTGTTTGACCATAAAAAAAGGTAACTTGTTTTGCGTATCGGTGGATTTCGTTTTGCAATAAATTCACCAACACGGGTAATTCAATCACCTGCCCCAAAGCATCCAGTTGGTAATCTTGCGCAGCTAAGGTACTGCTCCCCAAATGACCTTGATCTGACACATGTATATGCGAAATTGGGCAAGCAAATTCAGATAATCCCGTTAAGCCTAACGCGGTTAACATCTGGTTTGACTGGGCAGAAAGAGCAACACTGCGCAAATCTAAATAGCTTGAATCGTCACCGCTAGAATACTCTGAACGGGGCGTCGCCGCTTCAGGGCTCTGATTAGCCTCTATCACGGCAACCTTAAGCTGACTTTGTTTCACAATCGCCAACGCTAAGCTAAGACCCACTGCCCCGCCACCAGCGATCACCAAATCAAATGATTGTTCAGCTTTGTTCATTATTGCTAGTTCGCCATCAAATTTTCAATATCTGCAATGGTCTTTGGCACTTTATCGGTTAACACTTCATACCCATCTTCGGTAATCACAATATTATCTTCAATACGAATACCAATGCCTTTCCATTTAGGATCAACCTCAGCCGTTTCAGACACATACAAACCAGGTTCAACAGTCATAACCATGCCAGGTTCAAACTCCCGATCTGCACCTGCCACTTTATAGTTACCAACATCATGTACATCCAAGCCAAGCCAATGTCCAAGTCCATGCATGAAGAACTGACGGTAATTTTGTTGTTCAATGTTGTCTTCTAAGTCACCACTCAACAATCCCAATTCAATTAGTCCCCTCGTGAGGACTTCAATGGCTTTATCAGATGCGGCTTTGAAGGTACTTCCAGGTTTAAACATGGCAAAAGACGCCAATTGTGCATCCAACACCAGTTGATATAACGCTTTTTGTGGTTCGCTAAATCGACCATTTACCGGAAACGTGCGAGTAATGTCCGCTGCATATCCTTGCAATTCAGCACCGGCATCGATCAGCACTAAGGTATTGTCTTGTAGCTCACAATTATTTTCGGTGTAATGCAAAATACACCCATTGTCGCCGCTACCAACAATAGTTGAGTAAGCAGGTGACTTTGCACCATGCATGGCAAAATGGTGATGAATCGTGGCTTCTAAATGAAATTCATTTTTGCCCACTTCGCTGTATTTCATTGCGGCGATATGCGCATCACAAGAAATTTCGGCAGCTTGGCGCATAATTGAAATTTCAAAGTCAGATTTAAATAGGCGCATTTCATGTAGCAGTAAGCGAATATCGAATTCGCAACTAGGAGCGATTTTCGATTGTTTTGGTGCATTGCGTAAGTTGGCGAGTACTTCATCCATTAACGCATCACTAGGGCCATGATGACCGCGAGCGAAATACAGATTTTCGTGACCATTTAGGTAACTTGTTAAACCTACTAGGATATCGTCTAGGGGGTGAGCAATGTCGACTTCATAATCAGCTGGTGCCGCCTCGGCTCCAATCCGTCTGCCTTGCCAAATTTCTGCTAATTCATCTTTAGGTAAACAAAATAAAGCGCTGAATACATCGCCCATCAATGGACTATTACTAATCACTAAATAGGCATCGGCTTCTGGAAAGCCTGACAAATAATGAAAATCACTGTCTTGGCGAAAAGGAAACTCAGTATCATTGCTGCGGGTTACCATGTTTGCTGCAGGTATGACGGCAATACTGTTTGGCAACATTCGCTCACGTAAAATTTGTCGGCGTTTAGTGCACTCTTTAATTAATTCTGATGACATCAATGTACCGTCTTAGGTTCAGTTTGTGCTTGGTCAGCTGAATGACCCAATTCATTGAAACATAACATGCAAGAAACTCGAACGTATTCGATGACTTCGAACAAGGCTTTTTCTGCTTCCTCATTTTCTGGCATGGTTTCGTCCATACGAGAAATCTCATAGAAATCTTCTAACGCTTCTTTCACGTCGGCAGAACAGGCAGTTAAATCAGCTTGGTGCAAACCAAACCCCAACATAAAACCTTGAATCCAATTGATTAATGCTTTGCCTCTTTCGTTAATTGGAGCTGAGTCATCGGGCATACATAAGGTTAAAGTGAAATCGGTTTCTAATAACTGTTGGCAGGTATCATTGTAAAGCGCGGTTAATTGCACTTGAACCTCATTAGGTAAAGCGTCACCTTGATTTATTGAATCATTAAGCGCAACTGACCATTCCTGACTTTCTAACGCCATTCCACCCGATAACATACCGCAAAAAATGCCATGTACTTCAGATGCATCAGTGAGAATATTGTGCTGTTCCAATAAAGTAGACAACTCTTCATAATTTAAATGCGATGGATTCAATTTTGTTTCCTTTATTTTCCATTAGTGCCATTTCCACTCAAGAACTGACACAAGATAGGGCTTTGAGATCGTATCACTACCAAAGGTGCCTGCCTAGAGCATGATGAGGCTTTAGTAAAGCTTTGTCATTTTGATAGCGGTGACTGTGTTGAAATTTCGCCACTTAGTGCAGTTTATAAGCAACTAAAAATGAATTACCAGTTTTCGATTTTATTTTAGCGCCGCTATGCTAAAATTCGTAATTCTCCTGGGGTGTTTGCCAGTTCAGTTTTGTCCCTGGCCGATGCTATTTAACCTGGAAATTGATTCCACTACTATTGTGCAAGCTTGGCTAGTATCAAGACGCCTACGGTAGTGATGATGTTTCCGCCCTGAACTTTCGGTTCACGGGCCCACACCGAACAGCGGCATTTTGGGAGATTCTAATTTCATAGGGCGAGGTGTCAATTTATTTGACACCTCGCTTTTTTATGCACCCTCCAAAATTCACAACCCATTGTTTTATAAGAATATAAAAGTTGTCGGTTCATAAATTGCAGGTTATTCTAATACTGTTGATTGGACGGAAAACAGGCGTTATACAAAATACTTCAGGCACACAGGGAATTGGCCTATACAGTGCGCTAGCAGTTTCTTAGTGAAAACCACTAAACTTTTAAAATTAACGTTGAAAAGAATAATAATGTGATGAAAGTGCCACCGACTGAACAACAGGCAATGCGTGAAGCTTGTCCTGAATTTTTTGACGACCTAGACCATCAAATCGAATGGAAGTGGGACGAGCATTTTGGCTGTCTTCTCGCTGAGTTTTCCGTGGACCATGCACAGCACGTTTATTCAATAGCCAAAAAACATTTTCCCCATATTTGGGATAAGAAGCAGTTTAAAAAAGCCAATCCGTTTCTCAAACACCGCGCAGGATTTTTCGGCATTCTCGAGAAAAAACAACAATTGCTTACCAAAGATGACAATGGGCAAAATGACTTAATGCTGTCTTGGTGGCCCTGGGGACACGGTGCGACTATATCTGTTCGTTTGTTTCAAGCTAACGAGCAACCATTTGTGGAAACTCAAGGTTTATTCGACAAAATTGCGTCTATCTTTTCTCGATAGCCTAGCAATCTCGAAGTGCAGAAATTTTCAGCAATAAGTTATCAATAGTTAAAAAATAGCCTTTAGGCCGTCAAAGCTGACCAAATGGTCAGGTTAAACTGTTCTTTTTAGCGTTAACTTATGGTACAAACGCATTTCTTTGTAATCTCATAGCGCTAAATTGGAACTTTTATGGCTGTTATTAATTTCGGTTCAATCAATATTGATCATGTTTATCAGGTCGATCATTTTGTTCAACCCGGTGAAACCTTATCCTCAACAGATTATCAACAATTATTAGGCGGCAAGGGAGCAAACCAGTCGATCGCACTAGCGAAAGCGGGTTCCGATGTTAGGCATGTGGGAAAAATTAACGAACATGACGCCCATTTTAAGCAAGCAATGATTAAACAAGGTGTTGACTGCAAATATGTGCAGTGCACCGACTCCCCTACTGGCCATGCAATAATTCAAGTGGCCTCTTCAGGTGAAAATGCCATTGTTTTATTTGGTGGCGCGAACCTTGAAATTGAAAATCAGGATGTTCTCAAAGCCCTTGATGGCGCTGATGAATCTGCTTGGGTACTAACTCAAAATGAAACAAGCTCCATAGACATTGTGTTTCAAGAGGCTAAAAAGTTAGGGTTAAAAGTGGCTTTTAATCCAGCGCCAATGACTGATTCAGTGAAACAGCTCCCCCATGACTGTATCGATCTACTGATTGTTAATGAAGTGGAAGCAGCTGCAATTAGCGGAGTCGACGATATTGATCAAATGGAAGAATATTTCCGTCGCGAATGGTCCCATGCAGAGGTATTAATTACCTTAGGTAAACAAGGAGTGCGATTTGTATTGGCTGAAGAAACCATCACAGTTCCTGCATTCTCGGTTGAAACAGTAGATACGACCGCAGCTGGTGATACGTTTATTGGTTATTTTCTAGCGGCATACAGTCGACGTCATAAACCCAAGGATGCGTTAGTGCGCGCGTGCGCAGCTTCAGCAATAGCAGTGACACGTAGTGGCGCTGCCCAATCAATTCCGAATACTGAAGAGGTTGATCTTTTCCTCAGTCAGCATCAAGCTTAACCACAATTTATCATTAAAGAGAACGATTATATGGCTCATAAAATAATTCTCGATACCGATCCAGGTATTGATGACGCAATGGCAATATTTTTTGCCTTTCAATCTCCTGATATCGAGGTATTGGGATTAACCACAGTATACGGAAACGTACCTGTTACTATGTCGGCTCAAAATGCACTCACGTTATGTGAATTAGCTGATCAAGACATTCCAGTAACCAAGGGTGTGGGTATGCCTTGGGTTGGTCCTGAGTCAGGTTACGCACATTTTGTGCACGGTGATGATGGTTTTGGCAATATCGATTTTCCATCTTCAAAGCGCGAACTAGATCCTCGCAGCTCAGCCCAATATATTGTCGATATGGCTCGTCAACATCCAGGTGAAATCACCTTAGTGGCAATTGGCCCGCTAGGTAATCTGGCCTTAGCATTGCGTTTAGAACCTGAACTCCCCAACTTGGTAAAAGGTGTGGTCATTATGGGTGGCGCTGCTTTTGTGAAGGGTAATGTGACTCCTGTAGCTGAAGCTAACATATGGAACGATGCGCATGCCGCTGAGATAGTGTTTGCAGCGCCATGGGATCTGAAAATGTTTGGTTTGGATGTGACTAATGATGTGCCTTTCACGTTAGATTTTCTTGATGAATTAGAAATCAAAAACCCTAAGCTGGGTGGATTCGTGAAAAAGTCATCTCAGTTCTACGTGGACTTTTATTCACAAGATAGAGACGACCGTGTTTGTTTCTTCCATGATGCGATGCCACTGGCTTATTTAGTAGACCCCAGTTTATTTGAATTTACTCGCGGTCATGCCAGAGTTTCCACTGATCCACTTAACCGCGGACAGACAACAGTAGCACCAGAAGGTAGTACTGCCAGCCCTCTTTGGTTAG
The DNA here is from genome assembly GCF_030548145.1 of Aliiglaciecola sp. 2_MG-2023. NCBI lineage: Bacteria > Pseudomonadati > Pseudomonadota > Gammaproteobacteria > Alteromonadales > Alteromonadaceae > Aliiglaciecola > Aliiglaciecola sp. 2_MG-2023. The sequence continues at coordinate 10,510 of NZ_JAUORY010000022.1, forward strand.
ACGCCCAGCAAATCGACGTTGCCACCAAAGTTGATCATGATCGACTGCGTAAATTGTACATCGACACCTACTCGCTGTAATCACAATATCCCCTATCGAAAATGGTAATTAAGGTTACCATTTTCGTTTTAAACGCTTAATTTATCGATCTTAAGCTCTGAATACACAACTTCACCTGTGTCTCATCATTTAACTAAATTTAATCCTAAAATTTACTCACCAAGCTGATAGAAAAGAACCGAGTTATTGGTATACTGAACAGATATTGTTGTGCTTAATCTGTGTTTTCAAAGGTGTCTTTGCGTTGTTAGAAAACAAATCCCATTTACGTAAACAATTTCGTCAATTGCGCCGCAACCTATCTGCAGAGCAACAAAAACTAGCTAGTCGAGACGCGCTTCAGACTGTTATCAAATACCAAATACTGGAGCAAGCCAATCACATTGCACTTTACCTTGACCAAGACGGAGAGTTGTCTTGTACCGACATTATTGATTGGTGTTGGCAAAATGGTAAAACAACCTATTTGCCTGTTTTAGATCCATCCCGTGAGAATTATCTAATATTTATTCGATATGCTGCGGATACTAAAATGCGTAAAAATCGATTTAATATTCCTGAACCAGTTATCTCATCATCACGAGTTAAAGCAGTGCCACAACTCGATTGTATATTTTTGCCTTTAGTCGCGTTTGATGAAACCGGCAATAGGTTGGGTATGGGCGGTGGATTTTATGATAGAACACTTGCTGAAATAACCTCCTCTCCGGTAAAACCGCAGCTTATTGGATACGCCCATGACTGTCAGCAAGCGTCCAATTTAAGCACCGAAAGTTGGGATATTCCGGTCCACAAAATAGTCACCCCCAGTCGCGTTATTTCAACCTAAATAACCTCAAATCAAGATATACAGTGTTTGTAGCCGCGTGGGAGCTAAGTGCGGTATACTCTGCGCAGATTTTTTGAATGTATTAAACATTGCCAATGAATAGGATCAAACATGACTCAAGATGAAAAAAAACGAGCCGCTGCCGAAGCCGCGATCAAATTTGTTACTGACGATAGTGTTATTGGTGTAGGCACGGGATCAACCGTGCATTATTTTATAAGCGCACTGGAAAAAGTAAAACACAAGATTAAAGGTGCGGTTTCTAGCTCTGATGATTCAACGGCAAAACTGAAGGCAATGGGAATCGAAGTGTTTGATCTCAACTCAGTAGACAATTTTGACATTTATGTTGATGGGGCAGATGAAATAACCAAACATAAACATATGATCAAAGGCGGTGGTGCAGCGTTAACAAGAGAAAAAATTGTGGCCGCTGTAGCTAAAAAGTTTGTCTGTATTATTGATGACAGCAAACAAGTGCCGGTTTTAGGTGCCTTTCCATTGCCAGTTGAGGTAATCCCGATGGCACGTTCGTTTGTTGCCCGAGAGTTAGTAAAATTGGGTGGCGATCCTGAATACCGTCAAGGTGTGATTACCGATAATGGTAACGTGATTCTTGATGTGCACAATTTAAAAATTCTTAATCCAGTTGAATTGGAAAAACAAATTAATCAGATTCCAGGGGTTGTCACCAATGGACTGTTCGCCATGCGTGCAGCAGATATCGTATTAGTCGCCACAGACACCGAAGTAATTGAGATTGATTAGACCAAATAAATATAACAGGCTCTTTCTTATTTGAAAAAGTTCTGGTATTTTTCACATTCAAATAGACGTCCAGATGTCTCTTAATTCAGATATCTTTAACTAACGATCATGTACGGGAACATTAATGAGCAAAGTATCACTGCCCAAAGAAAAAATTAAGATATTGTTGCTTGAGGGTTTACACCAAAGTTCAGTGGAAACCCTTGAAGCCAATGGCTATACCAATATTGAATATATTAAGACGTCGTTATCAGAAGAAGAGTTAATCGAAAAGATTGCAGATGTTCACTTTATTGGTATTCGTTCTCGTACACAGCTCACTGCAAATGTTATAGATGCTGCGCAAAAACTCGTAGCGGTTGGTTGTTTTTGTATTGGTACTAATCAAGTCGACCTTAAAGCAACACAAAAACGCGGTATTCCGGTGTTCAATGCGCCCTTCTCTAACACCCGTTCAGTTGCAGAGTTGGCCCTAGGCCAAATCATTTTATTACTTCGTGGTGTACCAAGTAAAAATGCCAAAGCCCATCGCGGTGTATGGGAAAAAAGCGCAGTAGGATCATATGAAGCGCGAGGCAAAACCTTAGGTATTATTGGTTATGGCCACATTGGTACTCAGCTAAGCATCTTGGCAGAGCACTTAGGTATGCGAGTCCAGTTTTTTGACATAGAAGATAAATTGGTTTTGGGTAACTCAACTCAAGTTAAAACCCTTAAGCAATTACTCAGTACTTCAGATGTTGTTTCTTTGCATGTGCCTGAAACTGAACAGACGCAAAATATGATTGGCAAAAAAGAACTGGCGATGATGAAAGATGGCGCTATCTTAATGAATGCTGCCAGAGGCACCGTAATTGATATTGATGCATTGGCAGAAGCCATGGAATCAGGCAAGTTGAACGGCGCTGCTATTGATGTTTTCCCAGTAGAGCCAAAATCAAATGACGAAGAGTTTGTTTCGCCTTTGAGAAAATTTGATAACGTGATTCTTACTCCTCACGTAGGTGGAAGTACCCAAGAAGCACAACAAAATATCGGTATTGAAGTTGCGGGTAAATTGGCCAAATACAGTGACAACGGGTCGACGCTTTCAGCGGTTAACTTCCCTGAAGTATCCTTGCCATCACATATAAATCGTTCTCGTTTGTTACACATCCACGTCAATGCGCCTGGTGTTTTAACTCAGATCAACCAAGCATTTGCAGCTCACAACATTAATATCGCTGCACAATATCTACAAACAAATGAAAATATTGGTTATGTGGTAATTGACGTTGAGACAGACGATGCGAAAGAAGCATTTGAGCAACTCACTAAAATCGACGGGACAATTAAAACTCGTATTTTACACTAATCGTTTAACACTTCCCGATAGCCACTCTATCGGGAAGTGCTGTTTATTTTATGCGCCATTCAACGTCACCTTAAACGGGTTTCATTTGCCCCTCATAACTGAACAACCAATCAAGCCATCAATTAAAATGTAACCTTGCCCATAACAAGGTATATTAATAAGAAATTTATTGGTTAAAAACTCGTTCTACTGGTATTAATTATAATGCCAACGAGATTTGGGAAGTACTTAGATGCATAAGATATTCTGGGTTTGCACTGTGTTTGTTAGCCTTAAAGCGTTCGCGATACCGGTGACAATTGACGTTGTGAGTCATAACAATACCCCTGTTTTCCAAACTGTCGTTTACCTAGAGCCTGAAGACGATGTTGCCGTTGCCGAAATTAGCAAAGATATTGCGGTCATGGATCAAGTAGACCGTCAATTTATGCCACACATTTTAGCGGTTCAAAAAGGCAGTAAAGTAGTATTTCCTAATTCTGATTCAATCAAACACCATGTTTACTCCTTTTCTCCAGCTAAACAATTTGAGTTAAAGTTGTATAAAGGATCAAACGCCGACCCATTGCTGTTTGATAATCAAGGTGAAGTAGAACTCGGTTGTAATGTTCATGATTGGATGCTTGCTTATATTTGGGTGGTAGATACGCCTTATTTTGCAAAAACCAGTCAAGATGGAAAAGTAACAATAGACGTTCCTAAAGGTCATTACAAAGTCAAAATTTGGCATCCTAGAATTCAAGATGATTTCGACGCTTTGACCCAAATGATTAATGTTGATGCTCCAACTAGTGCGCGCTTTTCTCTAAAAGAAAAGCTATTACAAGACCTTAGTTTTTATGAGCAACAAGCAGATAAACTAACCGATTACGAATAGAGTGTAATGCTAATCAACATGGAACTTTGCTATTGATAGTTAAAAATTACCTTTTGTGCAAAACGTTGATTGCCAACTTTGTGTTTAGCTTGTTGGTATGTATAAGTGTTGTAACACCAGCCGTGGCAAATCAGATTGGCGGCCTAATGCAAATTTACCTTGCTGATGCTGACAGTTGGCAATCGTACCAACATCAAGGTACCGGTATTCTTCGTCACGATGAAAGTAAATTAGGTATTCAACAAGCTCTGTTGCACACAAATTTAGACATAACCTCCAGCGTAAGTGTAGATGCCGTGGCGAATTATTATGCTGACGGTGAACAACATTTCGGGTTTTCTCAAGCGTTTTTAAACTATAAACCTTTAAGCCCTGAAAAAATCAAATTCAAAGGGCGAGCTGGCTTTTTTTACCCACGCTTGTCATTGGAAAATGTCGATGCAGGCTGGCTATCTCCCTACACCTATACCCAATCGGCAATCAATAGCTGGGTAGGAGAAGAAATGCGAACGCTAGGTCTAGAGCTATCATTTTATAGCCCTGGCAGAGCAAGAAGAAGCCCTTGGACGTGGGAGATTGTTGCGGCGACTTTCAAAGGTAATGATCCTCTTGGTACCTTAATAAGTTGGCGCGGCTTTGCGATGCACGACCGACAGTCTCTTAACAATGACAGAGTCAACTTTGCTGCCTACCCGACGGTGATTGATACTGACTTTATATTTCATCCTGACTATGTAGAACCTTTCCATGAACTAGACCGACGTTGGGGGTTTTATACAGGCTTGCATCTGAGCTATTTCAACCAATCAAGCTTTCGTTATTATTATTACGATAATCAAGCTGATCCGTTAGCGGTTAACAGTCAACGACTTTATGGTTGGCGCACTAAATTCCATTCGTTTTCCATGCAACATAAATTAGACGCCAATACACGGCTGATTAGCCAAATTATGACCGGCAGTACTGTAATGGGCGTAAAGTATGTTTACGTGGATTTTGATGCTTGGTATTTAATGCTTAGCCATACAGTATCACAGCACCGAATAAGCCTGCGTTATGACAGGTTTATAGTATCTGAAGATGATGTTTTCCCCACCGACATGAATAACAGTGATGGCTACGGGCTAACTTTAGCTTGGCGCTACGATATTGATGAAAATTGGCAGTTAGGTATAGAGCAGCATTTCAACAAGAATACAGCACAAAACAGAGCCCAATTAGACCTTCCGATAGATGCAAATCAGCAGCAAACTCTATTGGTGGCGCAATTTCGTTGGTAAACGCCTTGCGTAAAACATAAAAAAGCCGGCGTAAAAAGCCGGCTTCAAGCAAATATCAAACAAGCAGGGATTAGAAAAAGGTATAAACCAAAGTGACTGCAGTTTGTGTATCTAGTTTTTCAGTATCATCAGATGCACCAGAGTTATGATCCAAAGTCACACTGAATTTCATAGACAAAGAACCATTTATTGCTGCAGATAACGACGTCACAGATTTAGATTTTGTATTATCTTCACCAACTTCTGTTGATAACAACTGTTTAAAAGTAGCGGTATCTGAGATTTTCCACTGATAATCTAATGCACCACGTACAATCAGACCTTTCTCAGTCTCACCCGCTACAAAATTTCCATCCGCGTCTTCAGTGCTCTGAGTCTTAGAATAAGAATAACCAGGACCGATACTGTATTCAAATGACGACGTTTCGTCTGCCCACAATTTTTGGTTCCAACCTACAGCGACGGTAGATTGATAATCATAACTGCTAAAACGGTCATCTTCGTAAGAACCAAAACCAAATAAACGATGGTCTGGGTTTTCTAGTTTATAGTTAGCCTGACCAGATACGAACCACTTCTGTGCCGTGGTTTGTGTAACAGTTTCTTCATCAACTGTTACTTGGTCTTTTTTGTATAACCCTTCAATAATGAAGTCGTTACTCCATTCTTCTAGTTCTTGATGAGCAGACAACTTACCTTTAACGGAAGTAGTTTCAGTATTACCAGAAGTGACGATTAAGCCAAACTCGCCATCCATGGTAAAAGGTTTAGTTTCTTCTGCGCTTACATTTGCTGCTAGGGCGCAAAATATAACTGAACATAAAACTGATTTTTTCATTCGACTTTCCTGATTTTAATTAAAATAAAAACAGCTGATATTATTATTGTTTTACTGAATATTGGTTGAAACGTTTCAAACCACCAAGATGGTAAACACAAAATGTACCAAGTTGCTGATTCATGGTTATTTTTAGCAATTCAATTAAAAAAACTGATATACCAATGTGACGGAAGTTTGAGTATCTAGTGGTTCGTCCAACTCTTGAGGTGAACGATTATGGGTCATATTAAAAGACAACTTCATAGCCAAAGAACCATTAATTTTTGCCGCCAAAGAAGTTTCCGAAAAAGAGCGTGAAAACTCATCGTCGGTTTCAGTGCTTAAATATTGCCTGAACGTTGCCATATCATTGAATTTTTTCTCGTATTCCATTGCCGCGCGGATTATAACACCAGTTTGATCTAACACATCAGTATTTTCTTTGGCAATCGAGCGCGCATACCCTGGCCCGACACTGTAGGTAAACTCACTCTCTTTATCAGACCATAATTGCTCTGTATAACCCACAGCTAAAGCGGCTTGGTAACGATATGAATTAAATCGATCATCTTCGTATTCACCGTACATGAATAGACGGTTAGTGGGATTTTTTAATTTAAAATCTGATTGCATTGAAACGAAAACATTCTGTGCGCTGGTAACTAATTCACTATTTTCATCAATAACTTGTTCGTTTTGTTTATACAGTACTTTTGCCACGTAACGGTGATGCCATTTAAGCAGATCTTGTTTAGCATTTAACTTACCGGTAACCGTAGTACCTGTGGTATTTCCATCGGCATAGATAACTCCGAACTCACCGTTCATGGTGAAAGAGTCGTGATGTTCAGCAGTCGCATCACCATGAAAAGGTGCATCAGCGAGAAAAAGTGCTCGAATTACATCAGTGCGTGCACTACTGGAAAAACTGATGAAAAGGCAAATGGTGGCGCAAATTAACTTCATATAAACCGATCTAAATTAGAATTTGTTCTATTTTTGCGACATTGTATATAATAACGTAACAATATGCAGCACTAAAATAGATTAAAAATCAAACAAATGCTACTTTCAACCCGTTCCTACATTGCATATCAAAGATATGTCTGCTTTTAGCGACAAGCTTGACGATGTTTAATGCTAGCGAGTTAGTAAGGACTGAAGATAGACATCATTTGGTTTATTTCCTGCTTACTGAAAGTGATAGCATCAACAAGTACTTCAACATCCAAATCTACACTTGCTAAGATCACTGGATTAATTGTTTCAGGCAGGTTTCCTGGGAAGTTCGTCGCCAGCATATATCCTGCAATGGCAGCCACATGCATAATAGCGACCTCTTTGTTACCCATAGCATAATCTTCATCGGTGATATGCATGATGGGCAATGAAATTTGCGTCGGTAGTTGCCAAAGTTGCAAAATCGTTGAGCTACATTGTGGATAAGTAAATCCGAGTATATTTTTTTGCAGCGCAAATGGCACTGTTGCGTGATCTGCTGGAATACATTTAGCAGCTAACTCAGGACTCTCTTTCGTCACCACCAATTCTGCTAAATTATGCAGTAAACCCAACAAAAAGAACCGTTCAGAACCTCTAACTCGCGCTAATTTGGCTAAATGCTTAGCCACTAAACCAGTGAATAAACTCTGTTTCCAAAATCGCTTCAGATCCACATTTTCATCACTCAAAGAGTCGAATGCATCTTTCGCAGTTTCAGCCATAACTAAATTATATAGTGCTTCGCCACCTAGTATGTTTACTGCTTTACCAATGTTATCGACCTGAGAGCGGAATCTAAACAATGGACTATTGGCTAATTTAAGTAATTTGGATGCAAGTGATGGATCTAAGCTAACAAGGTTTCCGATATCTTCGACGTCTGATTGATGATCATCTAACATTTGCCGAATACGCAGACAAATGTCTGGCAGGGCAAATGAGGTGCTAGCTTTTTTTGCGTAATCAATTGCTTGCATAAATACGAATACTTTTGGATGAGATGTGATTGATAGTAGTGGACATTATAGTCATGCTGAACTCAAATTGCGGTTTTTTTTTGTGCATAGTTATGGGTTTTCATATTTAACCAAGGCTTCAGCCGCACTGCTTATCCAACCACAAAAAAAAGTTGATATTTACGTTGTTAGGCGTACGGTATATTTATAACGGTTTGTTAACAGGGAAGCAGGATGGAAGAACTCTCAGGTTTAGATGCAACTTTTCTATTTTTAGAAACTGAAAAAGTCCCGATGCATATAGGTGGCGTATGCATAATGGAAGGATCGATGAAATTCGAAGAGTTTTACGAATTTATGGAAAAACGTATCCATCTAGTTTCAAAGCTCACCGAAAGACTGGTTACCGTTCCCCTAAGCCTAGATAGACCTTACTGGATTGAAGATCCCAATTTCGATTTGAGTTTACATATACGACACATGAAATTACCTGCGCCGGGTTCTTGGAAGGAACTGCGTTATGCTGCATCTCAGCATTTTTCAACATGTCTAGATAGGAGCAGACCGCTTTGGGAATTTATTTTTGTTGAAGGCTTAGACAACGTATCGCAAGTACCGAAAGGATCTGTCGCGATAATAACTAAAGTACACCATTCTGGTTTCGATGGTAAATCAGGTGCAGATTTAATGGCCATGATGTGGGATGTCACTCCCAAACCTCGGCCGGTCCCCGCGAAAGTATCCAAACCCCAAGAAAAGATCCCTGGCGCGATGAACCTTATGGCTCGTAGTGCGTATAACTTAGTTACTATTCCGGGAAAATTGCCGGGATTGTTATGGGATACAGGCAAGGCCACCTTAAAAGCCAGTTATCTGTCCCGTGTACATGGCATTAAAATGCCAACCCTGCCCTTCCGCGCTCCAAAAACGCCATTTAATGGGGTGGTTGAGCAAGAACGTAAATGGAATTCCGCTTTACTCGAAATTGATCGGGTAAAGGCAATACGTAAAGTGGTTGATGGGGCTACCCTAAACGATGTGATATTGGCTATTTGTGGCGGTGCGTTGCGCCAATACCTATTAGCTAAAGGGGAATTGCCTGAGCAACCATTGGTAGCTATGGTGCCTGTCTCTACCCGTTCGAAAGATGAAAAGAACGCGATGGGAAATCAGGTATCAGCCATGTACATCCAATTGGCTACAAATGAGGCAGACCCGATTAAGCGTTTGGAGAAAATCCATGTTAATACCCTAGTTGGTAAGCTGTACCAAGAAGCAATAGACGCTAAAAGTCTAATGGGATACGCAGACTTAATTCCATTCGGTTTAGCTGGTGTAGCTTCACGATTTTATACACGATCAGCGTTAGCCAAGTGGCATAAACCATTTTTCAACTTGGTAATTACAAACGTGCCGGGGCCAAATATTCCGTTGTATCTAGGCGGACACAAGTTACTTACCAATATGGGAACCGGGCCCATTTTTGATGGTATGGGGTTAATTATGCCGGTGCTAAGCTACGACGGGACGATCACCATTAGTCCAACAAGTTCAGCCAATTTGATGCCCGATATCGATGTTTTAACTAAATGCATATTAGATTCCGCTAATGAATTGGAAGCTGCCGTGCAGAAGAAGCAAGCCAACATGGCTGCGTTTAACGCTTTGTTAAATGAAAAATAAAGCACGAAGTATATAACCAAAGAAGTAGAGAGTTTATATGAATAACGAAATAGCGACACTGCCAAACAATCGTCCCAAAAAGCGCCATATGCTCTCGGAGGGCAGATCGCTTTTCGAATTCGGTACAACCAGTTTATTGATGCCTTTATTGCTGCAAGCTCCTCGTGGTGACAAACATCCTGTGATGGTTTTGCCTGGTTTCTTAGCCTCGGATATTTCGACTAAACCTCTACGTACCTTTCTCAAAATGAAAGGTTATAAACCTCATGGTTGGGGCTTAGGAAGAAACCTAGGCACCCACATTGTAGGTGGACAGCATATCGTGAGTGACCAGTTACTCAATAAAGTCATTGAATTGCATGTCAAACACGATGCCAAGGTCAGCCTTGTGGGCTGGAGTTTGGGTGGCATTTTGGCAAGAGAAATTGCCCGTGCAATTCCTGATTGTGTAAGACAAGTTATTTCGTTAGGCAGTCCATTTAATGGCCCTCAGGGTTCTGCCCCCGTAGCGGCTAAAATGTTTGAGATGATAAATGGCGATTTAAATCAACGAGAACCAGATGCTGCACAACGAATTATTCCCCCACCACAGGTTCCAAGTTCAGCTATTTTTTCCCGTAGTGACGGCGTAGCTCACTGGCAATCATGTATCAACTCAAATGAACATTTGCATCCACAATCGGAAAATATTGAGGTGAAAGGTAGCCATATGGGCTTAGGACATAATTCTCAGGTATTATGGATTGTCGCCAATCGATTAGCGCAAAAAGAAGGCCAATGGCAGCCATTCAGACAAAAAACCTTACATAGAGTTCTGTATCCAAATCCTGATAGGGCATAAATTTGAGTGAAGTAACTAATAGCGAAGAGCTGTTCGCGGACGTAAACGGAATTACGTTGTGTTACCAAACCTTTGGTAACCCAAAAGACAAACCCCTATTGTTGATAATGGGCCTAGCAACTCAAATGATTCATTGGGATCCACGATTTTGTCAAAAATTGGTGGACCAAGGGTATTGGGTGATCCGTTTCGACAATCGCGACATTGGCAGAAGTACCTTATTACAAGGTCAAAAAAAGCCAACCATTTTTTCAGTCGCGGCCAATCAATTGTTTGGTAAAAAGCTGCACGTTCCTTACGATTTACATACGATGGCCGGTGATGCAGTTGCATTATTAGATCATCTAAACATTGCTACCTGCCATTTAGTAGGAGTATCTATGGGTGGAATGATCGCCCAATGTATCGCCATAGATTATCCAAATAGGGTGGCCAGTTTAACCTCTATTATGTCTACTACCGGTAACCGAACGCTACCTAAACCCAAAAAGTCGGTAATGTTAAAAATCATACAGCCGCCGCCTAAAGATCCTAAAGCTTACCTACATTATTCTTTAAAATTATGGAAAATGCTTAATGGCGACTATTTCAATTTTGATAAAAAGAAGATAGCAACACTTATGCAGCACGCCAGAGAACGCTCGTTTAATCCTGATGGCGTGTGGCGACAGACCTGTGCAATATTAGCCTCACCTGATCGAACCTCAGCGTTACATAAGATTAAATTACCGAGTCTGGTGATCCATGGTGATTGTGATCCGCTTGTTCCCGTCGAGTGTGGGATAGCCACAGCCGCAGCCATCGAAAATTGTGAATTAGTTATTATTAAAGGTATGGGGCACACATTGCCTGAAGAGGCTTGGGATCAAATCATCAGCAGTATCGCTAAGTTAGCCAATTAACATACAATTACCGCAGTTGAAGTCTGTGGGAAAGGCCGTTACTCATCAAACATGTCTGTTTGCTGAGGTGTTGTTGTTTTAGCATCGCCGTTTTTCCTGCGTGAGGCTATGGCTTTGCGTCTCTGACAAGCTTTTATAATAACCCTTTTGGCATAAGGTGTAGTCTGATTCCAATACAGCCTTTCGTCCCTGCTGCGGAAACATCCCGTACAATAGCCCCCTTTACCTGATTGGCAAACACCGATGCAGGGGCTAGGGATGTCAAAAAACTCGAGTTGATCCACAGTGGCGACTTTTATTCATAAATTCAGATCATTTCCTATAGTTTACACCCTTATTCAAAAGTAGGCGAAATACCAATTATGATTTTAATAATGATCTGAATTCAATTAATCCAATACTATTCTGGATATTGGGCAAATTTAGGTGCCGCTTGGCCATCATCGTACCAAGCAAATTTTTCTTCCCAAAATATATTCGCTTGGGGCGTAATATCTGGAACGCCATCTAAGAAGCCAGCAGGTATGCACAGCATACTGCCATCACGGGTTAAATAAGGCACTTGTGAGCCGCAATCAGAGCAAAAAACATTACTAAAGCGCACCGCATTTGGTAGATCAAAACGTTTTATTTTATCTTCACCACTGTGCCATTGGATATTGTCAGGATCGGTAAATATTAGTGAAGCGAACGCTGAGCCAGTTTTCTTTTGACAGCGATCACAATGACATTGATAAAAACGTTTGTAAGGTCCATGAACCTGACCGGTCACTGCACCACATAAGCAGCTACCTTTAATTTCTTGCGGCATAATAATTCCTCTTATAATAATTTTATTTAGCAAAACGAATCTAGCTCATCCCCCCGCCTAATTATAGAAGCATAAGCTCAGGTGATGATAAAACCAGATAAAACCTGCAGACATAAAAAATGCCAGTTTGCTCAACGCAGACTGGCATTCTTTGTATCGTTCAGAGAATTACTTTTTCTTTGCTTTTGGGTTTGGCAAATCAGTAATACTTCCTTCAAATATTTCAGAAGCTAAACCAATTGATTCATTTAACGTTGGGTGAGCATGAATTGTCAAAGCAACATCTTCAGCATCAGCGCCCATTTCAATGGCTAAACCAATTTCACCTAACATTTCACCCGCATTGATACCGATAATTGCGCCACCGATTACACGGTTAGTGTCTTTTTCGAATATCATTTTAGTCATACCTTCAGTACGACCAGAAGCAATAGCTCGGCCTGAAGCAGCCCAAGGGAAAGAGGCAGTTTCATAACTTACGCCTTGCTCTTTAGCTTCTTTTTCAGTTAATCCTACCCAAGCGACTTCTGGGTCAGTGTAGGCAACTGAAGGAATACATTTAGGATCAAAGTAATGCTTCTTACCAGCAATAACTTCTGCAGCAACATGACCTTCATGTACCGCTTTGTGAGCAAGCATAGGTTGTCCAACAAGGTCACCAATCGCATAGATGTTGCTAACGTTAGTACGCATTTGCTTATCAACGTTAATGAAACCGCGCTCATCTACTTTCACGCCAGCTTTATCGGCTGCAACTAAACTGCCATTTGGACGACGTCCAACTGCCACTAGTACTTTATCGTATCTAACTGGCTCAGCAGGTGCTTGTTTACCTTCAAAAGTAACGTATAAACCGTCGTCTTTAGCTTCAACAGCTGTTACTTTTGTTTCCAACATGACGTTAAATTTGTTTTTAACGTATTTTTGATAAATTTTGATGACGTCTTTGTCAGCAGCTGGAATCAACTGGTCTAAAAACTCAACCACATCAATTTGCGAACCTAGAGAACGATAAACAGTCCCCATTTCCAAACCAATGATACCGCCACCCAAAACTAACATTTTTTCAGGGATATCTTTCATTTCCAACGCGCCTGTAGAATCGATTACTCGATCATCATCGTTTGGAATGAAGGGAAGTGAAACTGGCTCTGAACCAGCAGCTATAATCGCGTTATCAAAAGTAATGGTTGTTTTACCGTCTTTCCCTTCTACTTCAAGGGTATTAGAACCGGTGAATTTACCGTAACCTTGCACAAATTTAACTTTGCGCATTTTAGACATGCCTGACAAACCTTTAGTAAGTTGCCCTACTACACTGTCTTTCCAGCCACGTACTTTATCTAAATCAATTTTAGGCTCACCGAACACAACGCCGTGTGAAGCCATTTCTTTCGCATCATCAATTACTTTAGCTACGTGAAGTAACGCTTTAGAAGGGATACAGCCTACGTTAAGACATACTCCACCTAAGGTTTCACGGGAGTCAATGATGACTGTTTCAATACCTAAATCGGCAGCTCTAAACGCTGCTGAATAACCACCAGGTCCTGCACCTAGCACAACCAGTTGAGTTTTAATTTCGCTCATTATGACCTCAAATTTCGAATTCTATTCTGACAGACCTGTAAAATACTACCTTTGCGACTTTATGTTAGCAAAGTAAAGCACGACTAAACACGAAAAATATCAAAAAAGTGCGCTTCAACATGATTTAAGCAAAAGCGCACTTAATTATGACCTAAAGTAGAATTTGGCGAAGATCAGCCAACACGTTGCTCAAATGAACCGCAAAACGTGCAGCTACAGCACCATCAATCACACGGTGATCGTAAGATAATGACAGCGGTAACATGAGTCTTGGCTCAAAATCTTTACCATTCCACTTTGGTTTCATTTCACTTTTCGAAACACCTAAAATAGCCACATCAGGCGCATTTACGATAGGCGTAAATGCAGTACCACCAATGCCGCCTAAACTAGAGATAGTAAAACAGCTGCCCTGCATATCCGGACCTTTAAGTTTTCCATCTCTGGCTTTGATACTAATTTCAGTAAGTTCTCGAGAAAGTTCGACAATACCTTTTTTATCCACATCACGTACTACAGGAACAACAAGTCCTCCTGGAGTCTCAACAGCAATACCAATATGGTAATACTTTTTCTGGATAAGTGATTCGCCAGATTCAGACAAAGACGTATTGAATACCGGATACGCTTTAAGCGCATCGGCTACCGCTTTCATCATAAAGACTAAAGGTGTAATTTTAACCCCTAGTTTACGTTTTTCAGCGATGACGTTTTGCTCTTTACGGAATTTTTCCAATTCCGTTATATCGGCTTCTTCAAATTGCGTAACATGTGGAATCGTTACCCAATTGCGGTGCAGGTTTGGTCCAGAGATTTTCTGAATTCGCGTTAGTGGAACTTCTTCCACCTCACCAAACTTAGCAAAATCAACTTTCGGTGGAGCTAGTACTTGCAAACCACCTGAACCACTTCCAACAGATGACCCAGGGGTCATTTTAGGACGTGATAATTCGTATTTAACAAAAGATTGCACATCTTCTTTTAAAATACGTTTTTTAGGACCGCTACCAGCAACCTGTGTTAAATCTACACCAAATTCTCTCGCTAAGCGACGCACCGACGGTGAAGCATGAACTTTACCACTGGATTTTTTGTCGGCCGCTGATGGATGATGTGGAACCGGTGGCTTACGGGTATTCTCAGCTCTGGCAGGTGCTGCAGGTGCCGCTGCTTGTTGAGCAGGGGCAGGTGCTGGAGCAGCTGCTTTGGGTGCTGATTTTTCAGTTACCTCTAATGTGATAACCAAACTACCTTCAGATACTTTATCGCCAACTTTTAATTCGACACTTTTAACCGTACCACTTTTCGGTGACGGTACATCCATGGTGGCTTTATCGGTTTCCAAAGTCACCAAGCCTGCTTCAGCTTCTATTTCATCGCCAACCGCAACCAAGACTTCAATGACATCAACATCAGTATCACCACCGATGTCAGGTACTTTTACATCAATCACTGAGGTGCTCTGTTCACCCGAGTCAGCTTCTTCAGTTGCAGGGGCTTCTGGCGCAGATGCTTGTTGTGCAGGTGCTGGCGATGGTGCCGATTCAGCAGCGCTAGGCGCAGTATCCGCGGCAGAATCTGATGCACCTTGAGTTTCTAATTCAAGTATCAAAGTTCCTTCAGAGACTTTGTCTCCGACTTTGATTTTAAGCGACTTCACCACACCTGCAGCAGGCGAAGGTACGTCCATGGTCGCCTTATCAGTTTCCAAGGTGATTAAACCCGTTTCTGCATCAATCTTATCGCCTTCGGCGACCAGTACCTCAATCACATCAACATCAGTGTCACCACCAATATCAGGCACCTTAACTTCAATCACTTCACTGCTAGCACTTGCAGCAGCGGCTTTAGGTTGTTCTGCCGTTGGTTCTGGTGCTGACTCTGAAGCAGCCGCTTCAGAGGACGCGCCCGCAGCGGCAAGTTTCATGATCAAAGTGTCTTGACTGACTTTGTCACCTACCTTCACCAAAATATCTGCAACCGAACCTGCAAACGGCGCCGGAATATCCATACTGGACTTATCACTTTCAACCGTTATCAGCGACGTTTCTGCTTCGACATCGTCACCTACAGAAACACAGATTTCAATGACTTCAACTTCTTCACCGCCCACATCGGGGACCAATACATCTTTTAAATCTGACATTTTGAGTCCTCCCAATTACGCGTAAAGCGGATTAAGTTTATCGCCATCAATACCAAACTCTTTGATAGCATCTAGCACAACTTTCTTATCAATATCACCGGCTTTGCTTAACTCAGTTAACGCTGCAAGGGCGATAAACTTAGCATCAACCTCGAAATGATGACGCAAGTTAGGACGACTATCAGAACGACCGAAACCGTCGGTCCCTAGTACTTTATATTGACCTGGCACAAATGCACGAACTTGGTCAGCATAGTTTTTAACGTAGTCGGTCGCAGCAATAGTCGGGCCGTCAAACCCTTCTTCAAGCACGCTAGTGATATAAGGTACTTTGGCTTTTTTGTCTGGGTTTAGCATATTAAAGTGTTCGCAGTCTAAACCATCACGAGCCAATTCATTAAATGAAGGTACACTGAATACTTCAGAGGCAACTGAGAACTTATCTTTCAACAGTTGCGCAGCTTCACGAACTTGCAACAAAATAGTACCAGAACCAAGCAACTTAACTTTCTTCTTGCTCTTAGCTGTACCTACTTTTTCAAGAGAATAAATACCTTTAATAATTCCCTCTTCGGCACCCTTAGGCATTTCTGGCTGAACGTAGTTTTCGTTCATTACGGTTAGGTAATAGAATACATTCTCATGATTCTCACCCATGCGACGTAAGCCGTCTTGCACAATCACAGCTACTTCATAACCATAAGTTGGATCGTAAGTTACACAGTTTGGAATCAAAGCCGCTTGTACATGACTGTGTCCATCTTGGTGTTGCAGACCTTCACCATTTAGTGTGGTTCTACCTGCTGTTCCACCAACTAAGAAACCTCTAGCCTGACTATCACCCGCAGCCCAAGCCATATCACCCACACGTTGGAAACCAAACATGGAGTAATAAATGTAGACCGGAATCATAGGTAGGTTATTGGTTGAATAAGAAGTACCGGCAGCTAACCAAGATGCCATAGCACCAAGTTCGTTAATACCTTCTTGTAACACCTGACCTTTTTTATCTTCGCGATAATAGGCTACTTGATCGGCATCTTGAGGAACGTATTTTTGTCCCTGACTAGAATAGATACCTACCTGGCGGAACAAACCTTCCATACCAAAAGTACGGGCTTCATCTGGAATAATTGGTACGATACGGCTACCAATTTGTTTGTCTTTGAGCATCACGGTTAATACGCGAACAAACGCCATAGTAGTGGAGATTTCACGCTCCCCTGACCCTTTAGTGATTGCTTCAAACGCTTTTAACGGTATCGCTGGTAAATCTTCAGTACTGTCCGCTAAACGGGTTGGCATATAACCAAACAGCTTTTCTCTACGGCGTCTGAGATAAGTCAATTCAGGGCTATCTTCAGAAAACTTGTAATAAGGTAAGTTTTCAAGATCGTCATCAGCAACTGGAATATTGAAACGGTCGCGATATTGACGAACCGCATCTATGTCCATTTTCTTGACGTTGTGAGCAATGTTTTTGCCTTCACCAGCTGAACCTAAACCGTAACCTTTAACGGTTTTAGCTAGGATAACCTGAGGACGACCTTGTGTTTCTGAAGCACGTTTGTATGCAGCATAAACTTTTACTGGGTCGTGTCCACCACGATTCAAGCGCCAAATATCGTCATCTGACATGTTTGACACCATGTCTTTTAACTCTGGGTACTTACCAAAGAAGTTTTCGCGAGTGTAAGCGCCACCTTTGGCTTTGTAATTCTGGTATTCACCGTCGACGGTTTCATTCATTACATCGAGTAACTTGCCAGAGGTATCCCGTGCCAATAGAGGATCCCAATAACGTCCCCAAATGACTTTAATCACTTCCCAACCAGCACCGCGGAAAGTCCCTTCTAATTCTTGGATAATTTTACCATTACCACGAACAGGACCATCAAGACGTTGCAAATTACAGTTGATGACAAATGTTAAGTTATCTAGCCCTTCACGAGAGGCTAGACCAATAGCACCTAAACTTTCAGGCTCATCCACTTCACCATCGCCCATGAAACACCATACACGCTGTTCTGAACAATCTTTTAGTCCACGATTAGTGAGGTATTTTAAGAAGCGAGCTAGATAGATAGCCTGCATTGGACCTAAGCCCATAGATACAGTTGGGAACTGCCAAAAATCAGGCATTAACTTAGGATGAGGATAAGAGGAGATCCCCTTGCCATCCACTTCCTGACGGAAACCATCAAGCTGATCTTCAGTTAAACGACCTTCAATGTATGCGCGAGAATAAATTCCAGGAGAAACATGGCCCTGAACAAATAAATAGTCGCCGCCATCTTTTTCGTTTGGCGCACGGAAAAAGTGGTTAAAACCGACATCATAAAGCATAGCTGAAGATGCAAAACTTGATATATGGCCACCTAGCTCCAAATCTTTCTTAGAGCCGCGTAAAACCATCATCATTGCATTCCAACGAATTGCTTGACGAATTTTAGCTTCAATCGTTTGATCCCCAGGCATGGTCGGTTCTTGACCTGCGGGAATGGTGTTTATATAGGCAGTGGTAGCTGTGTACGGCAGGTAAGCACCATTACGGCGAGCCTTTTCGATCAAGCTTTCTAATAAGTAGTGAGCGCGTTCCACACCCTCTTCTTCAAGTACTGCGTCTAGTGCTTCTATCCATTCCTGGGTTTCTTGTGGATCCACATCCGGATGCATCATATCAGCCATGGTGCTTTCCTTTAGTTAGTTTAAAGTTAAAATTTACTGACCGAGAAAATAAAGAATAGTTTAAATTTATATTCTTTTCTTTCAGTTCAGTAAGTAAATTACATAAATTAGCAATATTAACAATGCCAATAAGGTTATTTCTGTATTTCAATTCTTCTAAGTGCCCGTTGAATTCTGGTATCTTGTCGGTTTATTTCTAACAAGATATCTTCAATGAACGCCAAGTGTTCATTGCTTGCTTGCCTAGCAGTTTCCGGGTCACGAGAAACTATTCCAGCCAATATTTTTTCACGTTGTTTATGAATGATGTCAGTGACATCGTCTCTAATCGCTAACATTTCAAAGTTAGCTTTAATATTTTCCTGCAACATCGACTTCAAGCTACGCATAACATGCACTAACACCAAATTGTGTGAGGCTTTAGCCATGGCGAGATAAAAATCTACCAAGGCTTTAGATAAATCTGTTTTGTCTGATTTTTTAGAAAGCTCCGAAATGGACGCTAGTGCTTCTTCTAATTTAACGTAGTCTTCTGGCTGGCCTCGCAGCGCAGCATAATATGCAGCCATGCCTTCTAAAGCATGACGAAATTCGAGTAAATCAAATTGAGTTTCAGGTCGTTTAGCAATTAGATCCAGAAGAGGATCGGTAACCGATGCAGTAAGATTACGCTTAACAAAGGTACCACCGCCTTGCTTGCGTAACAGCAAACCGCGAGCTTCTAAATTTTGAATCGCTTCACGTAATGACGGTCTAGATACGGCGAAATTCTCGGCGAGCTCACGTTCCGAAGGTAACTTTTGACCAGCTAATAAACGCCCATCAATGATCATCGATTCAAGCTGTTCAGTGATCACATCAGAAAGTTTTCTCGACTGTATGCGTTGCATATTTGCGTGTGCTTCCTCAAAAAATGTTAGGACCTGCCATATTTTTAGGACTCGCCATAGTGTTAATTAGCAAAAAACTTAGTTTGCTACACCCCACACTGCAAATTGGTAAGACCATTTTACCTAATAGGTTAGACTAGTTATTTAATTACGTAAACCTTTTACCTAAAAAACTTGTTCAATGATTCTGTTAATTAAATTCGAAAATTGTTAAACAACGTATTTTTAAAGGCCTTTAAAGCGAGGTCAGACCATTACATTCAATGATAGCATTTAGGGTGTTTAATTTACCTCAACCAACCAGAAAGCGATAACACTGATATTAATACCACTAAAAACATCACATTTCGTTTGGCTAAACGCACCAAAGTGCAAGGCTCTTCAGTATAGTCCTCTTTGTTAATATCGACTTCTTCTGCGGCGTCGGCGACTTTGCATAAAAGTTCTTTTGCCGAAACATTAAGGTCAAATAAATACTTCAACCAAATTGGCAATGCGCGAGAAAAGTGCCCCATTAATAATAAACCTAAAGCGGTAATTCTTGCAGGTAGCCAATCAAGAATAGCCATTAATTGTTGGGCTATGCTTAATTCATTTTGAAACTCTGTTTTGTAAGCATGAGTTGTGCTTCTTGCCAAAACATACATAACCGCACCCGCAGGGCCAAGCAACGCGAACCAAATAATCACCGCCGCATAATGTTGATAGTTCAACCATACCAATTCTTGGCCAAATGAGCCTGGGCTGTCTCCACTGTGGCCCAACTGATCAGCATACATAGTACAAGCCTGAAAATCACCTCGATTAGCCGCTTGCAGATAACATTTGTACACATCTCGCAAATTGGGACAGCCTATACATACCATCAAAATCGCGGTATCAAGAATGAGTCTAATCAAAGCGTTATCAACGCTATTGATTAATATTAGAAGGATTAGCGCAGGAAGAATAACCACCGCTAAAAAACTGGCAGTGGACATATCTTCAGAAAAGATATTTTTTCTCATTAAAAAACGTTGATAAAGGCCATTATAGAAACTCTCTCGCCAATACTTGGTTTGAGTGGCTACACGTTCTGCCATCAAAACCACAATCAAGCTAATTAATGTCATGTAACTTCCTTCTATTTATTATATTCATTATAAAAAAGTGTTTGCTGCAAAAAAGCGCTGCAGGCCTCGGCCTTATATGCTCTTGCTGAAACTAATCTGTTGCCTAAAGCCTGGCCAATCAAAACTCACCCCAGGATCAGTTTTACGTCCTGGAGCAATATCATTATGGCCGACGATTCTACCTATAGTAATTAATGGGTATTTTTCAACAATAACGTTAGTGACTTGAATCAATGCTGCATATTGCTGTTCACTATATGCGGTATTATCTGTCCCTTCCAACTCAATGCCAATTGAAAAATCATTGCATCTGGTACGACCTTGAAAGGACGAAACACCAGCATGCCAAGCGCGTTCTTCGAATCCTACAAATTGGATAATTTGACCGTCTCGTCGAATCAACAAATGAGATGACACCCGCATCTGATATATTTGTTCAAATATAGGATGGCTGTGAGGCTGAAGTTTTCCAGCAAAAAAATCTAAAATATGCGGGCCGCCGAATTCTCCGGGAGGCAATGATATATTGTGGATTACCAATAGACTGATATCATGGTCCGCTGGTCTGCAATCAAAATGCTCACATTCAGAACGTTGAACCGAATCTAGCCAACCCGCGTTTATTTGCAATCTGGTGTCTGAGACCATATATAAAAATAGCCGTTAATATATAAGCGATAAAGAAGCAGCATAGCAGGGTATAGAATGGAACAAAATCAATCACCAGCGGAAAACTCCACTAAAATAGGAAAATGGATGTTTTTTGCGTTTTGGATAGTCGGTCTGTTGCTGCTATCGCTATTTTTTGGTGATCGTTTAGAAAAACAAAAAAATCCAAATCAAAATCCGCAAAGTCAGCTAAACAACGGTGCCGCTGAAGTTAAGCTCAAGCGCAATCGTATGGGCCATTATGTAGCCAGTGGCCTGATTAATGGACAACCTGTTACCTTTTTATTAGATACAGGCGCAACCAATGTATCTGTTCCAGCTCATTTGGCCAATGAATTAGGTTTAGTCGGTGGCGCTAGATACTCCGTTTCAACCGCTAACGGCAATGTGACTGTAGCGCAAACTAACATCCAACAACTTGACTTAGGCTCGATCCGAATAAACGACGTGCGTGCCAGTATCAACCCCGGTATGTTAAGTGATGAAATTCTGTTGGGTATGAGTGTACTCAAACAGTTGGAATTTACTCAACGTGGTGATTGGTTAATACTGCGACATTAACGATATTAAATAGATTACCTCTTGGCTAATCTGCGATTACTTTACTTGTGTGACTTATATATGAATCAAAACTCGATAATAAAAGATGTTGAGCAAGCGCTTGACGAGGATTTAAATGGCTTAGGCCCAATAGATGGAGACATTACCGCGGCATTAATTAGTAATGATGTGATGGTAAAAGCATCTATTCTAACCCGAGAAGACTGCACAATATGCGGTATACAATGGGCAACTGAAACATTCAGACAAGTAAATCCTGAAATCAAAGTCAATTGGTTAGTGGCGGATGGCGATTTATGTAAAGCCAATCAAATATTTTGCGAACTCGCTGGCTCGGCGCGCTCCATATTGACTGCAGAGCGCACCGCCCTCAATTTTTTACAGACATTATCTGGAACTGCAACCACGGCGAAAGCCTACGTTGATTTACTCGCGGGTAGCGGTATCACCTTATTAGACACTCGCAAAACTATACCAGGCATGCGCTTGGCACAGAAATATGCGGTAAAATGCGGTGGTGCCGAAAATCATCGTATTGGTTTATTTGATGCTTTCCTTATAAAAGAAAACCACATATTGGCGTGCGGCTCTATTGCCAACGCAGTTAAACAAGCACGCCAAAATATGCCGCAAGCCAAGGTGGAAGTGGAAGTGGAAAGCCTCGAAGAGCTGAAACAGGCGATAGATGCAAGGGCAGATATTGTGATGTTGGATAATTTTGATCACGAAATGCTTAGTCAAGCAGTATTGATCAATCAAAAAACAGTGAAATTGGAAGTTTCGGGCAATATAACCGAAGAAAAATTGCATAATTTGCGGGGAATAGGTATAGATTTTGTGTCATCAGGGGCTTTAACCAAGGATGTCAAATCAATTGATTTATCTCTTAGAATCAATTAGTTAACTATTTATAGACGGCAAAATTGTTTGATGAAAGAGACTTGAGTATATTTCTGCATACTTGTCAGTAACGGATCTCGTTCTATACTGATTATGAATTCAACGAGGACGCCATCAAACGCAAACGTAGTTGTGGCAACAAACAACTTAACTAATTATTTTACAGTAACTTAAATCGCACTCAATGGTGCAGGAGATAAATACCATGAAAATGACTCAAATGACTAACAACAAAGGTTTTACACTAATTGAATTGATGATCGTTGTAGCGATTATCGGTATTCTTGCAGCCATCGCATTACCTGCTTACCAAGGGTACACAGATAAAGCGAAATTCTCAGAAATTACTAACTCAACTGCAGCGGCTAAATCAGCAGTAGAAGTATGTGCACAGGTAAACAACTCTGTAGCTAACTGCACAGAAAGTACAAATGGCATCCCAGCTGATGTTACCGTATCCGCGACAGTAAACGGTTTGACCACAGCAGCCGGTGTTATCACAGCAACCTATAAATCTGATGGTTCTTCATTAGCTGGTTCTACATTTACTATGACTCCTACACTAGCTGGTGGTCGTGTTGAATGGGCTTCAGAATGTAACCCAGCAACTCTTTGCTAATCTAGAGTTTGACTAACAAGATTTAAAGCCCAGTTTATCTGGGCTTTTTGCTCTAAATAACTTGCTATAACAAACAACATAATTAGGTTTAACTATGGCTAAGACAGCAGAAATATACACTTGGAACGGCGTAGACAAAAAAGGGCATAATCGCAAAGGTGAAATCAGTGCCTTATCTTTGTCAGAAGCAAAGAATATGCTGCGTCGACAGGGTGTTTCTGCCACCAAGGTCAAAAAGCTAGCCAAACCCTTATTTGGTAAAAAAGATAAAGTTTCTGCCCAAGATATCAGTGTCGTATCTCGGCAAATCGCCACCATGCTTGGGGCGGGTGTTACATTAATTCAAACCATCGACATGATCGCCCAAGGTCACGCAAAACAGAGCATGCGTCGAATGCTTACCGAGATTGCCGATGAAGTAAAAGCCGGCAATCCGTTATCTAGCGCACTTAGGAAACATCCAAATCAATTCGAAGACTTGTATTGTGATTTGGTTGAAACCGGTGAACAATCCGGTGCACTTGAAACCATCTATGACCGTATTGCTACCTACAAAGAAAAAGCCGAAGCGCTAAAATCGAAAATCAAAAAAGCCATGTTCTACCCTATTGCGGTAGTAGTAGTCGCCTTTATTGTGACCACTATTTTGCTGGTATTTGTGGTACCTCAATTTGAAGAGATTTTTAGCAGTTTTGGTGCAGAGCTACCGGCATTTACCCTTTTTGTATTGGCTATTTCCCAGTTTGTGCAGGATTTTGGTATTTTTATCGCCGCCGGTGTCGCGATTGCCGCGGTGCTCTTTATCCGCGCCCATAAAAAGTCACGAAACTTACGAGACAGTGTCGATAAAAAAATACTGAAAATTCCGGTAATTGGTGAAATCCTGAAAAAAGCCTCAATCGCTCGATTTACCCGTACACTTGCAACCACCTTTGCTGCTGGTGTGCCTTTGATTGGCGCATTGGACTCAGCTGCTGGCGCTTCGGGCAATGCCGTTTTTCGGGATGCTATATTATTTATTAAGCGGGAAGTTGCTGGCGGTATGCAAATGAACACCGCGATGCGCGCAACAGGCGTGTTTCCAGACATGGTGACGCAAATGATTGCCATCGGTGAAGAGTCTGGGGCAGTGGATGATATGCTCAGTAAAATTGCTACTATTTACGAAGCCGAAGTAGATGACATGGTTGACGGCTTAACCAGTTTGTTAGAGCCGATGATTATGGCTGTTTTAGGGGTGGTCATTGGTGGTTTGATTGTCGCTATGTATTTACCAATCTTCCAAATGGGTAACGTGGTTTAGCAAAAGCCAGACTCACGTTATATAATTCGTATTATGATTGCTAGAAAGGTTTCTACCTAAAGACTTTTCTGGCAAGCTTAAACAAAATGATTTTTCATAATAATAAAGTGCCTATATATGCCTGCGATGTTTGAGCTCTTAGCCGATTCACCCCTATTTTTTGTTAGTTTTGTCTTTGTCGTCAGTTTATTGGTAGGCAGTTTTTTAAATGTGGTTATTTACCGCTTGCCGGTAATGATGGAAAGAGGTTGGAAACAAGAGTATCAACAATACTTCCAGCCAGAATCGGCAGAACAAGCCTCTTCAGAGACGTTCAATTTAATTAAACCTGACTCAACTTGCCCTAAGTGCCAACATAAAATAAGAGCTTGGGAGAATATTCCAGTGATTAGCTGGCTTTTTCTTAAGGGAAAATGCAGTCAGTGCAAAAATCCAATTTCATTTCGCTACCCTGCCGTTGAGTTGCTGACTGCTTTAGCCAGCATGGCAATAGCCTGGCATTTTGGTTTCGGATGGCAAGCCGCCGCCGCAGTGTTTCTGACTTGGTGCCTGATTGCGTTAATTTTTATTGATCTCGATAAAATGTTGTTACCGGATCAAATTACCCTGCCAGTTTTATGGTTAGGTCTAGTATTCAGTACCACGGGCTTATTTGTAAGTCCTATCGACGCCATAATTGGAGCGGCAGCAGGTTACCTAAGTCTGTGGAGTGTTTACTGGCTGTTTAAGTTACTCACAGGCAAAGAAGGAATGGGTTACGGTGATTTTAAATTGCTCGCAGCCTTAGGTGCTTGGGTGGGTTGGCAATACCTTCCGATCATCATATTACTTTCATCTTTTGTTGGTGCAATTATAGGAATTAGCTATTTATTGATCAAAGGAAAAGATAAAGGCAGCCATATTCCTTTTGGTCCGTACTTGGCGATTGCCGGTTGGCTGACGTTAATTTATGGCAAAGATATAGCTAACTGGTATTGGAGTTGGGCAATAGCATGAGTGATTACGTAGTTGGATTGACTGGCGGAATTGGCAGTGGCAAAACCGCCGTTTCAGATTTATTTGCTGATTTAGGCATCGATGTAATAGACGCTGATGTGTTGGCCCGTCAAGTGGTTGAACTAGGTAGTCCGGCTTTGCATTTGATTGCGCAAAAATTTGGGAAAGATTCGCTTTTAAGTGACGGAAATCTGAACCGCCAATATATTCGAGAGATAGTATTTTCTGATCCCTTATTGAAAACTTGGTTAGATAACCTACTGCATCCATTAATTCGCCAAAATATGCAACGTCAATTAAAACAGGCTAAGTCTCCATATTGTATCCTTGCCGTTCCCTTGTTGATCGAAAATAACATGATGGCAATGGTCAATCGGGTTTTGGTGGTCGATGTTAGTGAAGACATTCAGTTGCAACGGGCAGCAAACCGAGACCAACAGTCTCAACAGCAAATTAAAAACATAATGGCTAACCAAGTCTCTCGTAAGGTGCGGTTAAAGCATGCCGACGATGTAATCGATAATAATGGCCCAGTTGATAATTTAACAAACCAAGTAAGCCAATTGCACAAGCAATATTTATTGCAAGCGAACAATCAACTGGCCTTGATTTAAACAAATAAAACATTGACGGTACTGTGTATTAAAAACCAAATATTGACTCAGACCAATTTTGTTATGTTATTCTTCTAACTACTGCTTTACCAATTGCCCCCCAAATTATCTAATGGCGCTAATGTGACTTGATGGCAACTTTATTATCTTGGGGTTGAAATCTGATGCGTTTTGCGGTGTAGTTCCGGTTATAATAATCATTCAATAGTCAGTTCTAACTATTTGATTTACTATTTTTAAGAACATTAAATCTTCCGTCTGCGTATAATTTCTTTAGGATAATCAATGTCATTAGCTGTTTATGAGTTTCCATTAAACGAAAAAGTCAGGACCTATTTGCGTCTTGAACAGTTGTTTATACAACTCAAACAAAGCGCACAAGCCCAAGAAGATTGGCAGTTTATGAGTTTTTTTGAGGCCCTATTCACTTTACTTGATCTTTTAGAACGACTGGATATTCGTAGTGACATTCTAAAAGACATCGAAGTTCACGAAAAAAACTTAGTATTTTGGTCGCAACATCCAAAGATTGATTCAGAAGCATTGCAAGCTGCGTTACAAAAAATACTTCGCCTTCGAGACCAACTCAAACACTCGAAAAAAGTCGGAGCGAGTTTAAAAGAAGACAAATTTTTAAGCTCGATAAGACAACGTTTTTCCATTCCAGGTGGTACCTGCAGCTTCGATTTACCCAATTTACACTATTGGATCAAACAACCGTTGGATTTAATTCGTAGCGATATTAATAATTGGTTATCGGAATTCGATTTGATCAACGAAGCTATCGATATTACTTTAGCCTTTTTGCGAGAAAGAGGCCGATTTACCGCTATTACCGCAGAAAATGGTTTTTACCAAGGCATCGCTGATGACAAAAGTGAATTAATACGCATTCAGAGTCTGACCGATGAGGGCTACTACCCAATGTTGAGTGGTAACAAATACCGCTATGCAATCCGATTTATGTTATTTACAGCCAATGAAAATGGCAGTACTCAAGTCAATGAGTCAGTTCAGTTTAATATTGCCAGTTGTTAGGAGTTTAACGTTACGATGGAAGTGTCCTGCCCCACTTGTGCAAAAAAAGTAGAATGGAATGAAAAAAGTCTGTTCCGACCATTTTGTTGTAAGCGCTGCCAACTGATTGATTTGGGCGAGTGGTCGAATGAAGAAAAAGTTATTGCGACTGAAAACCCAAATAGTAATGATGCAAATACCTCACTTCCTGATATTGAAGACATAGAGGCTATGTTGGCTCAGCAGAATCAAGACTTTTTTAAAGAATAGGCTCTAATGCTTCTACCATCAGTTGCAAACTAACTCGTCCTCTAAACTCATTGATATCCAACTTGTAAGCAATGTGAATTTGCTTGCAACTAGGGTTGGGCCAAAGCTGCGGATCAATATTAAACGCAATTGCATCCACTAATACGCCCGCTTCTGCCTTCAACATTAGTTTGAGGTGTTTACCGCCCAATAACTTTTGATCTACTGGCGTAAAAATGCCATCAAAAATAGGCTCAGGAAAGCCCTGTCCCCATGGACCTGAATCTTTAAGTTGTTGCGCAAATTCAAGTGAGAATTCTTGATGAGAGAGCTCACCATCACTTAATATCTGCCCACTTAAATCACGATCTTTTAAAAGTTCGTGGCTAACTTGCTCAAAAACACGCTTAAATGCAGCAAGCTTGTCAGCATGAATGGTTAAGCCAGCGGCCATAGCATGACCACCAAATTTGACTATCACATCGGGATAGCGACTGTTGATCTCTTCTAATAAATCGCGAATATGCAGACCAGCGATTGATCTTGCTGACCCTTTGAGAGTGTCATCGTCTTGATGGGCGAAGGCGATAGTTGGACGATTGTATTTTTCTTTGATTTTACCTGCAACAATACCAATAACCCCCTGATGGAAGTCAGCTTGATAAACAATAATCCCATTTTTAGTTTGATCGCCATCAATCGCTAACGTTTCTAAACTGGCTAACGCTTGGTCTTGCATGGACTGCTGAATTTCTCTGCGCTCTCGATTTAATGAGTCGAGCTCCACGGCCATTTGACGGGCTTTGCTATGGTCTGCAGCTAACAGACATTCTATTCCCAAAGACATATCATCTAGCCTACCCGCCGCATTGAGTCGTGGACCGAGTACAAATCCCAAATCACTGGACACCATTCTTTCGGGACTTTTACCAGCAACTTCCACTAAAGCTTTGATACCGGGTCGACATTTACCACTACGAATTCGTTGCAGTCCTTGATAAACCAACACACGATTATTACTGTCTAACGGCACCACATCAGCAACTGTTCCCAAAGCGACAATATCTAAAAACTCAGCTAGATTGGGTTCCGGAATGGCTTTTTTGTCAAACCACTGGGTTTGTTTAAGGTGATTTCTCAGGGCTAACATCAAATAAAATGCCACCCCTACTCCCGCCAAGTTTTTCGATAAAAACTCACAACCAGGTTGATTAGGATTCACGATCGCGTCAGCTTGAGGTAAACGGTCTGCAGCTAAATGGTGGTCGGTGACCAGCACTTTTATCCCCAGTTCTTTGGCCTTATCTACACCATCAAAACAGGCTATGCCATTATCGACAGTGATAATCAGTTGCGCACCTTGTTGATGAGCCACTTGTACTATTTCTGGACTTAGACCGTAACCAAAATCAAATCGATTAGGTACTAGGTAAGAATGTCCACTGGCACCCATTTTAGCCAAGCACAACATTGTCAACGCGGTACTGGTGGCTCCATCGGCATCGAAATCTCCAACGATGATAATTTTTAGCTGTTTTTCAAGCGCTTCACTCAGCACCTGAACCGCAGCATCCATTCCTGAAAGGTGTTGATAATGTAATAACGCTTTAGCACGTTTATCTAACTGACTCGCATCTTCTATTCCGCGACTAGCAAAAATTTGTCGAATAATAGGCTGGGAAATATGTGATAAGTGGGAGTCAGATACGGTTTCGCGACGGACAATTTTGGCAGACATATGATATCGTTTTTTGAGGTGAGCAGAGTGACACTGGAAAATAAAAGGCTCAAAACAGTTTATGTTTCGAGCCCAAATTTCTTCAACTTATATTTGCGATAATTTCTCTAGTAACGCATCAGCAGGCATGTAGCCACCAACCAATGAACCATCGGGTAAGATGATATTTGGGGTACCATTGACGCCGATACGAGTTCCAAATGCATATTCATCAGCAACTTTGTTACTACAAGTGCTGCCATCAACATCAGCCCCTGTTTTTGCCGCGGTTAGTGCACCTTGTTTATCATCAGCACACCATACTGCAACCATATCGTAATAAGTTTGGGTATTAAGACCACCTCGAGGAAATGCTAAATAACGAACGGTAATCCCTTTGTCATTGTAATCGTCAATTTCACGATGCAGTTTACGGCAATAACCGCAAGTAATATCAGTGAAGACGTTAATCACATACTTTTCATCTTTTGCCTTGAATTCAATGACGTCTTCATCAGAAAAATCAGAAATACCTTCTATACGCAATTCAGCTAATTTTACATCAGTTTCGTTACGCATTCCGGCATCGACATTGAAAATTCGACCACTTACTAGGTATTTACCGTTTTCACTGGCATAAAATAGACCTTGATTGGTCGACACCTGAGCTAAGTTAGGCACTGGCGAATCACCAATAGCCAACACTTTAAGGCCCAAAACACTTTCTAATTTCTGTTTAGTCTTGGCGTAGTCTGGACTACCCACATCTGCTTTTAGTTTTGACCCTACTTTGGGAGTAGTGTCAGCCTGATCTTTGACCATCACTTTTGCAGTATCAAGGTTAGCAGAAGCGCTTTCTTTGTCTGTCATCATTGCATAAGCTGATACGGCAGCAACACACAAGGTCACCAAAATTACGGGTGGTTTTATCCAGTTTTTCATTTACCTTCCTATTAATTAACAATTATTAACGGTGTTACTAATTGTTAGACCTGCGAAATGAGTAATAAATTGCATCTAATCAGTTAATTTTACCTTTCAATATTGTTCGTTAGTTTATAACGAATGCGACGCCAATCCAATCAAACCTAAACCTACATAGGCATATATTTTCAGGTTTTCTAATAAAATCATGTTTCTGGAAAGCAAACATTACAAATTAACGAATTAGCCTCTAGGATGGTGCTCTTCCACCAGCATTTGCAATCTTTGTGTGGCCACATGTGTATAGATTTGGGTTGTCGATAAATCGCTGTGACCTAACAGCATTTGCACTACTCGTAAGTCAGCTCCATGATTGAGCAAGTGGGTAGCAAACGCATGGCGTAACGTATGCGGAGACAAATGGGTTTGAATACCAGCAACAAGGGCATAGTGTTTTATCCTGTGCCAAAAAGTTTGCCTTGTCATCATCACACCACGGTTACTTGGGAAGACAATATCCGATTCGGTTTTTAACAAGTTTCCACGCGCTAATTTTATAAATCTCAATAACCATTCAATCGCTTCTTCGCCAAGGGGCACTAATCGTTCTTTATTACCTTTACCAGTGACTCTTATTACCCCTTGTTGCAACCCCATTTGTTCCATTCGCAATGATACTAATTCGGATACACGCAGACCTGTGGCATACAAAACCTCCAACATGGCCTTATCTCTAAACTCAATTGGATTATCTATATTGGGCGCATTGAGTAAATCATCTACCTGCTCTTCACTCAGGGTTTTAGGCAGTGATTGCGGTAACTTAGGATTGCGCATTTGTGCAATAGGGTCATCGTCTCGTAATTTCGATTGCAACAGATAAATATTGAACATCCGCAAACTACTTAGAAAACGCGCGATACTGCGCTCAGACATGCCTAAATCGTATTGGTGGGCTAAGTATTGGTCTAAATCAGATTTGCTAAAGTGGCTAAGTTTAAAATCAGCTAAGTGTTTTTCAGCAAAAATAACGAACTTCAATAAGTCGGAACGATAGGCATTTAAGGTATGCTCACTGAGCCCTTTTTCTATCCAAATAGAATCAATAAAGGTCTCGACTAATGCTAAATGATCATCTTGTACTGCCAATTTACTGCTCCTTAAGCATCATTTAACGCAAATTCTTCAGCATCAATTTAGCTTCTTTTGAGCCTTGTTCTACCGCTTTTTTGAGCCATATTTTGGCCTTTTTAGGATCAGATTTAGTCCCAAGACCTTGTATATAAGCTTTGGCGGTTGCCACCATCCCTTCTACCGATCCCCATTTAGCACTTTGTTCATAATAAACCGTGGACAAAACGAGATCTTTTTTAAGACCTTTTTCGGTCTCATGCAATTGCGCTAATCCGAAAGCGGCATCGGGATTTTGCATCGCATAGGCAATAATGTAATAGGATTCTGATTTTTGTGGATCTGCAGCAACCACCTCGCCACTGGCGTATATATAACCGAGTTCAACAAGGGCATTTTGATTATTTTTTGCAGCGCTTTGTTCAAATAATTTTAGGCCTTTATCAATATTTTGTTCTCGGCCTTCGCCATAAAAATAACAATATCCAACATCATACAAAACATGCTCAACACCAAACTCAACCGCTTTTTCATAATAATCACAGGCTTGTTTGTAATCGGACTCCCCTAACTCCCCAAAATAGTAAATATCCGCTAAGTTCTCCGCGGCATAACCATTTCGTTGACTGACGGACTTTTGATACCACTCGACGGCGGCCTTAAGGTCTTTCTCTACACCATTTCCGTATCGCAACGACGTGGCGTAATTGTTCTGTCCGGTAGAATTGCCTCCGTTGGCTGAAAATTGGTAAAAACTCGCCGCTTTTTCATAATCCACCGCCACACTTTCGCCATGCTCATACATATAACCTAAATTTGCAGCGGCTCGAAAACTTCCGTGATTGACAGCTTGTACATAATACTCAATCGATTGAGATATGCTTTTTTCAACAAGCTCACCTTCACGATAAATAATACCCAATTCAAACATCGCGTCTTTGTCACCTAAACTCGCCGCTTGTTTAAAGCGATTAATTCCTTGCGCTATATCCTGGTAATGATCAATCTCAATAAATGCCAAACCATAGGCACAACTGGCCACTTCGTTAGCATTACTTTCAGGATCATCAATGACTTGCTTATAAAATTGGGTAGCTAAATCATAATTGCGGATTTCCACCTCATCGGCATACAGATCACCTAAGCGGCAACCGGCCAAGTGAAACCCCGCGTCCATCGATTTTTGAAAGTATTCAATTGCTTGTGACAAGTCTCTGCTAACCCCTCGTGCAAAGCGATATGCAAGAGCCACATTATAGAGTGCGTTGGGATCACCTTGCTCTGCTGCTTGTTGATACCAATAAAAAGCTTTATCTCGATCTTTAGCCAAACCAAAGTGAGAAAACGTATATAAAATCCCATAATCTAATTGTGCACTGGCATAACCTTGCTCGGCCAGTTGCGCGATAATGGCTAATCCAGCGTCGCTATCTTGCTGATTATTCCAACCACCTTTCAATAAAATATGTGCATAATCTAATTTTGCTCGAGGATATCTTTCACCTAAACGCTGAAGCAAATACGTTAGCTTTTGATTAACTAATGGGGTTATCAAACCAAAGGTGGTGTTATAACGATTGATAGCATTTCGCCAATAGCTAAAATACTCATCATTCAAA
The DNA here is from genome assembly GCF_030548145.1 of Aliiglaciecola sp. 2_MG-2023. Lineage (NCBI taxonomy): Bacteria > Pseudomonadati > Pseudomonadota > Gammaproteobacteria > Alteromonadales > Alteromonadaceae > Aliiglaciecola > Aliiglaciecola sp. 2_MG-2023. The sequence continues at coordinate 43,438 of NZ_JAUORY010000022.1, forward strand.
TTATCTAATAATAAATCGAATAATGGACCGTTATTAGGTTGATTTAAAAAGCCGTCTAACCAAACATTAGTTGCCTCTTGGGCCCCTAAATTTTTGACATTATATCGATATAGCTGTGCCGCTTCGCTCACCTCAAAAGGGTCTTGGGTTGACAACATATACTGTCCAAAGACCGCGCTAGCATCAACAAATCCATTTTCAGAATAGGTGAGTAAGTCATCAATTCTAAATTCGAGTTCATCGGTGTTTTGGGTATGTAAGTAAGCGTAAGCTAACGCAACAGAGGCTACCGCGCCTAGATTGTCGGAACTTTCCAATGACTGAATAACCAACTCTGGGTGATCATTTCTAAGCCAATTGCCAAATTGCCAAAGAAAAGCCGCTACGCTTCCAGTCTGAAAACGGCTTTCCATTTGAATTTTAGCGAGCTGTTTGCTTTTTCCATTTTGCGGGATCAGAAGATTACGTTGGCGCGCGAAAAACTCAGTATTTTCTACGTAGTACACTGAGTATTTAGAATTTAGCGTATCCATTGTATGTACTTTGTATACGACTTGATTCGCTAGACGAACCATTTCCATATCGAATACGCTGATACCAACCCAATTAAAAATAATTTGAGCTTCGTAAAGGTCCCTAATTTTAATTGCTTGTTGCGGCGTTTCGCCGTTTCCGGATTGCAGTAAAAGACCTGAAATGAGGTCGATTTTGTGTTTAATTTGCTGGCTTTTCTCGTCATTTGAAGCCATATCTGCACAATGAAGCGCAACCCGATAAGCCATTAAACTGGTATTATTTAACGCCAAAGTATCGTCGATGATTTGCTGATGTGCTTGACTGCAAAAATCGGCTTCAGGCCAAGAATTCAAGCTCTCTAACAGGGTTGTGTAGGGTGTGACAACCGAATCAACATCAGCGATGAAAAACTGGTTTATTTGCTGCAACCAATATTTTGTATCCGCATCCATATTAGAAGTATCAAAATCCAAAACAATGGGCGGTTGAATATCTTGAGACTGTTCCTTTGTCGTAGTTGCACATCCTGTCAACCCTCCACCAATTAACAAGATGGAAGATAAAATACTCAACAAATATACCCTATTTTGTTTCATATCATTTGAACCCTTTGACTTGTTTAACCAAATCATATGCTGATTGAATATCTTGGGCCTTATTTTTTGCGATCTCAATAGCTTGTTTCGGTAAACCTTTGGAAACTAATTTATCCGGATGGTATTCGGTCATAAGTTTACGATAAGCCTTTTTGATAGTCTTGCCTTCATCACTTTCTTTCACCCCTAAAATCTTATACGCATCTTGAAGCGATTGCTGTTGCGAATAGTGAGGTTGTTGCGAGTGTGAGCGCCCGCGGTTGCCGTTGCCGCGTCCTTGACCGCTACGAAAGCGAATTTCCGCTTCGTACATGGAAAGTAAATACAGAAATTCATGCTCTTTGAATCCCAAATGACGAGCGGCCTTTTCCAACAAATGCTGCTCTTTTTTATCTAATTTTCCATCAACAAAAGCGGCTTGGATAAGAATTTCTAAAAACACCTGCAATACATCGCGTCTGCCATGGCAAGAAGCTTTAAATTCGCGCAACACTTCATCCACAGGGAAATCATTTGCTTTACCTTCACGAAAAGCTTGCTGCGCTTCTTTACGAGTATCGCCCTGCAGATTCATTTGGTCCATCAAAGCGGTTGCCATGCGTATTTCCGAATCAGTTACCTGACCGTCTGCTTTGGCTATGTGTCCCATCAGGGAAAACAAAGCATGAAAAAATATGGCTTGGGACTTCAGCTCATCTTGACTGGTAAAAAAGCGGCTGAACCCTCCCATTTGATTAAAATCGCGACTGTACCCCTTATCAAAAAAGTGACCTATTATAAATCCAATCACAGCTCCAATTGGGCCACGGAACATAAACCCAAACACAGTTCCTAATACTTTTCCCCAAATCGGCATTGTTAACCTTCCATCTTATTAATTTGTTCTAAACGTTGCGGAGTACCTATATCAAACCAAATGCCTGTATGGTGCTGACCAGTAAGTTGACCTTTTTCTGCTAAATCAAAAAGTAGTGGTGCCAATGGTGATTTTCGCCCATCAAGATTAGCGAACAAACCGACATCATAAACAGCTATTCCACTGAAGGTGAATTGATTTTGTGGCTGACGCACGACTTTGTGGTCAATTACATTAAAGTCGCCCTTTAGATTATGTGGGGGGTTATTAACTAAAACCAAATGCCCTTTGCTGCCATCTAACTCATTAGGTAGGCAACTAAACTCAAAATCTGAATAAATATCAGCATTTATAACGGTAAAGTAACGTTGCTGTTGTAAACACGACTTCAGCAGTGGCAAGGCATTGATAATTCCACCAGCGGTTTCTAGTGCGCTGGTTTCTGCTGAATAATGAATCTGCAGGTTGTAACGCTCACCATTACCCAAAAATGCGACTATTTGCTCTCCAAGCCAAGCATGATTTATCACCACATGTTGAAAACCAGCTAAGGCCAACTTTTCCAAATGCAATTCAATTAATGCTTTACCTTTTACAGTTAACAGTGGTTTAGGTGTGGTATCCGTGAGGGGGCGCATTCGCTCTCCCCGCCCGGCAGCCAAAATCATTGCTACTTTCACTTAGTCAACTCCAATAATTTGGGTTTAATGGTGTTTTCTATTAATCCAACCAAGTCTGCTAATGCTGGATAATTTGCCCCCACTTCAAGAATATAATCTAAGGTTCGTGGAATGTGTGACAGATAGCCATCTTTGCCATCACGATGAAAAAGCCGACAGAATATCCCGCTAGCCTTGAGGTGTCGCTGAATTCCAGTGAGATCAAACCAATAGGTAAAATCTTGCCATTGATATTGAGAATAAAATTGTTGGTGAAAGTGGCGCAGTAACAATTCAACCTGATCTGGTGGCCATTTTTGATAACAATCTCTCAATAACGAAACTGCATCATAAGTAATTGGGCCGATTACCGCATCTTGAAAATCAATGACACCAATATCGCCGTTGGCTAATAACATCAAGTTTCTACTATGAAAATCTCTGTGTACGCCTGCTTGTGGTTGAGATTTGAATGCTTGATGCAAAAATTCATAGGATTTATCGACGCTATCCATTTGGCTTTTTGTTAGCTTGATGTTTAAATGCACCTCAATTAGCCAATGGGTAAAGATGTATTTTTCTTTCCGCAACAATTCGTCGTCATAAAATGGTAAAGATTGTCCATTTGCAACGACACAAGACTGAATTGCAGGAATTTGATTAAGGGCATTGGTGTATAACACCTGCATGGTATCCGGATTTAATGCTTGACTGAATTGCTTATCACCAAAATCTTGTAAGCAATAAAAACCAAGTTCAGGATTATGCGCTAACACTTTTGGTACTATGACATGATGTTGAAAATAGGCATTGGCAAGATTAACAAATTTTGAACTGTCTTCGTATTCTGGCGGTGCATCTACGGCAATGATTGAGGTATGACTCAATTCATCCCAAAAGCGAAAATAGCGACGAAAACTTGCATCGCCAAAAATCATTTCTATTTTCTGACATCTAAACTCTGTGGAAGAATTTATCCATTGTAACAATGCCTTCTTGGTTTGCACTATTTGTGTCACGTTTTACCTCATATTTGTGGTATAAATATAGCCAATGCGAAAGCATAATAGATCAAAGGAAATCCATTGTGGTGTATTTTTTGGGAAGTTTATTGGTAAATCATGTTCAAGCACTTAAAATTTACACTTTTAATGTCGATTATCGACCTCTACATGGCAATTTAACTTAGACCCTGTATGCAAATTAACCAGATCACTTCTTTACTCCTGACCTGCGCTGTCGGGAGTGTTGCAGCTCAAGTTCAGCCAACCTCCTCCTGTGCAATTAGTACCGAGGATTTTGTTGCTGACCAAACTATTTCAGCCGATCAGATAAGAGTTAAGGCCAATCGTGCCCAAATCAACCAAAATCGCTACGCCACTTTCGAAGGCGATATCACCATTGATAATGAAAAAGCTCGAATTCTGGCCGACAACGCAACAATAGACAAAGACAAAACGGAATTGAAAGCCTCGGGGGATGTTAGCTACAACGATGATTTGATGGTAGTGCAAAGTCGCGACGTTAGATTGAATACCACCTCCGGTCAGTTATCAATGAATGATACTAAATACCACCTCCGCCAATTTGGTGGCAGAGGTTCTGCTGGTGTCATAGATATCGATCAGCAAGTGGGATTAGAATTAACTGACGTGAGTTATACCACCTGCCCTGAGGGTTCTGAGGACTGGAAAATAAATGCCAGCAGCATCAAAATTGAAGAGGATGCACTTTGGGGAGAAGCGGTAAACACAGTTTTTTACTTGAAAGATATTCCTGTTTTTTATTTACCCTATTTCGTTTTTCCAGTCTCAGATCAGCGTCAAACCGGATTGTTGTTTCCCGAAATCACTACTTCGAGCACCACAGGTTTAGATTATGAGCAACCGTTTTATTGGAATATTGCGGAAAATTACGATGCGACTTTGACTCCTCGCTTGATGACAGACTTAGGGTTGATGTTAAAAACTGAATTCAGGTACCTAACTGATAATAGCAACGGACAAATAAATATTGAATATTTGGACGATGACAAAAGCACAAGTGACAGTGACGCTAGATATTTTTATCGATTACTGAACTCCACCAGCATTGGCGATAATTGGAACCTAAATATTGATTACAACGCGTTGAGCGATGATAACTATATCGTCGACTTTGGTTCAGATTTTTACAATCGCGCAGATACTCACTTGTATCAAACAATGGCGTTAAACTACTACAGTGATAACTTAGATTTTTCCCTTAGTTTCAGAGATTTTGAAATAATAGGCGACCATCCGACAAATTATCGTGCAATGCCTGAATTGAAGTTAAACTATCAAACAGATATGTTTGCCGGCTTGGAATTTCGCATTGCTTCAGAATTAGCCTATTTTGAGAACCAACAATCTGACTTACCGCAAGCAACACGATTGCATTTTGCGCCCAGCCTGGCCTTACCGTTACGTGCTCATTGGGGCGAATTTTTAGCAGAAGCTACCTTGTTTAACACCTATTATCGCCAAGATAATATCGAAGGAACCGAGCTTGCAGAGCGCACTAACCGCTCATTAGCCCAAGGGCGTTTATTTGGTGCGTTACATTTCGAAAAAGATATTGAGTGGTTTGACAATGAATTGCGGCAAACATTAGAACCAAAAATTCAGTACTTGTATACTAGTTACGAAGACCAAAACCAAATAGGATTGTATGACACAACTCGCTTACTAAATGACTTTAATGGTTTGTTCCGTGGACAAGAATTTACAGGTCTCGACAGAATTAGTGACAACAATCAGGTTACGGTAGGTTTAACCACTAGAATTTTAGATGAAAATAGTCGGGAACAATTTGCCCTTAGTTTAGGTCAAATTTTCTATCTCAAAGATAACCGTGTTGTCGCGGCCAGCAAAGATGAAGATAAATCTGCGTTGGCATCTGAGTTGGATTGGCAAATTGGCAGTAAATGGTTTGCACATTCAGAAATACAGATTGCGACTAAAACTGATAAGGTAGAGCGCAGCAGTATTTCATTGGAATATCAATTAAGCGAAGATAAAATATTTCAATTGAATCACAGGTTTGTGCGTAATTTATCGGGCGAAAAAATTGATCAAATGGGGCTCACTGCGAGCTGGCCATTAGCAAAAAATTGGCATTGGGTCGGTAGATGGTATAAAGATTTAAACACTCAACGTACCATCGAAACATACACTGGTATTCAGTACGAGTCTTGTTGTTGGGCAATTAGCATTGTTGGACAAAGGTACTTAAGTAACCGATATGATGACAGTGGATTAGAAGATACACAGGAATTTGAGACCAGTGTTAATTTGAAATTTAGCTTTAAATTCACCGGTGGTGAAGCACGAACGAGTCGCCGAGATATGCTCGAAGATGGTCTTTTTGGTTATCGCCAATCTTACCTGATAAATTAATAACAGATATAATGTCCAAATTGAGGGCATTTTCACAACGTTTTGAGTAAAAGTAATAAACATGAAATTATTAGTCGTCGCTATAGCTTTAACCACACTTCTTACCTTTCAAAGTGTGGCACAACAGGTTTCGTTAGATAAAGTAGCCGTTATTGTCGATCAAGGTGTCATTTTAGAAAGTGAAATAGATGCATTGGTAGAACAAGTGAAACGCAATGCAGAAACCAATAATCAAACTTTACCGTCAGACCGTGCTCTGCGCACGCAAGCTATTGAAAAATTAGTCACTGATAACTTACAAACTCAAATGGCTGAAAAAATGGGGATACAAATCAGTGATCCTCAACTTGATCAAACCATTGCCGGCATTGCGTCAAATAACAATTTGTCGATGGAGCAGTTTAGAGCAGCTATTGCCAAAGATGGTATTCCTTTTGAAGTCTATCGTGAAGACATCCGCAAAGAGCTGATTACCCAAGAAGTTAGACGTGCAAATGTACGCAGAAGAGTTTATATCACACCACAAGAAATCGAAAACCTAGTCAAGTTAATTGATGAACAAGGCGCAGAACAGGCGGAATACAACTTAGGGCACATTTTGATTGGATTTCCTCCTCAGCCTACAGACGAAGACATTGCAAAAGCGAAATCAACCGCAGATAAAGTACTGGAGTTACTCAACAGTGGCTCTGACTTCACACGGATTGCGATAGCCTCTTCTTCTGGTTCAAAAGCACTAGAAGGCGGTGACTTAGGTTGGATGAACATCAACTCTATGCCAACACTTTTCGCTGAAGCGGTTCAAGATAAAGGCAAAGATGAAATCGTTGGGCCGATTCGAAGTGGTGCAGGGTTCCATATCTTAAAAGTAAAAGATTTACGTGGAATCGAAGTTGTCAAAGTACAAGAGGTCAACGCTAGACATATTCTAATCAAACCTTCAGTAATCTTAAGTGACGAAAAAGCGAAACAAAAATTAGAAGAGTATCGTAAACAAATCATCGCCGGTGATGCTACATTTGAAGAGCTTGCTAAAGAACATTCAGCAGATCCTGGCTCAGCGATTAAAGGCGGTGAACTAGGATGGAACGATCCAAATATATACGTTCCAGCATTTAGAGATGCTTTAGCTAATTTAGAAGCAGATGAAATTGGTCAACCTTTCCGCTCTTCACACGGCTGGCACTTAGTACAAATGATTGGTAAACGTGTTGACGATGCGACCGATAAACGTAAAGAAGACAAAGCTTATCAGCTTATCTTTAATCGTAAATTTTCTGAAGAAACGGATGCTTGGTTAAGGGAAATGCGCGACGCTGCTTACATAGAAGTGTTAGACCCTTCAAATGAATTAGGAAGTTAAATTGCCTTTCAAGATTGCGATCACGCCAGGTGAACCTGCCGGAGTAGGGCCAGATCTGATTATTCAGCTGGCTCAAAATAAATGGGATGCCCAATTAGTTGTTTTTGCTGACCGTACGATGTTAACCGAACGTGCGGCTATGCTTAACCTACCTTTGACTTTGCTCAACTACAAAAGCGATGTAGTCCAAGTGCAAGCACCTGGTCAACTGTACATCATCGATATCCCGACCAAATCTAAAGTCGTGGCGGGGCAATTGGACGCCAAAAATGGTTTATACGTTGTAGAAACATTGCGCCAAGCTTGTGCTAAAAATATGAACCAAGAGTTTGACGCGGTAGTAACAGGTCCAGTAAACAAAGGCATCATCAATGAGGCCGGTATTTCATTTAGTGGACATACAGAGTATTTTGCTAGTCAATCAAACACCCAAGACGTAGTTATGATGCTATCTACTGAGGGGCTGAGAGTAGTATTGGCTACCACTCATATCCCATTAGCCTATGTAGCAAAAGCAATCACTCGAGAAAGACTGCATAAAGTATTACACATTGTGCACACTGATATGAAGCTCAAGTTTGGGATACCCACTCCACATATTTTTGTTTGTGGATTAAATCCCCACGCTGGTGAAGATGGGCATCTAGGACGCGAAGAAATAGATATTATTATTCCAGCGTTAGATGAATTACGCGAACAAGGACTTAAAATCACCGGCCCATTGCCAGCAGATACAATGTTTCAAGAAAAGTACATGCAGCAAGCAGACGTTATTTTAACCATGTTTCATGACCAAGGCTTACCCGTATTGAAATACAAAGGGTTTGGCAAATCAGTTAACACCACCTTGGGTCTCCCCTTCATTCGCACATCTGTTGACCATGGCACTGCTTTAGATTTAGCTGGAACAGGTGAAGCAAACTCTGGAAGTTTTGAGTGTGCGATTAATGACGCGTTAAAATTGGCAGTAAAACGTATATGAGTAAACAACACTTAGGCCACACCGCCCGTAAGCGCTTTGGGCAAAACTTTCTACATGATGCTTACATTATTGATCAGATTGTTTCGGCAATTCATCCCCAAGAGGGAGAGAACTTAGTTGAAATAGGTCCTGGATTGGCGGCACTTACTGAACCTGTGTGTGAGCACATCAGCAAACTCAATGTAGTCGAACTAGACCGAGATTTGGCAAACCGACTCAGATCACATCCATTTATTTCGAAAAAATTGAATGTGATCGAGGCTGATGCACTTAAATTTGATTTCTCCGAATTATGTGATGAGCAAAATCCACTGCGTGTTTTTGGGAACTTGCCCTATAACATATCAACTCCTCTAATGTTTCATCTCTTCTCTTTTGCCAACAAAATCAAAGATATGCACTTTATGTTGCAAAAAGAAGTAGTGAATAGATTAGCGGCTAAGGCCGGTGAAAAAAACTATGGCAGATTGTCTGTTATGGCGCAATATCACTGCCAAGTTATTCCCGTTTTACATGTACCGCCTAGCGCTTTCAATCCTCCTCCGAAGGTCGATTCGGCTGTGGTACGACTGTTACCTCATACCCAAAAACCGGTTGAGGTCATCGAACAGAAAATGCTAAACCAAGTGTGCGCTCAAGCATTTAACCAGCGCAGAAAAACCATCCGTAATAGTTTAAAAAAATTAATTGAAGAAAAACAGCTTGAAGGCCTAGGTATCAATCCTGAGTTAAGAGCAGAAAACCTAAGTCTTGCAGACTTCGCAACCGTGGCCAACTTCCTTTCTCAACAAGAGTCTTAAAAAATAATGGATGCTAATGATATTTGCATTGATGTGCACACTCAATATCTTGAAGATAGATTTCCTGAAACCGAGGAAAAATATGCGTTTGCGTACAAAATAACGATCACTAATAACAGTAAAGATGAAGTTACCCTACTAAATCGCTACTGGTTAATTACTGATGGAAATGGGGATATATCGGAAGTTTCAGGCAAAGGTGTTGTCGGAGAACAACCGGTAATAAAACCAGGCGAACATTATCAATACACCAGCGGTGCTATTTTAGACACGCCAGTGGGCACTATGCAGGGGCACTACGAATTTAAAGATGCACAGAATGAATTGGTTAAAGTACCTATAGACGTATTTAGATTAGCTGATTCAAACGTTCTTAATTAATAGTCAAACAGGCTCTTCGCAAAACTTATGTCTAATTACGTAGTTGGTGATATTCAAGGTTGTTACTCTGGTCTTCGGCAACTGCTTGATAAAGTAAAGTTTGACCCTGCCAATGACAAACTTTGGGCGGTAGGCGATCTTGTTGCTAGAGGACCCGACTCTCTTGACACCTTAATGTTTCTCAACTCTCTTGGTGAAGCATTCGATACGGTTTTAGGCAATCACGACTTACATTTCCTTGCGATTTTAGGACAATTAAAAGTAGCTAAGCGGAGTGACTTTTTAGGTCCCCTACTACGCTCTGACAAAGCACAGGAACTCGCTAACTGGTTAAGAACAAAACCATTGGCCTTGCGCATCAATAAAGAGACATTAATAAGTCATGCCGGTTTATATCCTGAGTGGTCTTTTAAAAAAGCCGTAGAGTTAAGTGATGAGGTTTCTGCTGTTCTCGCCGGTCCTGACTACTTACATATGCTAGCATCTATGTATGGCGCTGAACCAAATCGTTGGAATGAGCAATTATTGGGCATGGATAGACTAAGGTTTATCATCAATGCTTTTACTCGTATGCGCTATCTTAAAAAACTTAACACCTTAGAATTTGAAACTAAGTGCGCGCCTAACAAATTCAACACATCATTAAAACCTTGGTTTGCAGTAAATAATCAAAAACTCAAAAAAAGTCAGCGTGTTATTTTTGGACATTGGGCAACGTTAATGGGACAAACCCAATCGAAACAATTTATCGGTTTAGACACAGGCTTCGTATGGGGAAACACCATGACATTATATTGTCTGGAGAGCGAACAAAGAATTAGTGTTCAAAATACAAATCGTTAACTCTGCCGACTCATGCACAAATTTCCTTTCTAAAGAATCATATACAAATGTCGATAATTGAAGACAGCATCAGATTTAGTTAATAACATGGAGTTTGGTTGAGATATCAATATCTTTGCAAAGGCTTTTAAGCCGCCGATGACTGGCGAGAATACCAAACTCAGCAACAAAAAAAGTGTGCAGATTATACTTAATAATCATTTGATGTACGTATCAAATCATTTAGTCATTATGTTTGTGGAAAACCAGTGATAAACTGATTTTACTTGTTAAAAAGTTGTGTAACTAAATTTATGACATTTCTGTCAAAATTTGACACACTTAATGCAGAATTGTTAACAATTTGATCTTCACGAATATTAGAATAAAAAGATCAATAAAACAGAGGAATTACTAAATGAAAATATCAGTCGCAATGAGGGTAATAGGCGGATTTACGCTTATTTCTGTTTTACTACTGGTGATAGGTGTTTCCTCGCTATTTAATTTTAATTCGATTGATTCTGCAACTGATGAAGTAAACACCTTAGCCATCCCCACTTTAAACGCCAGTAATCAACTTAAAATTTCGTTTCTAAATATGGGTAGACTGACGGTTGCTGGTTATTACGAAACCAATTCCGAAGCCTTAAACACACAACTAGAAAATTTGCGTACAAGTGAATCTAACTTCCAAAACGAAGTGACGATGATCAAAGGTAAAGTCAGTAAAGACCCAATTTTTAGTCAAGCATTGCAAAACGTAGAAGGCATTTACCAACAATATACTAGCAATGTCAGTAATATGTTTGAAAGCCGAAAAGCCTATTTAGACGAAGGGGCAAGACTTGGCGATATCGTAGAAAGTGTTGAAGATAATTCAGATGACTCTTCCATGTTATTGCTAGATTTTGCTGATTTAGATAGTGTGCAATCCAACGCTCAATTAAGCGAAGCTGCTGAGATTGGCAGTAAATTAGAAACCTCATTATTATCACTTCTAACGGTGAGTGCAGATTATATCAAAACCGAAAATTTGGTTCGCGCCGACACTATTGGTAATGAAGTAGAGTTAGTCATAGGCCAAATTTCAGACCAGTTAGCAGAAATGCAATCACTAGCAGGAAACCGAGATGACAGCGGCACTATGCAAGAAATCACCAACCTGGTTAATTCTGTTATTAGCTCAGTCACTGCTTCAGACGGTTTACTTAACACCCAAGTAACTCGATTAAACAGTCAGTTAGCGGCATCTGAGGCGTTAGCGTCTTCAGAAGAAAATATTCAACAAGCAATTGCAGAATTAGATGCGCTGCTGAAAGTAGCTGAAGAAAAAACCAACGAGATGAAGGACCAAGTAGCAAATCGTGTGGCCATGGGTACAACTGTGATTATTGTGCTAATAATCGTTTCTGCCGTTTTAGCAGCATGGATAGGATGGGCCAGCGTAAGAGCCATAACAGTGCCACTTAGAAAGGTCAATGAAGTTCTACATGTCGTCTCTTCAGGTGACTTAACCCGCAAGTTAGACGATAGTTCAGATGACGAATTTGGAGAATTGGCCACCAGCGTCAACAACCTAATCGATAGCCTAAAAACGTTAATCACTGGAATAAGTACACGCGCATCTCAATTGGCCGCGGCATCAGAAGAAACGTCGACTGTGACCGCACAAACCACGCACTCGATTCAGAATCAGAAATCTCAAGTTGCTCAAGTGGCCGCAGCAACCACAGAAATGCACAGCACATCTCAAATGGTTACGCAAAGCGCTGAAGATACCTTGAATCAAATTCGCCATGCCGATGTTGAAGCTGAAAAAGTAAAAGGTATTTCGTTAAACAATAAAATGACCATTGAAAAGCTTGCAGTTGATGTCGACGATGCTGCCAATGTAATTAATAAACTTCATCAAGATAGCGCGAGCATAGGTGGTATCTTAGACGTAATTCGCGGTGTAGCTGACCAAACTAACCTACTAGCATTGAACGCGGCGATAGAGGCAGCTAGAGCCGGAGAGCATGGTAGAGGTTTTGCGGTAGTGGCTGACGAAGTTCGTACGTTAGCGAGTCGTACGCAAAAGTCTACGCAAGAAATTAACGACATGATTGAAGTTCTGCAAGCAGGCGCTGAAAAAGCGGTGATGGTAATGAACCAAGGCAAAGAACAAACAACTGTCTGTGTAGAGGAAACAGAAAAAGCGACCCAAGCTCTTGATCTAATTACCGAAGCTGTGCATAGAGCACATGATGTAAGTAGCCAAATTGAGCAATCTGCTAGAGAACAGAACGTGGTATCTCAAGAAATTAGTGAGAAGCTGGAAAATATTGTTGGGATTGCTGAAGAAACCTCGATTGGCGCACAGCAAACCGCAGACTCAAGTGAAGAAGTTGCCCGTTTAGCTGAAGAATTGCAGGCTTCTATTCAACAATTTAGAGTCTAAAATGGCAAACTAAAATCAGACGATACAAAAATAAAAACGCTGCATAAAATGCAGCGTTTTTTTTATTTCAGTTTATTAATTGCTAAACCATCATTCGAATAGTGAACGATGCAATTCCTTGACAATTTCAGTACTGTCATCCTGATGCACTAGGAATGACATATTGTGGGGGTTAGCACCGTAGCAAATCATCCGTAAATTATAATCTCTAACCGAAGAAAATATTTTTGCGGATACGCCAGCGGCACTATGCATATTGTTACCCACCACTGTTACTAAATCATAATCGCTTTCAACCACCACCTCACAGAAGTCACGCAATTCATCAAGTGTTTCGCGATTAAGTCTTTCCGCAACGGAGTTAGTTGGATTATCTAAGGTAAAGGATACTGCTATTTCAGAAGTAGTTACCAAATCGACACTTAAGCTGTGCTTAGCAATAATAGTGAATACCTGCTGCAAGAAACCTTGAGCATGCATCATTTTAGGTGTTTTCACAGTCACCATCACTTGTTGCTTACGACGTGTAATAGCGCGATAAGGCGGCTCATTTACACAATCTCGTACTATCCAAGTTCCGCCTTTCTCTGGTTCTTTGCTCGAGCCTACAAACACCTTAATGTTTTTACGCAGCGCTGGCTCCATGGTAGCAGGATGCAGCACTTTGGCACCGAAGTTGGCCATTTCGGCCGCTTCATCGAAACTCAATTCTGGAAGTGGTCTGGCTGCATCAGTAATTCGCGGATCTGTTGTGAACACACCAACAACATCTGTCCAAATTTCGCAACTAACCGCATCCAAAGCTTCAGCTAATAAAGCCGCAGTGAAATCACTTCCTCCGCGACCTAAAGTGGTAGTTCGGCCTTGCTCATCAGCACCAATAAACCCCTGAGTGACATAAACTTTTTCAGCTAACTCAGACTTCATTACTTGGCTTGCTAAAGCTTTAATTTCATCGATTTGTGGAACAGCTTCACCAAATACGGAATTGGTTCGCAGAACATTGCGGGCATCAAAGTTTTCCGCATTCACGCCCTGCTCTTTTAATACTTCGGTAATCAATAAAGATGACATACGTTCGCCAAATGATAACAAACCATCTTTCAGATCATCGCGATGCAACAACTCTTCGTGAAAAGCTAATGCTTCCATAGCGTCAAATAAAGAGCTTAATTTTTCAGTTACTTCATCTGGTTTAGCAAGCTGAGCAACAATTCCATTTTCAATCGTTTTGATCTGCTCAAGAATTTGCGCTATCTGTGCATGAGTCAATGCTGTATTTGATAAGCTAACTAGATGATTGGTAACACCAGCAGACGCACTAACAACTACCACGCGAGTAGAAGGGTTAGCAGCGATAATCTTTGCGCAGTTTTGCATTGCGGCATAATTTGCCACACTAGTGCCACCAAACTTGGCGATGTTAAGGTCAGGAATTGTCACGCTAGATCCTCTTTGAAAATAATCGCAGTAAATTAACAGATATAAACTTATTTAAAAGTAATAAATAGCAATTTCCTTCGATTAGTTTTGAATTGACTATGCATTTTTCAACTGAATAATTATCTACATTTTCTATATAACAATTCAAAATGGATATTTCTGAATTACCTTTAGATGAAATGATAGAACTGTTTAGTAAAAACCGAATATGCTTGCTGCTTAATTCAATTTACTCTTATGGGCAAGTTTAGCGGCATTATCTTCCCAATTTTGTCCATCGAAAGGAACGATTGTGATTTCAGCAGGTTTAGTGTCTAAGCATCGAACATTCACATCAACGCCATCTGGGTTTGAGCGTGGAATATAAAATGGCTTAGCGCCACAAACTTTGCAGAAGTTGTGCTTTGCAACACCAGTATTGAATCTGTATTCAGTTAGGAACTGTTCACCGCAGATTAAATTGAAGTGCTGCTTAGGAACAATCAGATGCAAAAAACCGAACTTACTGCATACGGAACAATTGCAATCCTCTACTTCGACTTGCTCTTCAGACTCCACTTCAAACTGAACTGCTTTACAGTGACAACTGCCAGTGTATTTCATCAACCATACTCCGGATTAACTTCATTTACGGCACCATTAAATAACAAAGTCACTAGCTTTTGCTTTACTAGGGTGTCTGAATTTGTACAAAGTGCCCTACTTTAACATTGTGTTTTGCAAACCAACCTATATTCATCTCTAACGCGTAAAGCACTTTAGTTGAAGAATTGATTGAGGTTAAATCATGTGGTTGCATACCTCTAATGTCCGTTATCTTGCCTTTTTCATCAATAAAGGCGACATCAAGGGGAATGAAGGTGTTTTTCATCCACATACCCGCGATACGTGGTTGGGAATATTTGAATAACATGCCGCAACTTTCGCACAGTTCTTCTCTATACATTAAACCTGTGGCACGTTGCTCAAAAGACTTGGCGTACTCCACAGTTAATACTGTGTCAGCAACTTGCACTGTTGCTTCTTCAAATTCGACCGCTGTGGCAGCCAATGATAGAACGGAAGCGGAAATAAATAATACTGCCGCATATACATTTTTAATCATAAATTTTTGCATGAACACCCTTCAACGCCATCACTTGTTTGCCAGGTTTCATAATGCCCCTGAACACATTGGTTTTTTACTGTAAAACACTGTTGTTGGTTATAGCCTACTTGAGTATCTGCAGCATTTGCTGCCGCATGCCCCAAAAATTCTTTGGTCGAACTTGCTGTGCACGCGTTTAGGCTTACTAATACTAACATTAACAATATGGTCTTCATTAATAGTCTCTAATTTTTTCGATTAAAATTGTGCTAATTGGAGCTTATCGGCAGTATTTAGTTCCCTTTCCCTAAGCTTGGCAAAATAGATAAAAACACAGATATTAGTGTTCATTTAAACTTCTTCAGTGTCAGCCAATTCAATCAACTAATAAATAGCATGCATAAAAAAACCGAACGAATCAAAGATTACGTTCGGTTTTTGTATTTACATAAACCTTGCTTAGTATTGCATGGCTTATTTACGCAATATTTAGCGCAGGGATGATTTTCTCTTTAGCTGCATCTTCGGCTTTCTTAAACTCTTCGATACGGTCGAAGTTCAAGTAGCGGAACACGTCTCCTGACATAGATTCAATCTTGTTCGCGTATTCCATGTACTCAGCAGTTGTAGGAATACGGCCAACAATGGCACCTACAGCAGCAAGCTCAGCAGAACACAAATATACATCAGCGCCATCACCTAAACGGTTAGGGAAGTTACGAGTCGATGTAGATAGTACTGTTGAATTAGCAAGTACACGCGCTTGGTTACCCATACACAAAGAACAACCAGGCATTTCAGTACGTACGCCCACTCGACCATATATATTGTAGTAACCTTCATCCATCAATACTGCTTTGTCCATCTTCGTTGGTGGAGATATCCACAAACGTGTAGGCAAGGTTTTATTGAATTGCTCAAGTAACTTACCTGCAGCGCGGAAGTGACCGATGTTGGTCATACAAGAACCGATGAATACTTCATCAATTTTTGCGCCAGCAACGTCAGATAAGGTTTTAGCATCATCAGGATCGTTCGGGCAGCATAGGATTGGCTCATTGATCTCATCAAGATCAATTTCAATGGTTTCAACATACTCAGCGTCTTTGTCAGCTTCCATAAGTTCTGGATTAGCTAGCCACTCTTCCATCTTACGTGCGCGACGCTCAAGAGTACGAGGGTCACCATAACCTTCATTGATCATCCAACGTAGCATAGTGATGTTAGACGTTAGGTATTCAGCGATAGATTCTTTAGACAGCTTGATAGTACAGCCTGCAGCAGAACGCTCCGCAGACGCATCTGACAATTCGAACGCTTGCTCAACTGTTAGTCCATCAAGACCTTCAATTTCAAGAATACGACCAGAGAATGCGTTTACCTTGCCTTTCTTAGCAACGGTCAATAGACCTTGCTTGATACCGTATAAAGGAATTGCATGAACCAAATCACGTAACGTGATACCTGGCTTCATTTTACCTTTAAAACGAACCAAAACAGACTCTGGCATATCAAGCGGCATTACACCTGTAGCAGCTGCGAAAGCAACCAAACCAGAACCGGCTGGGAATGAAATACCCATTGGGAAACGTGTATGAGAATCACCACCAGTACCTACAGTATCTGGCAATAACATGCGGTTTAACCAAGAGTGAATGATACCGTCACCTGGACGCAGTGATACGCCGCCACGATTCATAATGAAGTCTGGCAGAGTGTGCTGAGTGTCGATATCTACTGGCTTAGGATAAGCCGCAGTGTGACAGAAAGACTGCATAGTTAAATCTGCAGAAAAACCTAAACAAGCCAGATCTTTAAGTTCATCACGGGTCATAGGACCTGTGGTGTCTTGAGATCCCACTGTTGTCATTTTAGGTTCGCAATATGTGCCTGGACGTATACCTTCTACGCCACATGCTTTACCAACCATTTTTTGTGCAAGTGTATAACCTTTACCGGTATCAGTTGGTTGAACAGGCTTGCGGAACAAGTCTGAAGTACCAAGTCCAAGGGATTCACGAGCTTTATCCGTTAAACCACGACCGATTATCAAGTTAATACGACCGCCAGCACGAACTTCATCTAACAAGACGTCAGATTTATATTCGTACTTGGCAAGTTCTTCACCGGTTTCAGCGTTAGTGATACGACCTTCTAGTGGGTAGATATCAATAACATCGCCCATGTTCATTTTGTCAACGTCAGCTTCAAACACTAGCGCGCCAGCATCTTCCATTGTGTTGAAGAAAATAGGTGCAACTTTACCACCGATACAAACACCGCCACCACGTTTATTTGGTACGCCAGGTAAATCTTCACCGAAGAACCAAAGAACCGAGTTGGTTGCTGATTTACGAGAAGAACCCGTACCTACAACGTCACCGACGAAAGCAACAGGGTGACCTTTTGCTTTAACTTCTTCAATTTGTTTAAGTGGACCGATTTCGCCATGCACTTCAGGCGTTAAACCATCGCGAGTCATCTTATATGCAGCGCGTGCGTGCAAAGGAATATCAGGACGAGACCATGCATCTGGTGCTGGTGACAAGTCATCGGTATTGGTTTCACCGGTAACTTTAAATACTGAGTAAGTGATCTTTTCAGGTAAGTCTGGACGAGATGTGAACCACTCTGCATCAGCCCAAGATTGAATCACGTCTTTGGCATATTTGTTTCCAGCTTTTGATTTTTCTTCAACATCGTGAAATGCATCAAACATCAACAAAGTGTGTTTCAACTCTTCAGCCGCCAACTCTGCTAAATCTTCGTTATCCAAAGCTTCAACCAAAGTTACGATGTTATAACCACCGTGCATGTTGCCCAACAATTGAATTGCAGCATCTTTTGATATCAACGGAGAAGTCGCTTCATCATTGATTATAGCGGCTAAGAAACCAGCTTTCACATAAGCGGCTTCATCAACACCAGGAGGAACTCGTTCAGATAATAACTCTAACAAGAACTCTTCTTCGCCAGCAGGAGGATTTTTCAATAATTCAACTAAACCAGCAACTTGCTCTGCATTTAATGGTTTAGGGGGGATACCCTCAGCGGCACGCTCTTCTACGTGTTTACGATAAGCTTCTAACACTTTATGGTCCTTTTAAATTATGAATATAGAGAAATATTGGCGACAGTATAAAGGTAAACCGTGAAAAATTGAATCATTCACAATGATTATTTAATGATAGTCAGCATACACAGAATCTATATACATTTATCATAATTAATTATTTCCGAACTACCTCAAATCAGCCTTTAGCGATTTGCAGTCACCCGTAATATTTTACCTTTTTGGCTGTCTACCAGTATATACAAAGAGCCGTCTGGATGCACTTTAACATCTCTGAATCGGTAACCTAGCTCAGAGAGTAGAGATTGCTGCCCAACCACTTTGTTCTGTTGCATTTGAATCCAAAGAATTTCTTTCGACTTCAAACTACTAACCAAAAAATCGCCGCGCATTTGTGGAAACATCATGCCATCGTAGACAGTTATGCT
Organism: Aliiglaciecola sp. 2_MG-2023; assembly: GCF_030548145.1. NCBI lineage: Bacteria > Pseudomonadati > Pseudomonadota > Gammaproteobacteria > Alteromonadales > Alteromonadaceae > Aliiglaciecola > Aliiglaciecola sp. 2_MG-2023. The sequence goes on from NZ_JAUORY010000022.1 coordinate 62,306, forward strand.
CGATGGCGCGATAGAAGGAGTCCAATCCACTAATGGTTGTCGCATTCCTTGATATTTTTTAAATGGCGTAATTAACGCACCTGAATAATCTTTACCGTTGGTAATAATCGGCCAGCCATAGTTTTCACCTTTTCTAATGATATTTATTTCATCGCCGCCTGCAGGACCATGTTCATTTGAAAAAACGAGATTTCGAATGGGATCATAGACTAAACCTTGTGGGTTGCGATGCCCTAACGAATATACAGAGTGGGCAAGATTCTTTTCAGTTTCGCCGATATATGGATTGTCATCTGGTATCTGACCATCATCCAAAATTCGTAGAATTTTTCCCATCTGATTATTCACACGTTGTGCATTTTCGCGAAAGTCAAAGCCATCGCCAGAAGAAATCAACAACGAATTGTCGTCTAAGAAAGCCAATCGGCCACCGTAATGTACAGGGGTATTTCGATAAGGTTTTACAGTGAAAATAACTTGGCTATCAACTAATTGATTATTTTTAAGTTTGGCGCGCATTACTTTGAGGGTGTTGCGTTCATCACTGCCTGCTGAATAAGACAGATAGATCCAACCATTTTGAGCATAGTCAGGATGAAGCACCACATCTAACAGGCCACCTTGACCATTCACATAGATGTCTTTCGGTAAACCCTCGATAGGTTTACTGAGAGTAAAGTTGACTACTTGTCGCAAACTTCCGGTTCTTTGAGTAACCAGAAATTGGCTTTCAGAAATAAATGCAAGCGACCAAGGATAATCCAAATCAGTGACAACTTCCTCTACCGAAAATAAATCCGACTTTGCATTCACCGGAATGCTAATGAATAAGAAATAAAATAACAACAGCGTTAAATATTTAATCTTCACAAACAATTCCTTGGGGTTAAAAACAATTAATTGATTAGGCTCTTAAAGCATAAATATACCCATATTGAGAAAAAATGCGAATTAAGCTGACGATATCCGTTTACTACTGCTATTCAAAAGATTGTTATTTTTCTAACTAAAATGGCAGACTAGTTAATGTTGACTACGTCAAGGTTATCCTATGAAAGCAACCATTAAACTAATTTTCGATTTTATTGCAGCAACACTGAGCTGTTTTGTTTTAGCTAGCCTTTTACATACTCAATTCGTTCTGCACGAATTAATTAAGCTTGATGTGATTATCAGTTGGCAAACAAGATTATCCGCCTCAGGCAAAGATTTACTCGGCCTACTGCCCACCTACGGCGCGATTATTTTAGTTGGATTATTTATCGCCTTTGTGTGTGTCTTTTTGATAAACAAGGTTTGGCCAAAACCAATATTATGGCTTTATCCCATTGCTGGCGCAGTTGCTCTGTTTACCATGCTAACAGCCATGCAACCTATTATGGACATTACCCTTATCGCGGGTGCGAGAACGCCACTAGGTATTTTTGCTCAGTGCTTGGCTGGTTTGTTTGGGGGCTGGGTATTTATGTATCAACGTCAACGAAGACCGAGTAAATTATAAATTTCTAATATAATTTTCTGCGGTGATTGAGTGGAATCAATTTCAACCACATCTGATTCCGCAGAGGTGTCTTCAAGTGCAGCAAATTGACTGGCAATCAAACTGCTTGGCATAAAATGGTTTTGTCTGTGTTCAAGCCTAGATGCTAATTCTTTGGGCTGTGCAATAAGATGGATGAATAAACAGGGTAATTCTAAATAGCGAAAACGCGCTCGATGTTGTCTCCTCAAGCCAGAATAAGCCATCACTTTACTAGACTGTTTGTTTTTACTTAAATGCTCGACTAGCCCTTGAATCCAAGGTTCACGCATTTCATCAGTGAGCGGGATACCTTTAGCCATTTGAGTTTTTGCCTCAAGACTATGAAAATCATCAGCTTCGACCAGCTCTATGGATAACAGCTGTGAGAGCAAATTGGCAATAGTCGATTTCCCACAGCCGCTTACTCCCATAATGATTAATACATAGGGTTTGGACAAATCTAATAAAACAGAATCAGTCACTAAACTTTTCCTCTAACTGCCATTAGTGGGTGAAATCTGAATGGGCATTTCGGTTTAAATGCAAGTCGGTTTCAACCAAGTGGCCGTCCATTCCCCATTCTCGCATTTTGTCTACTGCCCACTGCGGCGATTGCTTAGTATGGCATTCGTTACATGCATTGGGTGAATTTTCCAGCCCCATTTTAACCGACAACAGTGGATTGGGTATTGTCCCCACATTGTGACTACGAACGAAGTAGTCTATGCCAGATACTTGGTTCAACATGTTCTTTGGCATGTGACAGTCATAACAATAAGAACCTTTAGTGTCTGGTGCATGTCTGGTATGGGCCGTCAAATTTTGTTGTATAGGTTGGTGACATTCTAAGCAAAACTGATTACTCACTTCAGTTGGTTCTAAAATACCAAATTGAGCAGGTTGTTTGTTATTGTGCGGATCATGACAGTCGTAACAACGCATATCAGTTTGTTCATAATGTGCAGAATCAGCAAAGGTTCGAAATAAAGTGCCAAGCCCTTTGGGCCGTCCATCAGGCCAAACTTGCAGCGTGGGAAATGTGCGACCAGGAACACTTTCTGCCTCAGTAAAATACTCAGACAAGTCATTCAAATTGCCCGCATGATCATAACCTGGAGAGTAGGTCCGATAAGCGTCCATACGTTTACGTAAAATATCTGAACCGTGACAACGGGCACAAACACTCAACGCAACCCCTTGAGAATGGTCAGCTGCATTCATGATGTACGGAACTGGTTCATCGAACAATTTAAGGTTAACCAAAGACATCATGCGGTTAACAGGTTTGTCTTGCATATAATCAACATGTTCACTGCCAGGGCCATGACATACTTCGCAGCCAACGCCATCTTCAGTCCATTTTACATTAGCCACTGTATGAGCGCGGTCTTTGCTTATTTGTTGTAAATTAGTGGTGTGACAGCGAGCGCAATATAAATTCCATGCCGAGTTTAATGGCTTCATCTGTTCCCATAAATCGTCAACAGTTTCCGGGCTTTGCTCTTGCTCATTCCAATAAGCAAAAAACTCTCCTCTGGCCACCGACCATTGCACAGGTAATCGCCGCAATACCCCGCCTTCTTCTTGGGTAAGATAAGTTTGTCGATATTGGTAACCGATAACCTTATCGATTTTAAAAGGCGTGTACTGCTCAGAATTAATATCCTTGAGGGCTAAATAAAATTCATCACCTTCACGGAAGGACTTTACAGCTGGGCTGGTTTTATTGGGGTCAGTATTTAAGAAGAATGACCCGTTATTGAAATTACCAACCACAGTATTTTCGCTGGGTGCGTGAGTAATATTGTGATGAGGGGATTTTAACCAAGCGTCGTAATTAATAATATGACAGTCACCACACACTTCGCTTCCCACATATTCAGCGTGAAAAACCTGGTCATAGTTATCCTGACTAAACCAAACCATCGCAACCGCGGCAACAATTAATCCAATAAAGATATAAACAAATGATTTAAGTCCCATAATTCCTAATTACTTATCCAAATCGTTAAAAATTAAAACTGCTGTGTCAGTTTAGTTATTAATGTAAATGCCAGATTATTGTATTCATTCGGCGTGTTAGCGTAGCGCGACTTATCTGATATTTCGTTTTTATATTTACATAAATGCAATCAAAAGCCCTGACAAAAACGTTTTAAAACGCGCAACTTGGTTAAATATCGTCAACCTTGATTTTAAGTATTTTCGCCTTTTTTGAAAATAAGTTACATCCGCCAAAAATTTTTTGCGCAATACACCATTGGCTTACACGTCTACTTCAACCGTTTGAAACATACCCTCAATATTGCATTAGGTCATCTTTTTAATCACTGCAAACCTTATCATTTTTATTTTTTACTAAAATCAGCTTTTAGATTGTGATATTTTAAGCTGTTTTTTATTAATAATTAATGAGTTAGAGGAAGTTATGAAAAGGATAGTATTTGTTTCTGCTGTTATATCCATTGGGTTGGCACTAAATGGCTGTACAAGCTCAACACGAGGGACGGTAAACAAAATCGAAGCCTCCTCCCCGGTTATTAGCCAATCGATTGTAGAGCCTGATAGCAAAGGACTAAAAAGAGTAGTGGCAATATCTCGATTTTCAGATGAAACCAAACGTACTAATAGTTTTTTGATTGATAATTCCGGCGACCGTTTAGGTAAACAAGCTGCAGATATTTTGTCTAGCCGTTTAACAGAAACGCAAAAATTCATAATGTTAGAACGCCAAGAATTAGATGAATTAGAAGAAGAAAGCCAAATAAATCAGACCCAACTCGAAAAAGTGGGTGCTGATTATCTAATTGTCGGATCGGTTTCCGAATTCGGTCGTGCAACAAACAGTGAAGTTGGTGTTTTCAGCCGCAACAAAATACAGATTGCAAACGCGACCGTTAATGTCCGACTTATCAATACTAAAACCGGACAAATTGTTTATTCAGAGGAAGCTTCTGGCGAGGCGAGAACAGAGGCTAACCGAGTTTTTGGCGTTGGCGAAACAGCCGGATACGACACAAGTTTAGATGATAGAGCCATATCTGCTGCCATTTCCAAGCTGGTTAGTAATATTGTTGAGAATCTAATGGATGCCCCATGGCAGGCGTATATAGTCGCACAGCAAGATGGTATGTACTTAATGACGGGTGGCGAAGACCAAGGAATTCAAACTGGTGATAAATTTGTTGTAAAAACCAAGGGGAAGCAAGTGAAAAATCCCCAGAGTGGAATGATGATTGAGCTACCAGGAAAACAAGTTGCCACTATCAAAGTTATTGATTTCATTGGAACTGGACAAAACGCACTCTCACTTACCGAGGTAGTATCAGGAAGCATAGATGCATCAACTTTGGATCAAATTGTTGTTTTAGAAGGTGAGGAGTAAGAAATGAAATTATTAGTAGCATTCATATTTGCAGTTTTTTTAGCGGGTTGTAGCAGCAGCTTTAGCGAAGTAAAACAATTAGACGACAAAGCTTATCTGCAACTGACTGGTAATATTGCTTCGGGGTCACTGTCGATTGATGGAAAACAGATTAGTCTGCAACAAGCAGATAAATTTAAAATTGATGGAAATTTAGTGACCAAGTTTGAAATAAGCTCAGGTACGCATCTAATCGAAATAGTTAGAAATGATAAAACGGTAGTAAAACGTAAAATTTACGTCACCAATGGAAATGTATTCGAGGTAAATGTTCCGTGAGAAAAATAATTAGAAACACTTGCGTGGGAGTTTTAGTCGTATTTTTAGGTGCTTGTGCGGCACCTAAAACAATTTATTACTGGGGAGACTATTCTGAAACTGCGTACGACTATAAACATGAACCCTCTACTGATAGTTTAAGTCAACATAAAGCAGCTCTGTTAGATATCATCGAAAATGCGGCTCGTAAGAATAAAAAAATACCTCCTGGTATCTACGCTGAGTTGGCAAAATTAGAATTAGACGCTAACAATCTCAACGGCGCGAAACAGTTTTTAAAACAGGAAGAAGCGTTGTTTCCAGAATCGGCGATAATGGTGAGAACAATGTTAACCATGATTGAAAAGATGGAGGTCAATAATGCGTCAACTAACTAGACTTTTTTCATTATTCATTATCGCCCATTTAGTTGGTTGTGCGACACCTACCATTTTAACGAAAAGCGAAGCTTATCCAAAGATGTACCAACAGGATACAAATTCAATCCTTGTAGTACCAGCAATCAATCGTTCAACGGCAGCAGACGCTCCAGAACTCTATTCGACCACTATCGCTCAGCCACTAGCTGAGGCGGGATACTATGTTATGCCTATCCCCATGATCGAAATGATGTTGGCTGTAGAAGGCGTCGTTGATGGCGAGCAATTGAAAGGCGTTGAACCTGCAAAGTTTAAAACTATGTTCGGGGCTGATGCGGTACTTTTTGTTACTATCAATCAATGGGACACGAACTATTATGTGACGGGTGGAAACGTTACAGTTGGAGCCGATTTCGAGCTTATATCAACCTCAACCAACGAATCTTTGTGGAACTACAAAAACGTTGTGGTGATCAATACCTCGGGAAATAGTGGAAATTTGTTGGCTGATATTATTAGCACAGCAATAAGCACAGCCATAACTGATTATGTGCCCATCGCAAGACAGGTAAACTACTCAGTTGTAACGACCCTACCGGTCGGTAAATATCACTCTAGGCATAGTTTAGATGGGCAAGATAAAGTGGTTAACGAAACTTTAGCTAGTAAAAACACTGTAAATTAATTGAAAGACTATTAAAATTAAGGCCTGAAAATCATTATAATTTCAGGCCTTTTTTAAACATCATTCAACGTATTAGTTACAAGCGACTTTGCCGCAACTCAGTACATTTACGAACCAAACATAACAACTAAAATCGCAAACACTGCACCTGCAGCCGCTATTTTAACGCCGCTTTTAAACATCGGTAACTTAGGCATAAACATCAGAAACGCCGAAACTACAAAGAATAACAACCCTATGCCAAAACTAATGTTGAGAAAGAAAAGCGGGCTACCCGTTGTGGCTTTATGCAATTTAACTAATTTAGCTAACGGCGCTGGGTAGTCTTTTTTATTAATAACAACCTCTCCGGTTAGTTTGTTATATTGCCCTTGGTTAAACACAACCATATCGTCAACTTCGCTTTCAACAGCAAAGCCTTTGAGAGCAATTTGTTTACCCAAAGATTTGCCATTTAATCCCTTATCTAACTGGCGTTCTTCAACTTGTGGGTATTTTAGAAAATCGGTTTTACGAAAAATCAATAAAGTCCCGCTGACTGCATAGATCCCCATGATCCCCGCCAAAAAAAAGCCTAACCATCTGTGATACTTACGTACGGCATTATGAAATTTAGGAGAAGCCATTTAATCCTCTATAATTAAAACTGAATTAGTGAAAGCCATAAGCTTTAATTGATTATTTTAAACTTATTTATTTGGCAGGTAATTTTTGCTGAAATATAGCATTTTAGTACTGAGGTTTCACCTCTATTAAGCGTGCTAGATATTAAAATAAATAATAAATACAGCCATTTAAGCTCAAATAAATTAGTGCAGTAAGCTATTTTCACAAGTAATTTGCTAAATTGATGTTTATCTAATGAAGTAATTTAGCGCATTCAATTGGCTTAAACCGTTAGATTTCGAAGTGTGAATACGCATTGGAACATCATGCAACGTTAGCAGTGGTATATACTAAGTATTTGTTTTAAAATACAAAGGCTTTTCCACTTAATTTAGCAAAATTTGTTTCAAATTTAAGTCTGAATTTTTAGCATTTAGAGTACTTGGTAGTATGCCATCTAGTCTGAACTCAGACATAACTTAAGCAATTATTCAATTAGCTTGTTTAAACTTTGAAAAGGCAGGGAATCAGCTAGATGTTTCATAGTATTAGATACAAGTTTGTTATCATCATTATCATATCTATTTTGATTAGCTCGGGCTCAGTTTTCTTTTTAGCCATAAACGAACATGAAAACCTATACCGGAAATCCGTAGAACAAAATTTAGATGCAATGGCATCAAATATTGCCGACAACCTATTATCGACCCTTTCCGAGGAGCCGGATCCCTTCTCGATAATAACAGAACTAATTGGGCTAGACCGCTACGAACATATTAAGTTTGTGAATGTATTCGATGCTGATTGGAATTTAATCCATTATTATGTACACCCAAACTACCTCAATTTAGAAAACTTCTCTCCTGAATTAACCTCAATTTCACCACAAGACTTACCCCCTGATGTAACCATAACCGATGAAGGTTTAGCTGTTTCAAAAACCATAGGTGAAGAAAAGTTTCCAGTTGGCCATTTATTAGTCGTTCAAGACTACCAACGACCATTGAATGAGAGTAAGAATAGTCTATTTTTCAGCGCTATACCGCTAGTGATGTTAGTTGTTGTCTTAGCAATGATGATTTCTTTTTGGATATATCAGCGTTTATTTGAACCTCTTTTGAGTCTCACTAAGTTTACTAAACAAGTTGAGACAACCACCGACTATGATTTGAAATACCGAGTTTCAGGTAATGACGAGGTATCGGAATTAGGTCGTAATATCAATAAACTATTGGGCACGATAAATGCGGAAATTAAGACCAATCAATTAAACACGGAAAAATTGATTGAGCAACAGAATTCAATGCAACACTTGGCTAACTACGATACCTTGACGGGGTTACCAAATCGTATGTTTTTTATGGAACTGCTTAGATTAGAGTTAGCCAGAAGCCAGCGAGAAAACGAAGATTTAGCGATTATGTTTTTCGATGTAGATGGGTTTAAAGGGGTTAATGACACCTTGGGACACGAGACCGGCGATTTACTGCTCAAAGCTGTTGCCAGCAAAGTTAAAAGCTTTCTGCGTCCAGGCGACATCCTAGCGCGATTGGGTGGAGACGAGTTTTTAATCATGATCCCAAATCTTAGCAGTTCACTACTAGCCGTTAATATAGCGAATCGAATAATTGAGGGTTTGTTGACCCCATTTGAGATTAACAGTTGGGATATTCAAACCGGTGTAAGTATTGGTATTGCGAAAGCAACCGATGCTGAATTTGATATCAACACATTCATCAGTAATGCAGATATTGCAATGTATGCATCGAAAGAAAAAGGCAAAGGTTCTTACACGGTTTTCCATAAAAAAATGCTAGAAGAAAATCGCAGAAAAGTGCAAATAGCCAACCTAATCACCAATGCAATAGCCAAAAACGAATTCGAAATTCACTACCAACTTAAAATATCATCGAAAGGCTTTGTAACTGGTTTAGAAGCTCTTTTACGTTGGAATAACGATGAGTTAGGAAGTATATCTCCAGGTGAATTCATTCCTATCGCTGAACAAAGCGGCAAAGTTAAATCCATTACGCGGTGGTTGGTCGAACGAGTTTTCAAAGACATGAATGTTCTAGAAAAAATGGTTGAACAAAACCTCGTTGTTTCTTTGAATATTTCTAGTCATGATTTACAAGATCGCAGTTTCATACATTTTATTAAGAAGAATCTGAATCTCTATCAGGTTAATATTCAAAATATTCAATTTGAAATGACTGAATCTAGTTATCTAGAAAATTTCGACAGTGCTAATGATTTTTTCAATAACATACGACAAATGGGCGGCTCTATTGCTCTAGATGATTTTGGTACAGGGTATTCGTCCCTTAGTTACCTAACTAAAATTCAAATAGACACCCTCAAAATTGATCGAATGTTTGTAATGCAGCACGATAGCTCTGGAAAGGACACAGTCGTTTTGCAAACCATTTTGGATTTAGGCCATAGATTAGGACTGCAGATATGCAGTGAAGGAGTGGAAACTGCAGAACAAGCTAATTATTTGATTTCCAATGGAAGTGATGAAATGCAGGGATATTATTTTGCTAAACCGCTACCTTTAGCTAAACTACCTGAAGCGATTGAAAAAGCGCAAAAGCTATATCAAGAATTATATTGTGGTCACCGCCAATAGTTAGGCGACAATATCTGTATAGAATTAGATTTCCGACTAGAATCTAATTTTATACATGAGATTTTAAATAAATGTGTAAATTACTTGATCTTAATCAACTTAAATTAACTGAGTTAAGTAGTTCTTTATAAATTATGGATAATACTCCCGTATAGAAAAAGCTACTGATAAAAAGGCGCATTTCAACTACCATCAAACTGCATTTACAACATCATCAACTTAACAGCGGTAACATTGAAAAAAGATACTAGGGATAGAACTTGTTAATACGACATACTTTTTTAAAATTTTTAATAATTTCAACTGCATTGTGCCACTTATCGCTATCCGCCAAAGATCTAGAGTTCTCCGGCTATGCAAGAGTAATTGGCGGTTATTTGGATGAAGATAACGTCGACTATAAAGGCTATGACGACAGTCTTAGTTTTGAGCCATCTAGTTTAATAGCATTGCAAGCCGAATATAAATTTAGTGAAAAATGGTCAGGGACTACACAACTCATCGCTAGAGCGGATCGGTCGAAAGATTCTGGTATTGAATGGCTATACCTAACCTATCAAGCAACAGACAATTTACAAATTAAATTCGGCAAGTTACGTGCCCCATTCTTTTCAATGAGTGACTACACAGATGTCGGTTTTGCCTATCCATGGATAAACCTACCACAGCAAGTTTACGATAATTTTCTATTTCGAACTTTTGAAGGCGCTGACTTAATCTATAAATTCACCAATAGCAACTTTGAAGCGAGTATAGAAGCTTATATAGGTCAAGAAGATGGTGACGTAAATTTTAGTAATACGCCCACAGGTTTTACGGCTCGTAATCTGCGAGGTTTAATCGGAAAAATTAATAAAAACAATTTCGAATTAAGATTGGCACACTATGAAGGTAATTTAAGTCTAAATATTACTGAAATTCATCAATTTCAACGTTATTTATCCAATCTTAACTTTGGCCGAAGTGCTGATTCATTGAGCACAAAAGGCGTAGCTAAAGTAGAACAGATAGGAATTGTCTACGACAATTTAGACTATTTCTTTAGATCTGAGTGGGTAAATATTGAGACAGATCTTGATTTCATACCAGAGATCCAGAGCTATTATGTGACAGCAGGTTTTAATTACGCTCCTTTTACCTTTCATATTACTTTTGCAGATAGCGACGGAGACAGTAAAACACCAGTCCAAGAAATACCCGTGGGCTTCGATCCTAACCTAGATCAATTAGCTCAAGCTTACAATAGTATATTTTTAGATGCAGCTGCTACAGATATGCAAAGCTGGACTTTGGGAGCACGCTGGGACGTATTATCTAATCTCGCTCTTAAAGTTGAATACTCAGCAATAGAGGAAGATAACGGATCCAATTCATTTTTCGATTTTGATGAAAATACTACTTTCGACGGAAAATCGAATTTGTACCTTGTTGGTCTAGAGTGGGTGTTTTAAATGAATAATTTAATTACATCACAAATCATTAGAATATTATGGCTTACATTTTTAATCTTTGCTTTTATGGTGCCTGACTCCTACGCAGAAGATAAAGATTCTGACTTTATTGTCGTCCTAAATCCGTTAGATGAACAACAAATTTTGAGTAAACAACAAATTAGACACATATTTATGGGAGGTGCACTAAGTCATAAATATAAAGCTGTTAACCTGCCGTCAGGCAATCAATTAAGAGTTGAATTCAACACGAAAATTGTAGGCCTAACCGAATCCAGAATCCAAGCTTATTGGGCGCAGATGAAATTTACAGGAAGAAGCAAGCCGCCAATAGAATTAAATTCAACACAAGAAACCCTGCAGTTTTTAGCTGAAACAGAAGGGGCTATTGCGTATCTGCCTTCTGACTTAGAGATACCAAATAACCTTAGTATTATATACCCTTAAACTGCACAACCTTAGTTAGCAGTTTAAGGGAAGTTAAACAATTCCACGCTATATAGTTTAAAACAAACTTACCTCGACACAGATTAAGATGATTAAACCAAATCGCTGAATTTGCTTAGAGAATCATTGTCGAGCTTAAAACCCTAAATAGACCTTCCCCACTAACCTCGTTACCTTTCTAATAATCTAGTTATTCCACAGGCTAAAACCCGCGCTATATGTTTGTGCGTCTCTTTGATCTTTCATGGGGTGAAAACGGGTCTCTGTTGGAGCACAGCTCCCCCCGAGTGCACGACCGACATGGATGTCGGGCTGGAGGTAGCCACATGGAGGTGTGACACCTAGCAGTTTATTACAGGGACAGGCATTGCATAACACACCCATGGGTTAGGTTTCTCTGCGGGATAGTTCTTGCGCGGCAGCGCTTAGAAGGAATGCTACCTATCTCGATGCTCATAAAGGTGCTTCGTTAGGTAATTCACAACCCACGGGCTGAAGCCCGTGCTACAGGTTTGCGCGTTTCTTTGTTCTCACATGGGGGTAAGCGAGGATGTTTTAGGAACGCAGTTCCGCCCGAGTGCACGACCGACATGGATGTCGGGCTGGCCAGCTCCACATGGAGGTGTGACACCTAGATGCCTATTACATGAACAGCTATTGCATGACCTCGCTGGGTATGGTTTCTCTGCGGGATAGTTCTTGCGCGGCAGCGCTTAGAGTAAGGGCTATCCAACTGTGATTGA
>NZ_JAUORY010000023.1:0-74361 GCF_030548145.1 Aliiglaciecola sp. 2_MG-2023
CAAGACACCCATGTTTAGTTAACCCTAAATAAGACACCCATGTTTAGTTAACCCTAAACAAGACACCCATGTTTAGTTAACCCTAAACAAGACACCCATGTTTAGTTAAACCCTAAACAAGACACCCATGTTTAGTTAAACCCTAAACAAGACACCCATGTTTAGTTAACCCTAAATAAGACACCCATGTTTAGTTAACCCTAAACAAGACACCCATGTTTAGTAGCGATTAATTTTGTATTGCAAACTAAACACAACAGGTTGAATAAATTAGACTAATCTTGCTCAGACAGTGTGTACAAAGAGAGTATTGTGGTAGCTTTAAAGACAAAGTAAACGGACGTTAAATGAAGGAAACAAAACAATAATGCGAATATTACAACCTCTAACAATAGCCAGCCTTATACTTGCCAGTTCATTCATGGCCAATGCACAACAAATTATTAAACCAGCACCTTTGGTATCTATTCCAACTCAAGATACTTTTTTCGCTAGTCTGAAAGCTTTATGTGGAAAGGCGTTTGCTGGTAAAGTCACTATCGATAATCAAGGCCCAAGCAATATGTCTGAGCAGCCATTAATCATGCATGTAAGACGTTGTACAGATCAGCAATTGCAAATACCCTTTCACGTTGGCGATGACGCTTCACGCACTTGGATTATAACCAAGACAGGGTCAGGTCTCTCTTTGAAACATGACCATCGCCATGCTGATGGCTCTTATTCAGAATCAACCATGTACGGCGGCCATACTCAAGATGCCGGCTGGCCACAGGCTCAATCCTTCCCTGTTGATCAGTATTCTAAAGAATTGTTCGCAAAAGCGGGCAATCCCCAGTCGAGCACCAATATCTGGCAAATGTATATCTACCCTGAGGTATTTACTTACCGTTTGATCCGCGAGGGAAGAGAGTTCAGGGTGGATTTCGATTTAACTCAAGAAATTGATACGCCGCCCGCGCCATGGGGTTATCAAGACTAAATATTCTCCAACAAATAGATATGGCAAGATGCATAGGCAGAAGGGGGGATTTCTCAATTCCGGTGCGATTACTGGGTTTAACTTGCCTTGTCGACCAAACTCCTTTGCCGATATTGTGAAGGGGATGTGCCCGATTGACTGTCCAAATATATGGATTGACTATACTGTGCAAGGAGGCGCGGTGTTTAAGGACACTCATTACCAGAATATTTGGCGTAATAAAGAACTCGACCATGGCGGAATCGTTGATTTGTAATCAACGATTAACTTGAGGAAAAATCATAGTTCGACACTAAAGCGCGCAGACTAGATTGCTGTTTAGCATTTCAAACTATGGTCACCCAATGCATGAACCTCGTAGACGTCGATAGAGAGTAAACTGGAAAGATGCCGGTTGGCGTCTTTTCCAAGCTTAATTTACTAAAACGCCTTTTTCGCTAGTTTCAACACTTTTTTCAGACTAGCAGCCAACTCTTGATTAGAAATATCATTGCACATCCAAGCAATGGCAAGGTCTTTGTCTGGAATTCGGCTAAAAAAGGTATAAGTGCCCAGCCAACCGCCAGAGTGGAAGAATACGAGCTGATCATTTTCTTCACTAACAAATTGCCCGTTCGCATACAAAATACCCTCACGGGCCTCAAACTTGCTATTGGGAGTGTTCATATCCGCGAGCAATTGCTTGGGATCTTTACCCAGTTTCGGGGAATAAAAGTAACTATCCCATATCAACAAATCATCTAAATTGGTGTGTAAACCGCCGTCGCCTACCCAGAATAAGTTTGTCATATCGGTTACATAGGTGCCATCTTCACGTTGTTTGTAACCATAGGCACGGTTTTTCACTATCTCTACAGGGTCATCACTAAAGAAGGTGTTTTTCATACCTAGGGGCTTAAAGATATGCTCATGGGAATAATCTCGAAGGGACTGTCCAGAAACGTTTTCCACTAACATCGACAGTAAAAAATAAGCCAGGTTGCTATAACTAAATTCAGTTTCTGGCTCTAAAGCAAGGGGCACAATGCTGACAACCTCGAAGAATTCCGCAATAGTCAGATAATCCTCGTTCCCAAGACGAAACAAGCCACCAGCAGCAGACTTCAATTCTATGGACTTTGGATTTTTTTCTTCTTGGTCAAAAGAGCTGATAAGATCATAGTCTCCCATCCCAGAAACGTGTCCAAGCATTCCGTTAATGGTTATTGTGTGTCCGTAATCGGGCAAAGATGGAAGATGTTTACGAATATCGTCGTCTAAGGCTATCTTGCCTTCTTCAGCAAGTAGTAGCACAGCCAAGGCAGTAAATTGTTTAGAAACAGAAGCCATTCGATGCACTTGTGTCCCGTCTAAGGGCGTGTCGAGTTCAAGATTACTCAATCCATAACCTTTCTTATGGATAAAGCTTCCTTTGTGGATAACTCCCAGATTACACCCTGGCGCACCATCTTCGATCGCCCCCTGCATAATGGAATCAATGGCATCATTAAACTCGTTAGCAACAGATGAGCTAGAAAAGCACAGGGAAACGACAATAGTTAAAGGTAAAATAAAGTTCATAGTGTCTTCCTTGGGATGTTTTGCGATTAAATGGATACTTCACTGAACCAAAGATAAGTCATTTTTTAAACAAATACCAAAAAAGCGCCTAAAAAACACGGTAGATTTACAGTAGAGGAGTATTGATAGAGGTAGAGACGAGGAGAAGGCGATTTCAATTAAAAAAGCCGTATTCATCTCTGTGCATATTTTGCAATATCACTGGATTGCAACAGAGAATCCTACGGCTGGTGTTTAATATGGTTGATGCTTATTTTTTATTGGTAGAAATAAGGCCCCGTCCAACTATATTTTTTGCCATTAACTTTCAAGCTATGCTTGGCAGTTTTTGAGGCATTATCGTTGGCAATAATGAATAACTGCTGATTACCTGCCAAGTCTGTAATAGTCACTCCAGTGTAGTTTTTGTTATCCACTACTACGTTTAAATCTGCGATATTACTTTTTGAATTTTGTGATAACTCAGTCACAGGTCCGTAGGAGCCATGGGGCTCAATAACAGAAACAAACAGAGTATCTTTGGCATTTCTGCGCAATAACAAAGAGGCATCACGGCGCAAGTTAAATTCAGGATCATTAGCGCCAATGCGGGTGAAAAGCAACTCATCATCGTTATCCGTCACGGCCGTTAAGGTGTAATACTTGCCATTACCTAACCATGAGAATTTTGAATTTCCGTTCACTCCATTGCCTTTACCTTCAACAAAAAGATGTTGATAACCATTATCTTCACCTAACGGACGCAGGACTTTAGGAGAGTCATAAGCAAAGTTCATATCCAAAACCTGTCCCATAAAGTAATACGGAAGATCATATTGATTTTTGCTATCTGATTTAACACGCATGATATCGAGTAAAAAGGCTTTCTCGAAGCTTTCATCTTTAATCATTGCCATAGTGCGATGCATGGATGTGCCAGGGTAAGCATTGCTTTCTGTGGCACTCACCACCTGAACATTGTCTTTTTCAGCATCAAAGGTAAACAACTCAGAATGATGTTGACTGGCAATATCATAGCTACCATTAAAGTGCTTTTTCTCATTTACAGATAAGGTATTGTGAGCAATGGTTGTTTTTGCCCAAGTCGTGTTCTCTTTAAGATAGTTACCGCCGCCTTTTTGTTCAATATTAACAAAGCGGGCTAATCCGTAATCCTGTAAAACTTCATCACCTTTTTCATACAAAGAATAAGAAAGCTTATCGTAGTGACCATGACTCAAACCCTGAGCTGCATATTTGAAGACTAGAGTGAGATCTTCGTTGCCGTAGCGCAAAATCCCAATTCCACCTTGCTTACCATTAATACCGTCACTTAAATTAATCGATTTTTTAGCAAAAGGTTTAGCTTTGCCATCGCGCACACCAATCGCTGCCTCAAGGCCAGACTCATCAATAAGCACCTGTCCTTGTTTCTCAACGATACTCAATAGCTCTGGGTTTTTATCTCCATAAAAATACGCCAAGTTCACCGCAGACACTAAAGAACTGGTGTAATATGACATGCCTTTTTGGCCGTCGTTAATAGGGAAAAATTCACCATCGGCATCAGATAAGTTAAGTAATGCGTTAACCCCTTTGAATAATACGTTATCTTTATGTTGTAGCACCTTAAGTTCTGGACGGTTATTTTCCATAGCCAGTGCCAGTATCAAGAATGGGTACATGGCATAACGTTGGTAGTAAGGACCTTCAGTATAATAACCATCAGGTGAGAAAGGTTCTTCTAAGTTGGCAAAGAAGCCTTTGCGTTGCCCTTCAACTTTGATTGTTCCGCCGTCGTTGTCTTTACCACCCACTTCTAAGCCGTCATCTTCAATGCCATAAAGTGCACGCTGAATGAGTTCTTCGTCATCCATTACCAAACCAATCATACCTACCGCGGTGACCCCCCAGGTACTGTGGTTGTGTACTCGATTGAAAAACTGCGGATTTTCTAATGATAAAAAGTCAGCAAAAGGACGAAATAAGTTAGTTTCTAATTTGTCACGCTCACTCTCGCTCAAATAATCGTAAATCGCATCATAGGCTTGGCTCATATAAACCAACCAGTTACTGTCGTTTAGACACTGCCAAAATAGCTTTCCTCGGGCGTAGGAACGCTCTTGTGGGTGAAGCGGTAAATCTTTATACATTGCTTCATACTGAAACAACATGTCACGAATATACTTAGCGTACTTCTCGTCTTCTAGAACCTGATATAGCACACCAGCTTTTTGCGCGGTAAAGAAATTAAGTTTGTGACGTTGGTGGGTATAACCGCCAGAAAAATCCTTAGGAATGGGTGTATCAATGCCCAATGCAATTTCAACATCAACTTGTTGCTTGATTGTTGCTAGAGATTCGTCAAATAAAGGAACCTGGCCTAAATTTGCTCTAATTCTCTCCACACCAGGCTCGGTCAGAATAAGATTGGGGTGTTCCTTTGCACTAACGGTGAAAGACGAAATACTAATCCCTATGGATAGCAAAGTAATAGAGAACTTTTTTAGGTTCATTAAACTTGGGTTCCTTTTAAACAAGAGCCGTTTGGCAAACATTCACGATTAATTAGAAACTCGTAACATTAACATATAGATGACAACTTAGGGACAGTACAATAACAGAATCACTGAAGTATAAAAGCAGACCACTGGATTGTTACGTTTCCCTTGATGAAAACTCTCTTCAGGCTAAATTGAATTGCTAATTAAAATACAAAACTTGCCATAAAAAAAGCCGCTATTTGCGGCTTTCGAAGATGTTTTCAATATTTACACTTTGATCAAATTCCAGTCAAAACGGAATATCATCATCAAAGTCAAAATCAGGCTCAGCCATAGGAGGTTTTTGCGCTGGGTTTTGGCCTGGATTTTGTTGCGGCGCATTACCGTATTGCTGACCACCGCCTTGTTGTGGTGGTTTAGTGTAATTCTGCTGTGGTGTTTGCGCTGGCTTTTGCGGCGCTTGGTTATATTGACCGCCACCTTGGTTAGCATAGCCACCTTGCTGACTGTCAGACTGACCGCCACGGCCACCAAGCATTTGCATTTGGTCAACGATAATTTCAGTGGTGTATTTGTCTTGACCACTTTGATCTTGCCATTTACGTGTCTGCAATTTGCCTTCAACATATATTTGCGAACCTTTACGCAGGTATTCACCAGCGATTTCTGCCAGGCGACGGTACATAGTCAGTCTGTGCCACTCTGTACGTTCCTGCATCTGACCGCTCTGATCTTTCCAGCTTTCACTGGTAGCCAAGCTTAAGTTCGCTACTGCATTGCCGTTAGGCATATATCTTACTTCTGGATCTTGTCCAATATTGCCCACTAAAATGACTTTGTTGACACCTTTAGTTGCCATGTGTACTCCTATTATTCGTCGCTAAATGAGTTGTCTTTACCATCTTCGTATATCTCAGGTCAGACTTATTTAGCATCCAAGCTGATATTTCTAAATTGGTTATTAAATTCAGAAACTTACCCAAATATCTTTATTGAAAAGGTATGTTCGCTGCCAATTTAGTTAAAAAACTTGGCATCAATGATTCGATATTATCCGCGGTATTGTAACCCGATTAAACAGTTTTATCTCAATAAAATCGGAACTAAATTCAGTTTAAATCCCTTAACATTAATATAAATGAATTTGCTTAATGAGCTAGTCTAGTTTTGCTTATTCACTCTTTTTAATAGATTTTCAGCCCGTTGCACCACGGGTAAATCAATCATTTTATTCCCATAGTTAGTGGCCCCAGTGCCCTGCTTGTATTGCTGTTGAAACGATTGAATTAATTCTTTCGCTTGTTTGACTTGCAGTTCAGTAGGCATAAAGACCTGATTCAATATACTCACTTGCAAAGGATGCACGCAAGGCGCACCCGCAAACCCAATTTTATTTGCCAACTCAGCGGCGGTTTGAAACTTAGCAGGATCACTGAAATCGGCAATGGAGGCAGGAAATCCCATAGGCGCAATATTCGCGCGCCGACAAGCCATAATTAACTGCTGGCAAGGACCGATAAGAGCTTCTGTAACCGGTTCCATGCCAATCGATAAGGATAAATCTTCAGTGCCCATTGTCATAGCAATTAAACGTGATGAACTAGCGGCAATTTCATCTAATTTAGGCATCGCATTAACATGCTCAATTTGCGCAATAAGTCGTGTATAACCTATGGGCATTTGCTTTTCATGTTCTAACTCGTCGATTGTCTCAGCGATTAGTTGAATATGGGCAGCGCTGCTGACTTTAGGGATAACTATCGCACATATTTGCGGGTCGACTACTGCTTCTAAGTCTCTTATTGCTAGACGCAATCCTGCGTTTATTCTGACTAAGGTATCAGCCCCATTTTTAGACACAACTTGGGCAGCAGCAAGAATATTAGCGCGAGTTTTGGTTTTGTGATCAATTGGAATACTGTCTTCTAAATCAAGGATATAACCATCGGCTGCGCGGGTATGCGCTTTATCAATAAACTTTTGATTATTGGCAGGTAAAAACAATAACGAACGCCAGGGGATTAATTCGGTCATCAGTATTCTCGTGAAAATTGTTATTTCAGTTTAGCGCAAATTTGGGCCAACATTGAAGTTGATATAACCGGCTTGAATTACAACTGCGGTGCAGTGTGAAGCACCAGTTGCTGCGCTTGTCGAAGATCAAATTCTGCGGTTGCTTTCACGTATACGCTGTCTTCCTCAGTCACCAAAGCAAGATCAACAACGCCAGGCATCGCCAGCAACTGTTGTTTCAACAAATCTAGATCCGCAGAATGATTAATACCGCTTAATGTATATCGTCGGTATTTATTTACGCTTTTAAGGTTATAAATGATGCCTGTCCATATAAATAAAATGGCGATTGCGAACATTAAAACTTGTGACGGGGAGAAATATTGGTTGAGGAATCCGGCTAACATCCCTCCTAAAAAAGCACCAAAAAACTGGAAGCTAGCATACATTCCCATTGCAGAGCCTTTTTTACCCGCTGGGGCAATGCTCGATACCCATGCAGGTAAATTTGCTTCTAAGTAATTAAAACCAGTGAAAAATATTACTGCAAAGCCGGCTAACGAGAACAAGGTTGATGACCAAGATAAACCAGCACAGGCAATGATGAGTAAAAATATCGACACTAACATCAGCACTTTCTGCGAGACTTTTCTATTTAAGCCCATCAAAATCGTTAAACCTACAATCGAGATTAACAATACAGGTAAATAAAGTTGCCATTGAGAGTCGATCAATAACCCCATTTGTTGCAGCATGACCGGTAATTGCATGAAAAACAGCGTAATCATCATATGCAACAGACATACGCTAATGTTCAATTTTTGAATTTGTTTATCGCCAAACAAGTTACCCAAGTCTTTCCACGTAGGCAGCGTATCGCCAGATGGCGCTGAGTTTTGTTGTGATGGAACCACAAATCCAACGATAAAAACACACAAAAATGCTAACAATGCAGTGACAAAGAATATCCCCGACAGCCCCCAAACATTGGAAATCATCGGGCCAATCATTAACGCTAGATAGAATGAAAAGCCAATAGCGATACCAATAATTGCCATCACTTTAGGTCGTTGATTTTCACGGCTTACATCCGCGGCTAACGCCATTATCGCACCAGCGATTGCGCCTGTTCCTTGCAGTATACGGCCCAACACCAGCATCCACATATTGTCTGCAAAACCAGCGATTAGGCTGCCTAAACAAAACATCAGCAGTCCAACGACTATGACAGGTTTTCGGCCAAATTTGTCTGACAACATCCCCATTGGAATTTGTAGCAACGCCTGAGTTAGTCCGTAACCACCAATGGCGATACCCACCATAAGCACCGAATAATCAGGGTACTCTTTGGCTAAGATAGCTAATACTGGCATAACCATAAATAGCCCTAACATTCTTAGGACATAGATAAAGGCAAGAGACAAGGCTGCGCGTAATTCAGTTGCGTTCAAAACAAATCACTTTGGTTTATATAGAGCTAATTGAAGTCGTCTAATATCAAGTTCGTGAATCACAAAGGTGATTGACCATTATTTTGATAAAGAAGTTAATACTAATTGGCCGCGAAGTTTATCACAGCATTAAAATACGCGATAGATCGTTGAAAAGTCGTTTTAAATAAAATATTTTGGCTTTTTTTAGCTAATTAGTCAGTTCCTAATAGAGCATGAATTGCAATTATGTAATACTGATCTTTTGGTCAGGCAACATTCTGGATCCATGGATAAAATTGAAGTTAGGGGTGCACGCACCCACAATCTGAAAAATATTAATATAACGCTTCCTCGTGACAAACTAATTGTGATTACTGGCTTGTCGGGTTCGGGGAAATCTTCATTAGCCTTCGATACTTTGTATGCAGAAGGACAACGGCGTTATGTAGAATCCCTTTCCGCCTATGCCAGACAATTTTTGTCAATGATGGAAAAACCTGATGTGGATCACATTGAAGGTTTATCACCTGCTATTTCCATCGAACAAAAGTCCACGTCTCACAACCCACGTTCTACGGTAGGAACAATTACCGAGATATATGATTACTTAAGACTGTTGTACGCCAGAGTGGGTGAACCGCGCTGTCCAACTCACCACGTTCCTTTAGCGGCGCAAACTGTCAGTCAAATGGTTGATCGTGTACTAGAGATGGAAGAAGGCACAAAGTTAATGTTGCTTGCACCTGTGGTGCAGGAGCGTAAAGGCGAACACATTAAAACCCTTGAAGGCTTAGCGGCGCAAGGTTACATACGTGCACGTATCGACGGTGAAGTCTGCGATTTGTCCGATCCACCTGAACTTGACCTGCATAAAAAGCACACGATAGAAGTGGTTGTCGACCGTTTTAAAGTGCGTGAAGATTTGGCATTGCGATTGTCAGAGTCATTTGAAACAGCATTGCAGTTATCTGCAGGCGCGGCCAAAGTCGCGTTTATGGACGACCCAGCAAAAGACGAATTGGTGTTTTCAGCCAATTTTGCCTGTCCTCATTGTGGTTACAGCATGGCCGAACTCGAGCCTAGATTGTTTTCGTTTAACAATCCAGCTGGCGCATGTCCAACCTGTGATGGGTTAGGTAACAAGCAGTTTTTTGATCCGGGAAAAATTGTCAGCAATGAAGAATTGAGTTTGTCTGGCGGCGCAATACGCGGTTGGGACAAACGCAGTTACTACTACTTTCAAATGCTACAAGCCGTCGCTGATCACTATGGTTTTAGTTTGACGGTTCCATTTGAAGAGCTTGAAGAGAAACACAAAGAAGTGATTTTATTCGGCAGCAAAGGTACCGCAATAAAATTCAAATACATTAATGATCGTGGCGATATTATGGAGCGCAAACATCCATTTGAGGGCATTATTCCCAATATGGATCGCCGCTACAAAGAGACAGAGTCTAACGCGGTGCGAGAAGAACTGTCCAAATATCTCAGCCAACAACATTGTAATAGTTGTGGTGGTGCACGTTTACGTTTGGAAGCCAGAAACGTCTTTATTGGTCAAACTGCCCTGCCAACAATCACTGAAATGTCGATATCTGATGCACTCTCCTTTTTTACTGAATTAGACTTAACAGGACAGCGCGCGCAGATTGCGGAAAAGATTTTAAAAGAAATCAACGACCGGTTAAGTTTTCTAGTCAATGTGGGCTTGAATTACCTTTCCATGTCAAGAAGCGCCGATACCTTATCAGGTGGTGAAGCACAGCGGATCCGCTTAGCCAGCCAAATAGGTGCAGGCTTAGTTGGCGTTATGTACGTTTTAGATGAACCATCTATTGGATTGCATCAACGAGACAACGAGCGATTATTAAAAACCCTGCGTCACTTACGAGATTTGGGCAACACGGTTATCGTCGTAGAGCATGATGAAGATGCCATAAAAGAAGCCGACTATATCGTCGATATAGGCCCAGGAGCCGGTGTCCATGGCGGTCAAATCGTTGCTGAAGGTAGTCTTAAAGACATCCTAGAAAGTGAAGACTCACTTACTGGGAAGTACCTATCTGGTAGAGAACGTATAGAAATCCCCAAAGAACGTAATAAAGTCAAAGATGACAAATGGGTGAAACTGACGGGGGCATCCGGTAATAACCTACAACAGGTAGATTTACACGTTCCTGTGGGACTAATGACCTGTGTTACTGGTGTGTCAGGCTCGGGTAAATCGACCCTAGTGAATGATACATTCTACAAGTTAGCCCATCACGCGTTAAACGGCGCAACCACCGGAGAAGCCGCTCCCTACAAAGATATCACCGGTCTTGAGCAGTTAGACAAAGTGGTTGATATCGACCAGAGTCCTATCGGTCGCACACCACGCTCAAATCCGGCCACTTACGCGGGTATTTTCACGCCAATTCGTGAAATGTTTGCGGCAACCCAAGAAGCTCGCTCTCGCGGTTACAAACCCGGTCGATTCAGTTTCAACGTCAAAGGTGGACGCTGCGAGGCGTGTCAGGGAGATGGTCTGATTAAAGTGGAAATGCACTTCTTACCAGATGTGTATGTGCCATGCGATGTGTGTAAAAGTAAACGTTACAACCGTGAAACACTGGAAATTACCTACAAAGGTAAAGACATCAATCAAGTATTAAACATGACCGTGGAAGAAGCCCGAGAATTCTTCGATGCCATCCCGGCGATTTCGCGCAAACTACAAACGCTAATGGATGTAGGCTTGTCTTATATTCGCTTAGGTCAATCGGCGACAACCCTCTCCGGTGGTGAAGCACAGCGGGTGAAACTAGCCAAAGAGTTATCTAAGCGTGATACCGGTCAAACTCTGTATATTTTAGATGAACCAACTACCGGTCTGCATTTCCACGATATAAAACAACTGTTGGAAGTATTACATAGACTCCGTGACCACGGTAATACAGTTGTGGTTATTGAGCATAATCTGGATGTAATAAAAACCGCAGATTGGATTATCGATCTTGGTCCTGAAGGTGGTTCAGGCGGGGGCAATATTATCGCTCAAGGTACACCAGAAGATGTGAGTAAGGTAAAAGGTTCGCACACTGCGCATTTCCTTAAGCCAATTTTAGACAATGCCAGACAGGCATAATTAGACACGGATTAGAGTATGTTTAGCGAACACTTTAAAGTCAGGTTTTATGAAACAGATGGTTTGGCTCACGTCAGTAACACTGTTGTTGCTGGCTGGTTTGAATGCGGCAGAGAGCCGATCTTCAAAATGTTTACGCCAGATCTAGATTTGCAGAATTGGCCATTGATTTTAGCCAGTTACAAAATCGACTTTCATTTGCAGATATATTACGGCAAATCAGTAGAAGTGTGCACTTACGTAAGCCGAGTGGGCAATAGTTCATTCGATACTTATCAGGAAATTTGGCAACAAGATCAGAAAGTCGCCTCAGGTACTACAACCTTAGTGCGGTTCGATTTTGAAAGCAATAAATCGGTACCAATTGACGGCGCAATCAAATCCCAACTTGAAGAACATTTGTATCCCCAGCAGGAAGCTTAAAAGTGACAGATTTTATTGAAGTAATTGATGATGTATTGCCGCAGAAGTTGTGCCGCGGATTCATCCAGCGTTTCGAAAACAGCAAAAATATTCAGCCAGGTCGCACTGGCGGCGGTGTTGATACTGATAAAAAGCTCAGTAAAGATGTATCGATAGTACAACATCCTGAATTTCAGCCTGAATATCAAGCGATGCTGCCATTGTTATCTCAGCAATTAATGAATTACTTTGAAAAACATTTTTTTGCACTGATCGGCCCAATTGGTTTAACGGTGCAAGATCCCAGCAGCGGCCAACCAGTAAAGTTAACCCAAGAAAATTTCGAAACAGTGGGTAAACCGAACTTACAAAACTTGGTGCAATACCTATTTCGAATTGGTGACATCAACGCACAAAAATACCAAATGAACAAAGGTGGATATCCATACTGGCACTCAGAAGTTTATCCACAAGCTGGTAATAATGACGCCCTGCATCGTATCTTATTGTTTATGTTTTATCTAAATGATGTGGATGAAGGCGGCACCACGGATTTTTATTATCAAAATAAATCCGTGCAACCCAAAGCCGGTAGAATGGTGATTGCTCCTGCTTATTTTACCCATACCCATAGAGGCTCAGTGCCTGTTTCCAACGATAAATACATTCTTACCTCTTGGGTGTTATTTAATCCGGCAGAGCGCATCTACACGGCTTAAAAGTTCAAACGCTTATTTAATTTAACCGTCGTAAGGTAATACCGATTGTCCCTTCAAGGTATAACCTACTGTTGCGATCTCGCCACTCCAACCTTCTGTTGTTAAGGTGCCAACTACCCAAACCACATCAGTTAATGCCATCGCTGGCACGCCCTCTGGAATTTTCACGTAAACAATTTGATTAGGTGGTGGCGGCGGTACATGGATACAAGCACCAAAAAAAGGAACCAATAAAAACTCAGTAATATTGTCTTGATCACCTTCAAGAGGAACGACAAATCCGGGTATTTTCACTTCCATATTGTTGAATTTGGTCACCACAGGCGCAGATAGATTTTGCTGACCGGTAGTCAAAGCGTGATCAATGTCTACAGGCGGTGCGACATAATTGGCAGGCACTAAATCTTCCCAAAACACTTCTGTGGGTTCGCTATAAGCAGAGGTTGTTATAAAAAACAGAGTAAGTAATAGAGCTCGCATAAATTTAGTTAGTCCTTAGACAGTGGGCTTAATGTTGGCTGATTCTTCAGATATCGCAGATGCAGCAGAAATGTCTGGCGCTTGATGAGGATGATTTGCCCAACAAAAAGGGTTCTTTCTTACTTCGTTTCCTGCATCAGGTGCATCTGGAATATTCAATGCCAACAGCAGTGAACACACAGCAAAACTTGCACCAATAAAGAATACTAAAGTAGGCGAAGTAAGCCAAACAATACCTAATAAAGCGGGTATAACCACAGCCGCAATGTGATTAATCGTAAAACTCACCCCTGCTGTGGATGCAATGTCCCGTGGATCAGCAATCTTTTGAAAATAAGTTTTCATGGCTATCGCCATGGCAAAAAACAGATGATCAATAACATACAAAGCAGCGGCCCATTGTGAACTTGTCACTAAGGCGTAACTCACAAAAATCACAATTAAGCCAATATACTCCACGGTTAAAGCCTTGCGCTCCCCTACTTTCGCAATCCATCGACCAATTTTACTGGCAAACAACAGGTTAAATACGTAATTGATAATAAATAGCAGGCTAATTTCACCCACGCTGTATCCAAATTTTTCAACCATCATAAATGAAGCAAAAACCATGAATATTTGTCGACGAGCACCACTAAAGAAGGTTAAACAATAATATAACCAGTAGCGTTTGCGCAGGAACATATGTTTGTGTTGTATAGAAGGTTGCTTAAACTGTGCGAAGAAAGCCCATAGAAACAGAACAATGACTAAACCTAATCCACCAGCTAGCATGTACATGGTTTGATAGCTTATACCCACGTAATCCATTAACAACCAAATACTGCCGTAAGCAAACAATGATGCGAAGCTTTTAACAGCTAATTGTTGCCCCATAAAATGCGCAGTTTTTTCTTTTCCAAGCCACTGCAACGTCAGCGATTGGTTCATGGTTTCAAAATAATGGAAGCCAACTGACATGATCACCGTGGTGCAATATAAACCTATCTCAAAGGGAAAAAAGCCTGTCATTGCGACACCGACACACATAGCTGCGAGTGAAAGCATTGCCAAAGTTTGTTCTTTAATTACTAACAATAAAAACACGGCGGTAAAGGCCAGAAACCCCGGTACTTCTCGCAAGCTTTGTAGCATGCCAATTTCGGCACCTGTAAACTGGGCTTTTTCCACCACAAAATTATTCAGAAGAGCATTCCACACCGAAAATACTAAAGGCATAACAAACGCCATCGCCAACAATAGTAATTGAGGATTATTTCGAATCGAATTGAGCTTCATGATGTTGTGCTTTAGCCATTTACGGGAATAATAAAGAATGGCAAGTTTACAGCAGTTTGCAGAAAAATGCTTTGCTCAGAAACAAGCAAAAAAAAGGGCTAACCTAAAGTTAACCCTTTTCTAAATTTGCTTGGTACTAAGCTTTTTCTTCAGTTTGGTAGCGTTTTACGCTATCAACGATTTCAGCTTTAGCATCTTCACAATTTCCCCATCCTTCGATTTTCACCCATTTGTTAGGTTCTAAATCTTTATAATGAGCAAAGAAATGCTCAATTTGTTGCTTAGTCAATTCAGGCACCTGATCGATTTCTTTTACTTCACGATAGATGGTAGAAAGCTTATCAATTGGCACAGCCAATACTTTAGCATCTTCACCTGACTCATCAGTCATCTTCAAAACACCTACAGGTCTACACTTGATGACTGAGCCAGCCAATAAAGGAAACGGTGTCATCACCAAAACGTCAACAGGGTCGCCATCAAGAGAAAGCGTCTGTGGCACGTAACCATAGTTAGTTGGATAATGCATACAAGTTGCCATGAAGCGGTCAACAAAGATGGCGCCAGTGTCTTTATCTACTTCATATTTTACTGGGTCAGCGTGGGCTGGGATTTCGATGATGACATTTACTTCATCTGGCAAGTTTTTACCTGCTGGAACAGCATTTAAGCTCATTGATTCATACCTATAAGTTGATTTAACGTGAATATTGGCAATTATAAAGACTTCCAGTGCAAGATGAAATCGCTACCTTGGTCTTATTAAGGTTGTTTTAAAGTATTATGCGCAATTATTTAGCAAAAGTGTGTACTTTTGTGTCTTCAATAGCGATTTCATCGCCAAACGACAACTTACCTGCAAATCACCAGTGCCTAGTTCACTTTAAGATTAAAAATAAAGCAGACCGGATTCAGCTAATATCGCCCATAAAAAAGGGCATAAGTTTTTATCCTACGCCCTGATTTGGAATTGCCTATAGAAACAAATCTATTACTTAGATTATTTTGAGTAATAGGTAATACAAGTTTCCACTTCTTCTTTAGAGCCCATAATAACTGGAACACGTTGGTGAATTTCTTCTGGCATAACTTCCAAGATTCGTCTGTCACCTGTTGTGGCAGCACCACCGGCCTGTTCAATTAGAAATGACATGGGATTTGCTTCATATAATAAACGCAATTTTCCCGGTATTTTTGGATTACGTTTATCAAATGGATAAGCAAAAAGGCCACCACGAGAAAGGATACGGTGAATATCACCAACCATTGCGCCAACCCAACGCATATTGAAGTTTTTACCTCTAGGGCCTTCATCACCAGCAATCAAGTCGTTAATATAATTTTGCATAGGTTCTTCCCAGTGACGCTGGTTAGAACTATTAATGGAAAACTCTTTAGTTTGCTCAGGTACCTCTACGTTAGCTTCTGTTAATAGGAAGCCTCCGTGGGTTTTATCCAGAGTATAAATGTGAGTACCGCGACCAGTGCTCATTGCCAACATGGTAGACGGGCCGTAAAGCACATATCCAGCAGCCACAATCTGTGTTCCAGGTTGCAAGAAAGCAGAAGGATCATCTGGGTCCATCCATTGTGGTGCATGGGTAATTGAGAAAATTGTACCTATCAAACTATTGATATCTGTATTTGATGAACCATCAAGAGGATCAAAACTGACCAAATACTTACCTTCAGGGTGGCACCCTACAACGTCATCTTCTTCCTCGGAAGAAATTGCTTTTACATAACCCGACTCTTTTAAGATATCTTTTAAGATTTGGTTAGAAATAACGTCCAGTTTCTTTTGCGTTTCGCCTTGAACGTTTTCACTTAACAAAGAGCCCAACACTCCCGCTAGTGCGCCCTGACTAACCCTAAAAGAAATTTCCTTGCAACCTGCTAATAATGTGCGGATCAACAATATTAGCTCCATTGGAGCGCCGTCTTCTTGCAATTGTGAATTGAGTCGTTTCATTCTTGTGAAAGCCTATTTTTAGATTGTATAAGGGACATGGTTTAGACAGTAATTGTTACTAATCATAGAACACATTGATAAAGTGTACCTTTATTAAACACAAAACTCAGCACAAAAAACAACAAGTTAAAATTAATATCCATTTGTTGGCATTCGAATCTCTGTTAACCTTACGAAAATTTTTTTTCAAAAAACCAAAGTTATGCATATTCATATTTTAGGGATTTGCGGCACCTTTATGGGTGGAATTGCCGCCATTGCCAAATCAATGGGACATCACGTAAGTGGTTCCGATGCCAATGTTTATCCGCCAATGAGCACTCAGCTAGAATCTTTAGGCATTCCACTGACCCAAGGGTTTGATCCAGCCCAGCTCAACCCTGAGCCCGATGTGGTGATTATTGGTAATGCAATGTCGCGGGGAAATCCATGTGTGGAAGCGGTGTTAAATCGCAATTTAAATTATATCAGTGGGCCACAGTGGTTATCTGAAAACGTATTAAAACAAAGATGGGTAATAGCTGCATCAGGCACCCATGGCAAAACGTCGACCGCCAGCATGATAGCGTGGGTACTCGAGTATGCAGGATTGCAACCTGGCTTTCTAATCGGCGGGGTTCCAGAAAATTTTGGAATTTCAGCTCGTTTAGGTGAATCACCATTTTTTGTTATTGAAGCAGATGAGTACGACAGTGCGTTTTTTGATAAACGTTCTAAGTTTGTGCACTACCATCCTCGTACCTTGGTGTTAAACAATTTAGAGTTCGACCACGCTGATATTTTTGAAAATTTGGCGGCGATACAAAAACAGTTTCATCATTTGATCCGAATATTGCCCGGTAATGGTTTGGCATTAGCACCGGCGAATGATGAAAATATAAAACAGGTTTTAGAACAAGGCTGTTGGACACCCGTTCAATATTTAGGCACGGATTGGCAAGTTGCAAATCAAAACGCTGATGGCAGTGAGTTTGATGTGTTATTGCAGAACAAAACTATTGGCCGGGTAAACTGGTCATTGATAGGGCAACACAATATTCACAACGGGATTATGGCCATTGCAGCGGCCCGTCATGCTGGCGTAAAGCCTGAATTGGCGATTGAAGCTTTGGCACAATTTGTTAATGCGAAAAGACGCATGGAGACCCGTGGTGTGGTAAATGACATTACCGTTTATGATGATTTCGCCCACCATCCCACTGCGATTGCAACCACGATCGATGGCTTAAGAAACAAAGTCAAAGAGGCACGTATTTTTGCCGTATTAGAGCCTCGTTCAGCCACCATGAAAATGGGGGTTCATCACAGCACGCTTGCTAATTCGTGGAAAAATGCAGATCAAGTACTACTGTTTCAACCAGATAATTTAGACTGGTCTTTACAGCAACTTACCGCAGAATCAGCTGTGCCGAGCCGAGTTTATGCTAGTGTTGACGACATTATCAAAACACTAATACACGAAGTAGCACCAGGCGATCATATTCTAATAATGAGTAACGGTGGCTTTGGCGGCATTCATTCACGTTTACTGGAACAGTTGGCTCAACATGAAATTTGAAAAACGAATTACATTAGCATTCACCGGGGCATCTGGCGCACCTTACGGTTTGAGGTTACTGGAAACCTTAGTTGCAGCTAACTATCAAGTTTATCTACTCATATCTTCTGCCGCTAGAGTCGTTTTAGCGACCGAAGAAGACTTGAAAGTACCCGCAAATCCGAAAACCTGTAGTGAGTTTTTTACTAACCGTTTTGATGCTAAACCGGAACAAATAACCGTGTTTGGAAAAGACGAGTGGTTTTCTCCAGTAGCCTCTGGCTCTGCCGCTCCTAAACAAATGGTCGTGTGCCCTTGTTCAACTGGCTCACTGAGCGCTATTTCCACCGGTAAAAGTGACAACCTAATCGAACGCGCGGCAGATGTTGTGATAAAAGAAAGAGGACAATTAATTGTAGTTCCTCGGGAAATGCCACTATCCACCATTCACCTTGAACATATGCTCAAATTGTCGCAGATGGGCGTGACCATAATGCCTGCGGCGCCAGGGTTTTATCACCAACCTAAACGGATTGAAGATTTGGTCGACTTTGTGGTCGCACGGATCCTCGACCACTTAGATATTGACCAACAATTGATGCCTCGTTGGGGCTACCAAAAATAATAAAAAGAGATAGATATTTATGTCATATACCGCTTTTTTTCGTAAACATTCAAAATGGGCGCTGCTTGGAATCTGTTTATTTCAGAACAGCCAAGCCTTTGCGTGGGGGCAAACGGGTCATCGCGTCACCGCGAATATTGCGGAGCAGTATTTAAGCGCAGATGCGAAAGCAAAAATTGCAGCTATTTACCCAACCAAATCCTTAGCTGAAATATCGACCCTTGCAGATGAAATGCGCTCTGACCCTTCGGAGTTCTGGCAGAAAACTTCATCTCCTTGGCATTATGTTAGCGTCCCCGAAGGCAGCGATTATAGTGCCGCTAAACATGCCCCGTCACAAGGTGATGCTTACACGGCTTTGCTGTCATTTAGTGCGACCCTGAAAAACCCAGAAGCAACTTTGCAAGACAAACAATTAGCGCTGCATTTTATTGTCCATATTATCGGAGATTTGCATCAGCCATTACACGCTGGTGATGGCACAGACCGCGGTGGAAACGATGTCAAACTCGAGTTTTTTTGGGAAAACTCAAACCTGCACCGAGTTTGGGATAGCGGCATTATTGATAGACAACAATTGTCTTTCACAGAATGGACAAACTGGTTAAGTCAAAAAATCTCACCCGAGATGGCAAAACAATGGCAAACCACTGATCCCAGAGTGTGGATCAAAGAAAGCATTCAATTGCGCAATAACATATACCCACAGGAAGAAAAATTAAGTTGGAGCTATCAATACCAACACCTACCTGAAGTTAAGCAAAGGTTGCAGATGGGGGGAGTGCGAATTGCTGCCTACTTGAATTCAATCTTGTAACCAACACCCTAACAAAGATTTATCGTAACAGCTGCCTATTCCCATTAGGCAGCTGCTAGCAAATAAGATTCACTGAATCATTCAAACTCATTCTATATCAAGCGGCTCTGGGGATAAAATAATGCCAGTGCTATCAGCATAAAGATGATCTTCAGGTAAAAAAGTGACACCACCAAAATTAACCGCTACATCAACTTCGCCGACTTGTTCAAATGCAGCGTTAACTGGAATAGACGCGACGGCATGAATACCAATATCTAATTCTTCAAGCTGATCGACTTCACGCACGCTGCCGTAACAAACAATGCCTTCCCAATCGTGCTCAATGGCAATTTGAGCCGTATTCACATCAATCAAGGCTCGACGAGTAGAACCGCCACCATCAATTAGTAAAACTTTGCCTTTTCCAGGTTGAGACAATACTTTATCAATCAATCCTTTATCTTCATGGCATTTGACGGTTGTAATCTCACCGCCGTAAGAAAGCCTACCACCATAATTAACAAATAAAGGGTCGACAACATCTACACTATCAGCAAATAAATCACACAGTTCAGACGTGTTGTATTCCATCAGAATATCCAACTCAAGCATTAAAGCTCTAGATTAAGTGTTACGAGCGAGTTTGTAAAACCTTAAGATTAGTTTTCTTCACTGTCACAAATATGACTTACATCTGTCACAAAGGTTTCGTATTTTTGTCAACTAGCGTTCATACACTAGGGTTACTTTTATTCGCAATGAGTACAAAATGTAAGAGTACCTAGAGATGAATGCATTTGGCAGAGCTGATACACATATATTCCGTTGGATTTTCGGTGTAACCGCCGGTCGCGATTGCCGAATAATTAAATACATCTCAAAAAGTGGCGACGGGCACGTTTATTTGCTGTTAGGCGTGCTGTTGTGCGTTTTCGACCCCAAAGATGGGGCGATATTCCTTTACACCTCATTATTAGCCTACGCTTTAGAATTACCCATATATGTGATTTTAAAAAAATTGTTTAAGCGTCAAAGGCCTTGCGATTTAATCTACAATTTTCGCTCTCACATTACTCCTTCGGATAAATTCAGCTTACCCTCAGGCCATACCGCAGCTGCTTTTTTGATGGCATCGCTATTGGCTCACTTCTATCCCAGCGTAGCTGTTTTAGTTTATATTTGGGCAAGCTTAATTGGATTATCCAGAGTCATGCTGGGTGTCCATTATCCTAGTGACATTGTTGCCGGTGCGTTTTTAGGTATCACTATTTCAATGTTAAGTCTTTCTATCCTTGTATAAGTAGTTTTAATGAAAATATTGTATGGCGTGCAAGGCACGGGTAATGGTCACATTGCTCGGGCGCGAATCATGGCGAAAGCTTTTGCCAAACGAGATGATATTGAAGTTGATTTCATATTTAGTGGTCGCGATCCCTCCCGTTACTTCGACATGGAAGTATTTGGCAATTATCGCACTGTGACAGGATTAACGTTCATTACCGAAAATGGCGAGGTAAATCGCTGGGAAACGCTAAAACAAGCCAATATCAGACAATTTATACGGGATGTAAAACAACTCAATGTGGCCAAATACCATGTATTACTGAATGACTTCGAGCCAGTAACAGCTTGGGCCGCCAAAATGAAAGACCTATCGTCTATATCAATTAGTCACCAAGCAGCATTTAAACATAAAGTGCCTAAACAAGGTGAAGCTTGGACCGACAGAATGCTGATGCGCACGTTCGCTCCCTGCGATGTCAATTTGGGAGTCCATTGGTATCATTTTGGCTTCCCTATTATGCCTCCATTCATCGAAGAATCTTACAGCAAGGCAACCAAAGGCGAACATGTGCTGGTCTATTTGCCGTTTGAAAATGTAGAGGCCATCAAAGCGTTACTAGAAAAGTTTCCTAACGAAAAATTTGTTTGTTACCACCCAGATATAGACGGCCCTTTTGCAACTGCAAACAGCCAATGGCGACCACTTTCTAAACAAACCTTCCAACAAGCTTTATTTGAATGTGCGGGAGTCATTGCAAATGGAGGTTTTGAGCTGTCTAGCGAATGTTTGCAATTAGGCAAAAAAATTCTGGTAAAGCCGCTGAAAAATCAATACGAACAAACATCCAACCGCGTCACACTAGAGCGCATGAACCGGTGTGACAGTATGGATAGTTTAGACCCAAACATCGTTTCAAAGTGGCTAAGTAAAGACTCACCGGAACCAATTACCTACCCAAAATCCCCAGACATACTAATCAACTGGCTACTGGAGGGGGATTACATGGATACCAAAAGACTGTGTGAGCAACTTTGGAAAATCACCCGTTTCCCAGAGTCAGTGCGCATGTCTTTAGCCAATGGCGCCTAACTCCAAATTTTGCAAATGTCGTTCAGATCAAAGTGGCTGTCCAAACATGCCCCTTTGGATGGCTGTCCTAACAAGCCCCCTTGGATGGCTGTCCTAACATGCCCCTTTGGATGGCTGTCCTAACAAGCCCCTTTGGGTGGCTGTCGTCCAAACATGCCCCTTTGGATGGCTGTCCTAACAAGCCCCTTTGGGTGGCTGTCCTAACATGCCCTTTTGGATGGCTGTCCAAACCTGCCCCTTTTGGGTGGCTGTCATAACATGCCCCTTTGGGTGGCTGTCCTAACATGCACCTTTGGGTGGCTGTCCTAACATGCACCTTTGGGTGGCTGTCCTAACATGCACCTCTTTTGCATGGCTGTCCAAACATGCCCCCTTTGGGTGGCTGTCCAAACATGGCCCCTTTGGGTGGCTGTCCAAACAAGCCCCCTTTGGGTGGCTGTCCTAACATGCCCCTTTGGGTGGCTGTCCTAACAAGCAGTCCTAAAAAGAAAAAGTGCGGCGTCAGTTTAATGTGACAGCGACGTAAGTGACCTTGATTTAGAGGCAATTATTAATTTATTGCATGTCTTATCCCAAATCAGGCAGTGGCAATGCTTGTTTTTTTTGCTTTTGATGAGATGATATAGCCTTTCGTAATTGTTAGGTGATATCAGTGTTCAAAAATCTGTGTTTTGCGATTCGTATGCTTTCCTTATTGGCGTTCATTTTTATCATTTCAGGATGTGGGCTTAAGGGTGAACTAATTCATCCCACTGAGCAAAACTCACCCACCGCAGAGCAAAATTTAGATGACTCAGAGGAGCAGTCGTAGTTGGATTATTTTCAGTATCAAGACTCTACCCTTCACGCCGAAGATGTGCCGGTTCAACAGATTGCAGAGCAGTTTGGGACACCTTGTTATGTTTATTCCAGAGCAACAATAGAGCGTCACTGGCATGCTTTTGACAAAGCTGCAGGTAAGCATGCTCACCTGATTTGTTACGCGGTGAAAGCAAATTCCAATTTAGGTGTGCTTTCGGTCATGGCGAAGCTAGGCTCTGGTTTTGATATCGTCTCAAGCGGTGAATTATCTCGCGTAATTGAAGCCGGTGGAGATCCAACTAAAGTGGTATTTTCTGGAGTCGGTAAAACCGAACAAGAAATTGAATTTGCTCTGTCTAAAAACATTTTATGTTTTAACGTTGAGTCTGCTCCTGAATTAGAGCGGATCAATAAAGTTGCATCTAAACTCAATGTAGTCGCGCCAATTTCTATTCGCGTAAATCCCGATGTGGATGCTAAAACGCACCCCTATATTTCAACAGGGCTCAAAGCCAACAAATTTGGTATACCACGAGAAAACGCGGTTGCCATTTATAAGCTTGCCGCTAGCTATGAGCATTTAGAAATTAAAGGCATGGACTGTCATATTGGCTCACAACTCACCGATATAGTGCCATTCGTAGATGCACTAGACAGATTGTTATTACTGATTGATGAGCTGGCCGAACTGGGTATCACCATCAGTCACCTCGATGTCGGCGGTGGTTTAGGCGTGGCGTATAAAGATGAAACGCCGCCCCATCCCGATCAGTACGTTGAAGCACTTATGACGCGCATGCAGCAGCGCCCAGAGCTTAAGCTAATATTTGAACCTGGACGTGCGATTATGGCAAACGCAGGTATTCTCATCACCAAAGTAGAATTTATTAAACAAGGGGAAGAGAAAAACTTCGCCATAGTAGATGCCGCAATGAATGATTTAATTCGTCCAGCACTTTATTCAGCTTGGCAAAACATCATTCCTGCGGAACTGAGTACAGGTAAGCCTAAGGCAATCTATGACATCGTTGGTCCAATTTGCGAAACCGGAGATTTCATTGGTAAAGACCGAGAGCTGGAAATTGCTTCTAACGACTTGTTGGTTGTGCGCAGTGCAGGTGCTTACGGTTTTGTGATGGCGTCAAATTACAACAGCCGTTGTCGTCCAGCTGAAATAATTGTTGATAAAAACCAATTACATTTAGCACGTGAACGAGAAGTGTTATCTGACCTGTGGAAGGGTGAACACGTTATTTCGTAGCGATAACATGTAAATTAGTTACCTGAATTTACGTTGTTTTTAGTGTGTGTCGCAAATAGACTGCAAAATAGCTATTTTGGTCGCCGCATATGTAGGTTAATATAACCGTAACAAAACTTTTAGTAGTAATAATGCAAATTCAATTTTCTAAGATGCATGGTCTTGGCAACGATTTCGTCGTTATCGACAATGTCACGCAAAATGTATTTTTTTCGAAAGATAAAATTCAGCAATTGGCTGATAGAAACTTTGGCATAGGCTTCGACCAACTGTTGTTGGTTGAACCGCCTTATGATCCGGAACAAGACTTCCACTATCGTATTTTTAATGCCGATGGTTCGGAGGTTTCTCAGTGCGGCAATGGCGCAAGATGCTTTGCAAAGTTTGTAAAAATAAAGGGGTTAACTAACCGTAATAAAGTGGTGGTTAGTACTAAGTCTGGCAAAATAGTGTTGTATCTTGAAAAAGACGGCCAAGTCACCGTAAATATGGGACGCCCGATTTTCGAGCCAGCAAAGATACCTTTAAAAGCCAATAAAGAAGAAAAAATTTATTTGATTCGAGCACAAGAGCAAACCTTTATGGTTGGGTCGGTGTCAATGGGGAATCCCCATTGCGTGCTTGAAGTTGATGACGTGCAAACTGCAGATGTAGAAAACATCGGCCCATTACTTGAAACCCATGACAGATTTCCTGAAAACGTCAATGTTGGGTTCATGCAAATAATCAACGAAAATCATATAAAACTGCGAGTACACGAACGCGGAGCAGGTGAAACTTTAGCTTGTGGAACGGGTGCTTGTGCAGCAGTGGCAATTGGTCAGATTCAAGGTAAACTAAGCAAAGATGTACAAGTTGACCTACCCGGTGGTACATTAAAAATACGTTGGCAAGGTAAAGACAATGTATTAAAAATGACTGGTCCTGCGGAACATATTTTTGATGGAACCCTCATAATATGAGTGATACAGCACAACAACAGGTAAATAGGGAAATGCTAACTAATTATGAAAAAGTGGCAGACGTCGTTAGCGATAAAGACGTAAAAGACTACTTGTTAGAGAATCCTGATTTTTTTGTTGAGTATCCAGAATTGGCGGAAAAACTCGTCATTTCTCATCAACAAAAAGGCAGTATTTCTCTGGTTGAGTTGCAATCAGAACAATTACGCAAGAAAAATCGCGAATTGTCCCACAAGCTCAATCAACTCATTTCGATAGCAAAGCAAAACGAACAAATATACCGTATTTATGCAGATTTGAACCTTCAATTACTCAGTTGCCGATTTTTTAGCGAAGTCCAAGATGTACTTGAAGATGTTATGTGCCAAAAGCTACGATTATCTGCTGTCACGTTAAAATCGTTCAGCGGTGCCCATGCGTTACCAGAGATTCAACGCAAATTATTTATCGAAAAGCGTTTTAAACAAGACTGTTTTTTCTTCGGCCGCTTAAGCCAACATGAAAAGCAGTTGCTGTTCAAAGAAGGAAACGTTGAATCTGTCGCTCTTATGCTGCTAGGTGAAAAAGGCGAACTAGGCATTTTAGCCATTGGCAGTAAAGACCCAAGTCATTTCAATCCAGATATGGATACTTTACTGATAACTCAGTTGCAACAGTTCTTAAACGTACTGCTGCCAAACTTGGCTGGATATTAACCATGGACGCTCCAGCCTTAGACCACTGGCTGGAAAAATTTTTTTCGTTCATAAAATACGAAAGAAACCTTTCACCCAAAACAATAGAAAACTACCAGCGACAACTGCACTCGATAAGTGAACAGTTAGACATATCAAGTTGGTCTGAACTAACTACTCATCATATTAAATCTATTTTGAGTCAGGCTAGACGCAAAAATTTAGCCCCGCGCTCAATTGCATTGCGTTTGTCTGCATTACGCACGTTTTGCCAATTTCTAGTCGCTCAGAGTGTACTCAAAACTAACCCAGCGAAAGCCGTACAAACACCTAAACTTGGCAGGCCACTGCCGAAACACTTGAATGTAGACCAAGTTGGTCAATTACTGGAAATAGATCCAGAATCTGTGTTGGCGGTGCGTGACCGAGCAATGATGGAGCTAACGTACGGTTGCGGATTACGTTTAGCCGAATTGTCTGGCTTAAACTTGCAAGACATAGTCACCAAAAGTCAAATTAGAGTATTCGGTAAAGGTCGTAAAGAGCGTGTGATACCGGTTGGTAAGACAGCCATAACTTGGTTAAATAAATGGTTGGCGGTACGCAGTCAAATGACTCCTCCTGCCGACGAACAAGCGCTGTTTGTTAGTATGCACAAACGCCGCATAAGCCACCGTCAAATTGCCAAGCGAATGCAATTATGGGCACACAAACAACATATTGACCAAAAAGTAAATCCACACAAGTTGCGACATTCTTATGCCACTCATATGTTAGAATCCAGCGGAGATTTACGCGCAGTACAAGAGCTACTAGGTCATGCGAATTTGTCGACCACCCAAGTGTATACACACTTGGATTTTCAGCATTTATCCAAGGTGTACGACAACGCACACCCTCGGTCGCGAAAAAACAAATAGTAGTCAGACTTCCAGTATTGACGAATAAAAAACATTTTAAGGTTGAAGAATAGGTATTCCTGAATGAAATTTTATCGGAATTTTTCCCCAATAAAAGCCATTAGTTTTGATTTAGATGATACGTTGTATGACAACTATCCCTTTATTATGGAAGCTGAAAGAAAGCTACTAAACTATTTGTCTGCTAGCTACCCAAAAACATCAGAGTTTTCCTACCAAGATTGGCAACAATTCAAACTAGAACATTTACAAAGTCAACCTCAACTGGCCTCAGATATGGGGGCTTTACGCAAACATACATTACAAACAGGATTACAAAAAGCGGGTTATCAAGATCACCATCTCAGCTCAGCGGTGGATGACTGTTTTGATTTCTTTTATCACCATCGCAGTAACTTTCAAGTGAACCAAGAAATATGTGCCTTGTTGTCTAAGTTGGCTAATAAACTCCCTCTGGTTGCTATCACCAACGGTAACGTGAACCTGCAACAGATTGGTATTAGTGAGTATTTTAGCCATTGTTTTAAAGCCAATTTGGAACGGCCGATGAAGCCTCACGATGCGATGTTTACGCTGGCAAGTTCAACATTGAAAGTAGATCCCAAAGAGATTCTACATGTGGGTGATAACTTAGAAAAAGATGTGATGGGCGCAATCAATGCGGGCATGCAAAGCGGTTGGTACGCCTACAACCGGAAAATGCATTTAACTCAAGAAAAGACCACAGTCCTTCCTCATGTTCAATTAGATGATTTGGAAGAGTTAAATTTATTGATTGAAAATTAAATACGGAACAGTTCGCTCTTATAACACGAGGCTATAGCACCCGCCTACAGATAAATAACCAAATACATTTGCGCCCTTGTAGCACGGGCTTTAGCTCTCAGTAAACAATTCAACCAATCCACGGCATAAATACCGTGCTACTAATGTCTGTAGCACGGGCTTCAGCCCGCGGAAAAGCGATGACAAACTCGGCCTAAAACACCCGCCTACAGGGGAATAACGAGACGCTTTATGGTCGACTTATCTGCCCAACCATTAATCTTCGTAAATATTTTGGTTCATTGTTTCACAAGGATTAGGACAACTAGGTACACCGACAATTTTCGCAGGCACTCCTGCAACTGTAACGTGCTTAGGTACGTTCTTGAGAACCACACTACCAGCACCAACTTTAGCACCTGCACCAATCTCTATATTACCGAGAATTTTGGCCCCTGCTCCCACCATGACGCCCTGGCGTACTTTAGGGTGACGATCGCCGGACTCGTTACCAGTTCCGCCTAACGTGACGGATTGTAGAATTGAAACATGATCCTCCACAACGGCTGTTTCACCAATAACAATACCAGTTGCGTGGTCAAACATTACGCCTTTGCCAATCACTGCGGCAGGGTGGATATCAACACCGAAGACTTCGGAGTTTCGACTTTGCACAAACAGGGCTAATTGCTTACGGTTTTTGGCCCATAAATAATGGGACAATCGATAAGCCTGAATCGCTTGAAAGCCTTTAAAATACAACAATACAGTGAGAATTTTATCTACTGCAGGATCTCGGGTTAACACAGCTTCAATGTCTTCGATTGCTGACTCTACAATTTCGGGACTCAATGTATAGGCTTGGTCAAGCACTTCGCGAATAGCGAGCGCGGGCATAACCTCATCTTGGATTTTATTGGAAAGAATGAAGCTCAAAGACGTCTCAAAGTTGTGGTGAGCGAGAATACAAGCATGCACATAGCTGGCTAAGAGAGGTTCGCTTTCCACTAATTCTTCAGCTTCAGCTTTTAATCTCTTCCAGAAATTATCGATTGGCATCTAGTTCTCCTCAATTGAATTCTACCCAAACGTAGGGTAAGTCACTTTTGTCTTATGTTAGTTTATTAGAACGGATGTGCGGGCAAAAACGTTCAAATACAAGCTCAGTTTGCATATTGCTGGGTAAAAGTCACAAAACCAGCCCTTTCGATGTATAAAAACACAGTATAACTGATATACTTCGTCTATTAATCAATAAATTTAAATAAGCTTGTTATGGATGTATCTCGACTTTTAGACCAACTTAACGATAAACAACGTGAAGTGGTGGCAGCACCCCCGTCCGATATGTTGGTTTTAGCCGGTGCCGGAAGTGGCAAAACTCGAGTGCTTGTGCATCGTATTGCTTGGTTAATGGAAGTTGAGCAACTTGCTCCTTTTAGCATTCTTGCCGTGACATTTACCAATAAAGCAGCCAGAGAAATGCGTGGTCGAGTAGAACGTTTAATGGGTTCA
Organism: Aliiglaciecola sp. 2_MG-2023; assembly: GCF_030548145.1. Taxonomy (NCBI): domain Bacteria; kingdom Pseudomonadati; phylum Pseudomonadota; class Gammaproteobacteria; order Alteromonadales; family Alteromonadaceae; genus Aliiglaciecola; species Aliiglaciecola sp. 2_MG-2023. The sequence continues at coordinate 28,683 of NZ_JAUORY010000023.1, forward strand.
GGATTGCACACTATGTGGATTGGTACCTTTCACGGACTCGCCCATAGACTGCTTAGAACTCATTTCAAAGAGGCACGCTTACCTGAGAATTTTCAGATATTGGACTCTGATGACCAGTATCGATTAGTTCGTCGGGTGATTAAATCGCTTAATTTAGATGAAAAGAATTGGCAACCTAAATCGATTCAATGGTACATCAATGGCAATAAAGACGAAGGCCTGCGACCTGAGCACATAGATACTCAGGGTGATCCAACCAAACAAACCATGAAAGACATATACCAAGCTTATCAACAAACCTGTGATCGCTCAGGCTTGGTAGATTTTGCTGAGTTATTGCTGCGCGCCCATGAATTGTGGCTGAACAACCCCGATGTACTCAGACATTACCAAAAACGTTTCCGCACAATTTTGGTCGATGAATTCCAAGACACTAACAACATCCAATATGCTTGGTTGCGCATTTTGAGCTGTGCAGACAACAACATGATGATTGTAGGTGACGATGATCAATCCATATACGGCTGGCGTGGCGCCAATGTGGAAAATATTCAGCACTTTTTGCGGGACTTTCCTAGCGCCAAGACAATTCGACTAGAACAGAACTATCGCTCAACAGGCAATATTCTCAAAGCCGCTAATGCGGTGATAGATAATAACCAAGGGCGACTAGGCAAAGACCTATGGACTGAAGATGCCGAAGGCGAAGCCATCTCGATGTATGCAGGCTTCAATGAACTGGATGAAGCTCGATTCATTGTGGCACGGATTAAGGAATGGAGCGACAAAGGTGATGCGTTAGCAGATTGTGCCATTTTGTATCGCAACAACGCTCAATCCCGGGTTCTAGAAGAAGCTCTGTTACAGGAGTCGGTGGCGTATAGGATATACGGCGGATTACGCTTTTTCGAACGCCAAGAAATCAAAGATGCCCTAGCGTACCTAAGGCTGATTAATCAACCAATAGATGATGCAGCTTATGAGCGAGTTGTGAACACGCCAACTCGTGGGATTGGAGATAAAACCCTTGGATTAATTCGAGAAACAGCTCGTAATGAAGAGTTATCAATGTGGCAAGCCACCAATGACATGCTCCGTGAAAAGCGTTTTTCAGGAAGAGCAGCCACCGCACTTCAGCGCTTCGTCGAGTTAATATTGAAGTTACAAGTTGAAGTACAAGAGTTTGAATTAGACCAGCAGGCTGATCATGTCATCAAAAATTCAGGCCTATTTGCTATGTATCAGGCGGAAAAAGGTGAAAAAGCCCAAGCTCGTATCGAAAACCTTGAGGAACTCGTGACCGCTTGTAAGCAATTCGAAGCCCCTGAAGAGGCTGAAAACATGACTCCCTTATCAGCGTTCCTAGCCCACGCATCATTGGAAGCAGGTGAATCACAAGCCGATGCCCACCAAGACGCCGTGCAAATGATGACAATACATTCAGCAAAAGGCTTGGAATTTCCATTAGTTTTCTTAGCCGGTGTTGAAGAAGGTATGTTCCCCAGCCAGATGAGCCATGAAGAGCCCGGGCGCTTAGAGGAAGAACGCAGACTTTGTTATGTCGGTATGACCCGTGCGATGCAAAAACTATACATGACTTATGCCGAATCAAGACGGTTATATGGCCAAGATAAATACCATACACCATCACGTTTTATCAAAGAAATTCCCAGTGAATGTATTGAGGAAGTGCGCCTGCGAACAACCGTCAGCCGCCCGATTCAAAACCGCTTTCAACCAGCAACATCGCATATGGCGTTTGAGTCTACCGGGTTTCAGCTAGGACAACGGGTCAAACATAGTAAGTTTCAAGAAGGAACCGTTTTAAATTACGAAGGAAGCGGTGAACATGCCCGAGTTGAAGTGAATTTTGACAACATAGGGACAAAGTGGCTAATGTTGGCCTATGCTAAATTGGAAAAAATTTAAAACGAACTGAATTGCCAATGAAATTTAAGGTTCTGTTAATAGAAGATAGTGAATCAAGTGTGCGCGTGCTCAAGCGTGTCATTGGCAAAGCTAACTTAGATGTAGTGTTAGCCAATACGTTAGCTCAAGCGAAAATCATTTTTGAAACTACATCACCAGAGCTTTATTTGTGCGCGGTTGTTGGCTATTCCCTTCCCGACGCTCCTCATGGACAGGCAATTAATTTCACCATAGATGCCTTTATTCCTACCATTGTTATAACCAGTGGTGTTGAAGAGGATGTTCGCGAGAATATTTTGGCCAAACCTGTAGTTGATTATATCCCTAAGCAAAACGCACAAATGTTCGAATATCTGAGCCGGCTATTAATCAGATTAGAAAAAAACAAACAGATTGGGGTGTTATTGGTAGATAAATCTAGGCGCGATCGCAATAAGCAATCTTCATTGATAGCCCGGCATAACTTCATCACTTACGAAGCCTCAAGCGCCGAACAAGCACTAACCCTGTTACAAAGACACCCACTTATAAAATTGATGTTAGTTGAAGAACAATTGGCCGATACGACAGGGTTGGAATTAGTCTCAGAAGCCAGAAAACTTTACGATAAAGATCAATTAAGCATTATTGGTTTGTCAACGAACATGAGCGCTTCGTTATTAGCTCAATTCATAAAGAGTGGCGCGAATGATTTTTTACGAAAGCCTTATTGTCACGAAGAATTTTTTTGCAGAATCGTACAAAACGTCGAACATATCGAGCAGATAGAAGCAATTAGACAAGCGGCCAACTCAGATTATTTAACCGGACTCCCCAATCGCCGACACTTCTTTAATAAAGTTAACAACACCATCCACCGTGGACAGGCACAAATGTCGTTAGCTTTAATCGACTTGGACAACTTCAAATTAATTAACGACTCTTTTGGCCATGACTTCGGAGATGTAGTGCTAAAAGAAGTTTCAAAGATAATTGTTCGCCACTTTTCATCTTTTCACTTCTCACGTTTCGGTGGCGAAGAGTTTTGTATTTTTATGGCGAATGTCGACCATGCTCATGCAGTTGAACTGCTAAATACTTTTCGCGAAGAAGTAAGTAAAAAAATAATAAAGAGTAAAGGTATTAGCCACTCATGCACATTGAGCGTTGGAGTGACGAGCCGCGCTAGTAAAAAAATAGAGTCGATGTTAACCGTAGCTGACGAACACCTTTATAAAGCCAAGGCCCAAGGTCGCAACCGAGTGATTGGCGACCTTGACTAAAAGCAGGGATAATTGTTACACCCCCATGCATTTCAAAGATTTACGATATGCCCGATAAGAATCAAAGCTAAAAATCACTAAAGCTAACCAAACAAATCCGAATGTGACTAAACGCGCCTCATGCAAGGGCTCGTCATACAAGTACACAGCCAAAATAAACATAATGCTAGGGCCGATATATTGGAAAAAGCCCAATGTAGAATATCGTATACGGCGAGCAGCCGCGGTAAAACATAATAAGGGTGCGGTTGTAATAATTCCTGCCCCTATTAATAATGCGTTTAGATCTGCATCATTACTGAATAGGTTACTCATTTGGGAAGCAAAAAACAGCCAATAGAAGATGGCAAATGGCAACATCATCATGGTTTCGATTAACAGTCCTGGCAAAGAATCTACTGCAACTTGCTTTCTGAGCAATCCATAAACACCAAAACTAGATGCCAGTAGCAGGGCAATCCAAGGTAGTTCCCCATAGGAAAACAGTAAGATTAAAACGCCGAAAAGTGCAATCGCCACAGCAATTTTCTGCATTCTCCGTAATCGCTCCCCTAAAAACATGCGACCTAAGAAGACATTAAGCAAAGGGTTAACATAGTAACCTAGGCTAGCATCGAGTAGATGACCATTGTTGACAGCCCAAATAAACAACAGCCAATTCCCAGCTAACAGTAATCCCGATATCAATAAAATTTTAATTACTCGTGGATTTTTTAATGCAGCTTGAACTTTTGGTAGCTGCTTTAAGGCCAATACTAAAACCACTAATAGCAGAGCAGACCAAATCACTCTATGTACGAGGATTTCTGCCGCAGGCATCACCATCAGCATTTTGAAATATAGCGGAGCAAAACCCCACATGGCATATGCAGCAACGGCGAAAATAACGCCTGCTTTCAACGATTTATCAGACATGAATTTACAACAACCAGAAAAATGAACTCGAAGTTTCGAGCGAATAATAACAAAACGTCAACAACGATTTGATTACAAAGAATTGAATATATGACGACAACCAACAATATGACACGATTTCACAATTAACATTAGGCCGCAATGCGCTTTAAAAGCCTCGGCGATATTAAATAAGCTTGCGGATATTTTATTGATCAAACCTGCAAGCAAAGAATCATTAAGATCCTCCGCGTAGATTTAATACCGACGTTTTTCGAAATCAATTTGAATCGCGAAATTGATTGATTTTATTCTACCGGTTGTTGTTCCATTCCGTACTTTTCTTTCATTAAGTAAGCGAAAGCGGTGCTAAAGGCCACTTCCTGAAACATTTTCAAACCTGTTTCTGAAAATAGCACGGGAATTGGATTACGTTTTAAAATTTCTTTGATAAACGTTGGCGCCAAAACTTCGACCTTTAATTCTTCAATTAATTGAATTGCCGCTTCCATTTTAAAACCAGCCGCACTGCCTGCAAATTTGCCTTTGGTTGGACGTTCACGAATAACCACAGCGTCAATCTTGTAGTCTTCCATCAATTTTTTAAATGTAAACTGAAATTCCCGAACTTCTTCTGTAGAATCCTGTTTAGGATAAGTTAACTTGCGCGCACGGCAATCTGGAATATGAAACACTTCGTTTTCCAAAGACAACAAACATAAATTGGCTTCACTACCTTTTAGTTCAACACCGCAAATTCTCATAACTTCTCCTAAACAATACACTTTTCACAATTATACCTCATGTTTCACCAAGTTATTGCAACAAAATATCTTCCATATCGAATCTGTTTGCTGACATTCTCACCAATTTGTTCTATTTTGATTTCATAACATGGACAGGCATCATTGAATACCAACTAATATTAACGTTTATCTTGGACAGGCATGTTCGTTTATTTTGGACAGGCACGTTTGAAGTTCATTTTAGACAGCCATGTTTGTGACATTTATTACTTTATCAGTCGCCAACAAAAGTGGCTGTCCAATAACTCATATCGTTAAACCATAAGGAGCGAGTATGTTTCGCCCAACTACAGTAGTAACACTTATTCTAACCTTGTTTTCCTCGGTAACTTTTGCGGAGAACATTGAAGAAGCATCTATACGTTTGTGTGATCATATTAAAGTTTGTGTGACAGAACAGATAGGAACAACAGATGGTATCCCTCCAGAAATGCGAGTGATGATAGATGGTGTAGTGGATAATATGTGTAAAAGTATGATGGATACAAACGCGGTTAAGGGAAACATGGATTTCGAAGATTCTGCCATTGCGTGTATAGACTCAATAACAGAATTAAGTTGCGCAGATATTGAAAGTGCAGGGCAAACCCCAGCCTGTTTAGCGTTCGAAAAGAAGCTGTCAGAACGCTATCCCAATCTAAAGAATAAATAAAATGACAAAAAAACCACCTTTAGAGGAAGCAAAGATACCGAAAGGTAGAGTTTCTCGATTTGCAAAAATGGGAAGTTTAGCTTCCCGGATTGCAGGGAATATGATTTCAGAGGGCGTTTCTGAGCTTGCTAAAGGTAACCGGCCAAAAGTAAAAGATCTGCTGCTGACACCGTCAAATGTCAAACGGGTAGCAGATCAACTTGCTCAAATGCGTGGCGCGGCCATGAAAGTTGGACAGTTAATTTCGATGGATGGCGGTGATGTGTTGCCCAAAGAATTATCTGATTTATTAGCTCGATTACGATCTGACGCTAAATCTATGCCTCGAGCAGAATTGATGACTGTCTTGGAATCACATTGGGGAGGTGAATGGCAATCGCAATTTATCCAATTTCAGTTGAACCCCATTGCATCTGCTTCTATTGGCCAAGTTCACAAAGCAATTGACAGTAATTTGCGACGATTAGCGATTAAGGTCCAGTATCCAGGAATTAAAGAGAGTATCAACAGCGATGTAGATAACGTCGCGAGTTTAATAAAATTATCAGGCCTTCTACCTAAGGGAATAAATATTGGACCACTTTTATCTGAAGCTAAAGCGCAATTGCACGAAGAAGCTAATTACATTTTAGAAGGTAAACGCTTAGAACAGTACGGTTCTTTATTAGGAACTGACGACAGGTTTGTAATTCCTCACTGGATGCCGGAATTAAGTAGCGAGACTGTGTTAGCCATGACTTTTTTAGATGGAGAACCAATTGAAAACCTCAGTGAAGCAAATCAAACACTGCGAAACAAAGTCGTAAGCGACCTTTTTTCACTATTTTTCAGAGAGTTATTTGAGTTTCAACTTATTCAAACCGATCCGAATTTTGCAAATTTTTTGTATGATAACGACGCTGAAAAGATTGTATTGTTAGATTTTGGCGCAACGAGAGAATACAACAAGTCTATGGCTCAGGCGTATCTCCAGTTAATGCAAGCTGGATATCGAAACGACAAAAATGGAGTCGCTGATAATGCGTTGGAATTAGGTTTAATGACCACTACCCTTTCAGAAAAAACACAAGTCGATATAACTGAAATGTGTTACTTATCCTGTGAGCCACTTTATTTAGAGGGGGGCTACGATTTTTCAACTAGCGATTTGTTAGATCGATTAAGGGTAATCGGCACCCAAATGAGTATAGACAAAAGCTATGTGCATACGCCCCCTGTAGATACTATTTTCTTGCACCGAAAGCTAGGTGGCTTATTTTTGTTAGCGATGAAACTCAAAGCTAAGGTAGATTTACGTTCTATATTTGAACCTTATTTGGATTATCGAATTTAAACCTACTCTATTTTTACACTGGAATAATTTATGTTTTCAACAGATTCATTGTTAGAACTAACACTTTCTTTTATACCGCTATTGATAACCCTTTTAATTGTATTTGTGGTGCTTTGGAGTGCGCACAATATATTGATAGTTAAACAAGCTGATGCTGGAAATGAAAAACTGTTTTCGCGACAGTTAATAATGCTTGGATTGACCTTAGTGGCATTACTGGCGACAGTATTTGCATTGCCAGTGAGCGAAAGTTCTCGCAATCAAATCATAGGTTTAATTGGTTTAGTCATCTCAGGGATTTTTGCGTTCTCTTCTAGTACCATTTTTGCCAATTTATTAGCTGGAATAATGCTAAGAATTACGAAACCATTTCACACTGGTGATTTTGTTCAAGTAGGAAGCTTCTTTGGGCGAGTTGTGGAGCGTGGATTGTTAGATACAGAAATCCAGACAGAAGTTAGAGATTTAGTAGCTCTGCCCAATACGTTTATGATCACGAATCCCATCACAGTGACTCGTACATCAGGCACAATTATCTCTACAAGTTTATCCCTTGGATATGATATTCATAATTCAACAATTGAAACCATGTTGTTACAAGCTGCTACCAATTGCCAACTAACCGACCCTTTTGTGCATATTGTTGAGCTAGGGGACTTTTCGGTAACCTACAAAATCAGTGGTAAATTGGAAGAAGTTAAGAGTCTAATCAGCTCGAGAACTCGACTGAACCGGGAGGTTTTAAATATCCTTCACGAAAACGATATCGAAATCATGTCCCCTAGTTTCATGAACCAACGTAAAATTCCAGATGACGTCAAAATTATTCCACCTAAACAACGAGTTAACAATGAGAATAGTGAGTCGACTGTAGATCAGGTGATTTTTGACAAAGCTGAAGAGGCAGAACAAAAAGAAGTACTTTTAGAACAGTTAAAAACGCAATTAGTTGAGTTAAATGAGCGACTCAAACAAGCTGATGAAAATCAGAAAGAATCGTTTAAATTACAAATCGAAGATTTAACGCAAAAAATAAAATCTTTCAATAAAGCCGAAGAAATTAAAGAAAGTTAATACCCAATCAGTTCTTACTATTCCGATTCAAAAAATGTGATAAAAAGCAGAATTCCATAAAGGACAGTCACCTGAATCCTAATTCGTCTATCCAGGACAGGCACTAGTTATAATCAACTTAAGTGATCAAACCTCGACTGAGACAGTCATAAAAACTCGACCTAAACTGGACTGGTGTTTAGCGCCCTAAGCGCTATGCTTGTGCACAATATTTAGTGTTCGGAGTTTTATATGCCGCTGCCCAGGAAGCATCAAATCAGTCTTGAAGATACCCCCTATTATCATTGTATGTCGCGGTGTGTTCGTCGTGCTTTTTTGTGCGGTCATGACAAGTATTCTGGCAAAAATTACGAACACCGCAGACAATGGGTAGAAGATAGATTGCTCCTGCTTGCTTCTGTATTTTGCCTTGATGTGTGCGCTTACGCGGTCATGAGTAACCATGTTCACGTGGTCTTGCATATAAATAAAATTGAAGCCTTAAAATTATCAGATTTCGAGGTCTTTAAACGTTGGCAAAAAATACACAAGCCAACGGATCTTGTTCAGCAATTCTATATGAAAAACAATTCTGCTGAACGTTCTAGCATTCAGCTAGAAACCATTGCTAACACCATATCCATCTATCGGAAACGCTTGTACGATATTAGCTGGTTTATGCGTGAACTCAATGAGCCTATTGCTCGAAAAGCTAATCAAGAAGATGACTGTACAGGACATTTCTGGGAAGGGCGGTTTAAATCCCAAGCACTATTAGATGAAAAGGCTTTAGCAGCTTGTTTAGCTTATGTTGATTTGAACCCAATTCGGTCCCAAATAGCTTACAACCCCGAATCTTCCGAGCACACAAGTATTAAGCGACGCATAGATGCACTTCGCCAAGGCTATCAACCAACGTCATTAATGGCTTTTGAGCATAGTCCAATTCAAAATCAGCGAACCGAATTACCGTTTCGCTTAGATGATTACATACAACTTATTCGCTTTAGCGCTCAAGGGTTTGATTCGGCAAGTAGAAACGAAACTACACAGCCATCAATAATTCGAACTTTCGGGTGCAGTGAACAGCTTTGGATGAATCTTCTTCATAATTTTGAGAAATATTTTGGCGTGGCTGCTGGTGAGCCAAGGTCGATGGAAAGTTTTATGCTAAACACGGGGAGGGGCAGACTAAAAGGCAGCAGAAGGATCGCCCAATAGCCTCACTCCATAAACCACCGATTACTCCAAATACATCCACTTACCTGCTGTCCTTTCTAATTTGGCTAAATCGACCAAGACAACATAAATACGGTATAAACAAAGAGTATCGGCTGTTCTTAGGTCAAAAACACCCTTGAACATTTGCACTTACTGCTTAATCACAATATATTTTCACTAAAGACTGTCCTATTTGTGGTTTTATATATGACTGTCTCGAAAGCGAAGTATATGTGCCTGTCCCAAATGCGATGTGCTAACCAACCATATAAGTGGCTGTCCCAAATGCGATGCTAACCAACCATATAAGTGGCTGTCCCAAATGCGATGTGAGTGCCAGTCTCATTATGTAGTTCCATTCTACACACGGCGACTTTCTTGCCCTTGCGAATCACCTTCGCCGTAGCGATAAACTCTTTTCCCTTGCCTGGCCGCAAATAATCAACCCGCATATCGATAGTGCCAACATTAGAAAACGAGCCCTGAAACTCATCCAAACTAATATCTCCAAAATCCTTAATAGAATACAAAATGGCCATCACCCCGCCCACCGTATCCAAAATTGCTGCAGTAACCCCCCCATGCAAAATTTTGTGAATAGGGTTACCCATTAACTTGTCATCCCAAGGCAACCTAACCTCAACCTCATCAGCGCTCAATTTATCGATTTTTAGTCCAAGTAGCTTATTAAATGGCATTTGCTCACTAAACATATGCATCACAAATTCACCTAACGCCTCAGAACTCAAACGTACAGTTGTATCCATGTTATTTTGTGTCATATTAGATCCCATTAATATTTGGTGTTTATAGCGTATACCCCAAGGCGCTTTTTAAGTAAAATCATCATTACTAATTCCAATTCAACACCATTTTTGATTCGTACGAGGAAACTACTTGTCTACTGCCACCAGCAACCCCCTAGCAAGCAAAGATTTTGCAGCGCCAGCAGTAAAAGTGCTAAAAGATGTTTTCGGTTATGACAACTTCAGGGATGGACAACAACAAATCATCGAGCAAGTCCTAAACGGACGTGACGCGCTGGTTTTAATGCCCACTGGTGGCGGAAAATCCCTATGTTACCAAGTTCCCGCTTTGCTATTGCCCGGATTAACCGTTGTCGTATCTCCACTTATTTCATTAATGAAAGATCAAGTTGATGCATTAACCGCATCAGGTGTTGCCGCAACCTACATTAACTCATCAATTCCCCGTGAGCAGTTGGTCAATATCTATCGGCAACTACAAGACGGCAAATTTAAATTACTCTACGTTGCCCCAGAAAGACTCATGCAATTGGAATTTATCGACCGTCTACACACCCTAAATTTAAGTTTAATTGCAGTAGATGAAGCCCATTGTGTTTCCCACTGGGGACACGATTTCAGACAAGACTACCGACTTCTCGGCCAATTAAAAAAGCATTTTCCCAACACCACCGTTATGGGCCTAACAGCAACAGCCGACATCGCAACCAGAGCCGATATCTCCCAACAATTGAATTTACACAATCCATTTGTATTCAGAAGTAGTTTTGACAGACCCAACATACGCTACAATTTACTCTCAAAATACAAAGCAGTAGATCAGCTCATCCACTACGTAAAAAACCAAGAAGGCAGCGGAATTGTTTATTGCAACAGTCGCGCCAAAGTAGATGAACTAAGCTTTAAATTAGCCAAACAAGGGATTAATAGCGCCGGTTATCACGCAGGCCTAGAGCCAGAGATAAGAGATAAAATCCAACGGGACTTCATTCAAGACAATGTAGATGTGATCGTCGCCACAGTTGCCTTCGGAATGGGCATCAACAAATCCAATGTACGCTACGTCGTGCATTTTGACTTGCCACGAAGCGTCGAATCATATTATCAAGAAACCGGCCGAGCTGGACGCGATGGCATGCCAGCGGAAGCCTTATTGTTATATGACGAAAAAGATGCCGCCCGCATTCGTCAATGGATCAGCATGGGTGAAAATACCGAGCGTCACGAAGTAGAACTGCAAAAATTTGCGGCCATGGAAGCCTTTGCTGATGCACAAACCTGTCGACGTCAAGTACTCCTCAATTATTTTTCCGAGTACAGTGGCGCCCATTGTGGTAACTGCGACATCTGTATCGACCCACCCAAACGTTTTGACGGCACCATTCAAGCGCAAAAAGTACTTTCCTGCATATTCAGACTAGGTCAAACCGTGGCAACTCAATACGTTATCGATGTTCTGCGGGGAAAAAACCACAAACGCATTATTGAACAACAACATGACAAACTTCCCACCCACGGGATTGGCAAAGACCAATCAGAAGCCTACTGGCACAACGTGATCAGCCAACTTATTCATCAAGGTTTAATTCGAATAGATATTACCCAAAACGCCAACTTGAAACTCACTGAGGCAGCTCGACCAATCTTAAAATCTGAAGTGATGGTTACCCTTGCTGTGCCGCGCCTTGCGTTAGAAACCACCAAACGAAGTAAAAACGACAAGCGATATTATGATCGAGCCTTATTCGCCAAGTTAAAACATTTACGCAAGACAATTGCCGAACAAGATGACGTGCCCCCATTTGTCGTGTTCAGTGATGCTAGTCTGGCAGATATGGCTGAATTTTTACCAGAAAATGCATCCCAATTTCTACAAATAAGTGGCGTAGGAAACACTAAATTAGAGCGCTACGGAGAGCGCTTTTTAGCACAAATAAGTCGGCACGTTAATGGGAGTTAAAAGCCTCAAGGCGTAACTCAAGCGTAGGCGTACTCGCCACCTTTTTGCAATGCCCGCTTGTAAGCTTCGCGCTGATGGATTTTTTGCACATAAGCAGCAATAGCGGGATATTGCTTACCTCCTCCACGAGAGAAGCTCGCTTCCAATGGAAAACTCATTTGGAAATCGGCACCTGAGAGCTCATCGCCAGCAAACCAGAGATTATTTTGTAAGTGAGTATCAACATACTCCAAATTACCTGAAATCATTGGCATGTAATAACCATCCATGACTTTATCAGCAATTTTGTTGGCAATTATTTTGATGAAAAATGGTTTCGCATTAGCTCTAACTTTATCAAAAACCAGTTTCGCTACCATGGGCGGCATCAGAGTTCCCTCGGCAAAATGTAACCAATATTGGTATTGTCTAAGGGCTTCAGTGTGCGCTTTAGGTTTCAAATGCTCACCATAATGCTCAACTAAGTATTCGATAATCGCACCCGACTCAGCAACCGTAACGTCACCATCGGTAATAACGGGCGACTTTCCTAAAGGGTGAATTAACTTTAACGTAGAAGGCGCAAGGTTGGTATTTGCATCACGCTTGTAATGTTTAATTTGGTAGTCTAATTCAAGCTCTTCGAGCAACCACAAAATGCGTTGCGAACGTGAATTATTGAGGTGATGTAGAACGATCATAAGAAATCTCTGTTATTTAATTTCAGTAGATACGTTAAGGTTTCGAAAAAGATCTATTTCGAAAAAAATGCGTCAGCAATAAACAGGAGGTATTAAACCTCCTGTCACAAACTGTTACTTACAATTTATCCAGCCGGATTCAGGCTCGCGAAATAAGCCGCTAAATCATCAATATCCTCGTCGCTTAGGCCCTTAGCCATAGGTGCCATAACCATATTGTTACGCTCGCCACTACGAAATGCTTTCATTTGTAAAACCAAATACTGCTCTTTTTGACCAGCTAAATTTGGATACATAGGGATCATAGAAATTCCATTAGACCCGTGACAAGCTGCACAAGTAGCAGACTTACTCTTGCCTTTTTCTGCATCTCCAGCAAATGCAGGGGCACACAGGGCACTACCAGCAATCAACATAGCGAAAAGTGCTACAGGTTTTAAATTCATGTTACTAACCTCGTAATAATTGATTAAGAGTTCCAAAATCGTTTTTCAGAACAAGGGTATCAAGATAGCCCCATGTCAGGATAAACTATACTTTGAATTAATACTAATAAGGCGCAAACGTGCATTTCGATCATTCTTACGCACAAAAATTATCCAACATGGTAAGCCAGGTTCGAATTTCACCGTTACTTGAGCCAGAATTAGCATTATATAACTACCAATTGGCAGAAGACATAGAACTTAAGAACGAATTTTCGCAAGCCGAAATCCTTTTTAGAGAATTATTTGAACCTGAGGGCCAGTTAAATCAACATGCTATCGCGCAAAAATACGGAGGCCACCAATTTGGCGGCTGGAATCCAGAACTTGGTGACGGTCGCGGCGTGTTATTGGCTGAAGTGATAACCCAAAAACAGAAGTCATGGGATCTGCATCTTAAAGGGGCTGGCCAAACCCCCTACTCACGCTTTGGCGATGGACGTGCGGTGTTAAGATCGACGATCCGTGAATACCTAGCAAGTGAAGCTTTGCACAGTTTAGGCATCCCCACCTCACGGGCATTGTGCCTAATTTCCAGTAAAGAAATAGTATATCGTGAACAACCCGAAACTGGAGCGATGTTAATTAGAGCATGTCAAAGCCATATTCGATTCGGCCATTTTGAGTATTTTTATCAAACGAAACAGCTCGATAAGCTCGACAATCTTTTTAAATATACATTCCAAAAGCATTACCCAGAATTACTGAATCACGATAACCCTCATTATTCGTTGCTCGAACAAATCGTGTTAGATACGGCAGACTTGATTGCAAAATGGCAGGCCTACGGTTTTTGCCATGGCGTAATGAACACTGATAATATGTCGATTCACGGTATTACCTTTGATTTTGGACCCTACGCCTTTCTAGACACCTATGACCCAGAATATATCTGCAATCACTCTGACCATAGCGGACGTTACGCATTTGACCAGCAACCTAGTGTCGCTTTGTGGAATTTAAATGCACTAGCCCATGCATTCACTGCCTACTTGTCCATCGAGCAAATAAAACAAGCTCTCACACAGTATGAAACACGTTTACAAACTCAATATGCCGAGCTTATGAGGTTGAAATTTGGATTCAAAAAAATCAGTAATAGCCACATGACATTAGTAAATGACTGGCTCGCATTACTTGCTCAAGACAAACGGGATTACACCCAAAGTTTCCGTTTACTGTGTGACGAAAACTTGAATATCCGTAAAGTTGCAGACCACTTCATTGACCGTACGAAAGCAGAAAGCTGGTATTCCTCATATATTGCAAAGTTAGCAGAGGAATCAATACCTAAAAACGAACGCTTAGTGACAACGAAAGAAGCAAACCCGAAATTTATTTTACGAAACTACTTAGCTCAAAATGCGATTAATGAAGCGGAAAAAGGGAGCTTTGACGAGTGCAAGCGCTTACTAAAAGTACTTTCTAATCCATTCGATGAACAACCTGAATTCGAGCGTTACGCACAAACTCCACCAGACTGGGGACAATCAATGGAAATATCATGTTCAAGCTAAACAACTATAGCTGGCAATTAGAGGAGTCGATTATCAGATTGGTTTGTGATTATTTTCCTTCTCAAGAGGAAGCAATTGAGCAAGCCCAAAATTGGTTACAGTCGATAGAATCTAGAGTTTCAGATGTTAGTGAAGGTGCTGACCGAGCACAAATACAATTTGTATCAGATCAAGATACCTTTTTACTTTGTTATGACGGAACTTGTGAGGCATTATGGATAGAAGTGACGGGCTACGCCGAGTCGACTAGTTTAACAAAATTATTAGCTAAATTAGATGCAATTCAATAATATAGCCTTCTCACGCACTGAATATATGTTCTTTATTTTTACCAATAAAGTTAACGTCAAAATAATAAAAATGGTTGCTTAATGTGAAATTTGTCGGTCTTCTGAGTCTGTTGTTATTGAGTTTCGCAGGCTGTGTTGTTGCTCAACAAACAGATCCTATCCCAACGGTAATAGTAGATGCCGAAGTGGAGCATGTGCGTGTAAACGGCTTGTCTGAATTAAAACGCACCAATAAACGTGATCAACTTTCTCAAGTTCAGGCGTTACAAGACTGGTCAAAAGTGATTGATACAACGCCATTAGTTGAAAACCAAGCCTTGTGGCAGCGTTTTTCAATTGTTCACCAAGACAGCATAGACCAACAATATTTGTTGGTCATCAGCAACCCTTCAATAGATTATCTAGACGCCTATGTGCTCGATGATAAAGATCGACTTTTGGAGACTTATTTAGTCGGCGCAAAACGCGATTTAGCAACACGCCCTTATAACCATAGAGACTTCGTTTTACCCATAGCATTGAGCCCAAACCAAAGCGTCAATATATACCTACGCATCCAGGATGATGGTCCCTCTGTTTATGCTATCGATCTTTGGACAGACACCGAATTTATTGCCGAAGAACAATTCCATTTGGCCTTCATTGGCGTGGTCGGCGGCGCCCTAGCTATTCTATTTTTCTACTTCCTTGTCACTTATGTGCTGCTTAGAAGCCCCATCCGATTTTGGTTTTCTGTGGCTAATGCGGGTTTGTTATTCCTATTTTTGAATATTCAAGGAATTGTCAGCCAGTTCACCGGCCTAGGATCATACACCTCTCAAATTAGCAGTGTAACAGTAGCAATTGTAATATTCGCAGCTGCAAAAGTTTGTCACGCCATGTTGGTACGGGTCCCAATATTTTGGCGTTTTATTTCTTATTTAATGGCGATTTCGCTGATTGTTATTGCGCCTATTTTAAACAGCTATCTACAACTAGTGGTTGGCTCAGCCCTCGCTGCTGCCGCGGTCTTGTTACACTTATTATTAGCGCTAATTTATCATGATCGGAAACATACTGTGCCCAACGGCTTATATGCATTCGGCTGGTTGATTATCTGCGCTACAGTAATGGCTGAAGTAAGTTTTTACTTATCTGGAAATGCAATAGATACATACACGGGGTTGATATTGTCGTTAATCGTTATGTCCGGTGTCTTGCTAATAGCGGTTGCAATTGAAAGCCATGAAAAAGCACTCGCCTTTGCCAAACAGGTACAACAACAGAACGCCATTGAAAACCTACACCAATTTTATGATCTTTTCCGCAACTCCGCAGAGGGCCTTTATACATCAACCCAAGACGGTAAGTTAGTCACCACCAACCCAGCAATGTGTCAATTGTTCGGATACGCTGACGAATCGCAGATGTTATTAGAAGTCAAAGATACATCCGTGCTCTACGCCAATCCCCATGAACGTGATTTATTAATGGAAGAAATCTTCCTCAACGGCATGGCATTAGGCAAAGAGATAAAAGGTATTCGTAGGGACGGCAGTGAATTTTGGTTTTGTATTTCAGTACAACTCACTGGCACAGAAGATAAAAAATACTTTTTTGGGTCAATTTTTGACATCACCGAAAAGAAACAATCAACGATTAGCTTAGAATACTTAGCCACCCACGATTCATTAACCGGTGTGTATAACCGAAGAGAGTTTGAGCAAAAACTACGAGATGGCATACGCCGTTCTAAGCAGTTAAAACAAGAGCTCACACTGCTTTATATGGATCTTGAGCAGTTTAAGATAGTGAATGATACCTGCGGTCACAAAGCCGGAGATGCACTCATTAAACAACTATCACAGATCCTCAATGACGTGGTATTGAATAAAGGTGTATTAGCCCGACTGGGGGGCGATGAATTTGGCGTGATTTTAGAATCTGAAAATGCGCAAATGGCAGATGTTATTGCAAACCAATTAATGAACGCCGTTAAGGAATTTAGGTTTATTTGGGACAATCGTATTTTTGCTATGGGCATAAGTATAGGTATGGCCAAATGGCAAGACGAGATTGAAACGCCGGAACAACTTATGAGCATGGCCGATGCAGCCTGTTACGTAGCCAAAGAAAAAGGCCGCAGTCAGATACACCTGTACTCCAGTGAAGATCTCAAAATGCAGCGTTATGAATCTGAATTAAAGTGGGTGTCTCAAATAAACTTGGCGTTGGAACAAGATAAATTTCAGCTCTATTATCAACACTACTACCCGCTGTCTAAAGTGGCCGATGGCCACCACTATGAAATTTTGCTGCGGATGCGAGACGAAGATGACCAAATAGTACCACCAGCGGCATTTTTACCTGCAGCGGAACGCTACAATTTAACCATCGAAATAGATAAATGGGTAATTCAACATACCTTTAAATGGCTGTCCGAACACCCCGAACACCTAGCACAATTGCGTCAGTGCAATATCAATCTCAGTGGTCATTCGCTAGCCGACAACGACCTCAAGCGTCATGTAACCAAAGCCTTTGAAGATTATCAAATTCCCCATCAAAAGATTTGCTTTGAAATTACCGAAAGCATGGCAATCGTCAAAATGGAAGAAACCTTACGCTTTATAAGCGCATTTAAGAAACTCGGCTGCACCTTCGCGCTAGATGATTTTGGCAGTGGATTTTCGTCTTACAGCTATTTAAAAAACCTGCCGGTCAATTGTCTCAAAATCGACGGAAGTTTCGTTAAAGATCTCTTAGTTGACCCAGTCGAT
The DNA here is from genome assembly GCF_030548145.1 of Aliiglaciecola sp. 2_MG-2023. NCBI lineage: Bacteria > Pseudomonadati > Pseudomonadota > Gammaproteobacteria > Alteromonadales > Alteromonadaceae > Aliiglaciecola > Aliiglaciecola sp. 2_MG-2023. The sequence goes on from NZ_JAUORY010000023.1 coordinate 46,291, forward strand.
ATGGCAATGGTTGGTTCGATGAAAGATTTGGCCAAAGCAATGTCCATGAGCACGGTCGCTGAATTTGTAGAGTCTAAAGACGTAATGGTAGAGCTAGGTAAGATGGGCATAGACTTCGCCCAAGGTTATGGCGTAGCGAAACCAGCTCCCCTTAACGAATTTACTGACTGTAAAACTATCGACTAAAGGTTGTAATGTGTAGATTCGTGCCCATATTGGTGAATTAATATTTAATTTACAATTTATAAAGGCCCGTAGTGGTGACAAACACGCCAACCAATAAGTTTGAATTTGTAAGTTCAGCTGCCCTTCCAACCCAATTTGGATTATTTACTATCCATGGTTTTGTTGAAATTGAAACACAACAAGAACATGTTGCTCTTTCATACGGTGAATGGCAGCAAGATGAAACCATTCCAATCCGCGTACATTCTGAATGTTTAACAGGTGATGCCCTATTCAGTACTCGCTGCGATTGCGGGTCTCAGTTAAAAAAAGCCCTGCAAAATATTGTTGAACAAGGCAAAGGGGTGTTGCTTTATCTTCGTCAAGAAGGACGAGGTATAGGCTTATTGAATAAGATCCGCGCCTACAAATTACAAGACAGCGGCCTAGACACAGTAGAAGCCAATGAACATTTGGGTTTTGATGCTGACTTACGTGACTATGCAATATGTAAGTTAATGCTCGATACGCTGGGTGTTAAGAATGTTGCGTTGATGACCAACAACCCCAAAAAACAAGCGGCGTTGGCAGAAATGGGCGTTAATGTGGTTTCCAGAACCCCTATCGACCATGGTTTAACAGAGGATAATCGACGCTACCTACGCACAAAAACAGAAAAGCTAGGTCATCAGTTCGATTTACACTTACTCAATAACGGTCCGAATAAATAGCTAACGGCACTCGAATTTGCCAATTACATAGGTATTAGCCAAAGCCAAATACCTGATGAATAAAAAAGAGACCTAGGTCTCTTTTTTATTGTCTAAAACAGTCTCTTTAGCACTGCTTAGTTGTGAATTTGAACACCGGGAACACAACCGTTTTCATCGAGTTTCTGGCGTTTAACCAACATCGACAATTTGCGGCATAAAATGTAAAAAACCGGCGTAAAAATAAGACCAAAGAATAACACGCCAAGCATGCCGCTAAATACCGCCACACCCAATGCTTGACGCATTTCGGCTCCAGCTCCAGTGGCAATCACCAAAGGAACAACACCAAGTATAAAGGCAAAAGAGGTCATCAATATTGGACGTAGTCTTAATCTCGCAGCTTCAACTGCCGCATGATAAAGCGGGACGCCATGCTGTTCTTTGTGACGTGCAAATTCGACGATCAAAATCGCATTTTTACTGGCCAAGCCAATCAACACAATCAAACCAACCTGAGTCAAAATATTATTGTCCATTCCAGCAATGTAAACACCAGCAATAGCCCCTAACAAACACATTGGAACAATAAGAATTACCGATAGTGGTAAAGTCCAACTTTCGTACAAGGCAACGAGTAACAAAAACACAAAAACAACCGCAAAAACGAAGGCCAGTATAGCCGAGCTGCCCGCTTGTTTTTGTTGATAAGCAAGTTCAGTCCACTCATAAGCGATACCGTCTGGCAAAATTTGCGCAGCTAAACGCTCCATGGTGGCAATGGCCTCCCCAGAGCTATAACCAGCAGCGGTATCTCCGTTCAAATCTGCCGCTGGATAAAGATTATATCGGGGAACCCGCGACGGTCCAGAGCGATATTCGAAAGTTGCCACAGAGCTCAACGGAACCATATCACCCGCTTTGTTGCGAACCCGAATCCGGCCAACATCATCGGCCTCCATCCTAAAAGGAGCATCCGCTTGTGCCGTGACTCTGAAGGTACGCCCTAAATAGTTAAAATCGTTCACAAAGGCGCTACCAAGATAAATTTCAAGGGCACTAAAAACCTCATTAACTGGCACACCTAAGCGCTCAACTCGTTCTCGATCAATGTCAGCGTACAACTGCGGTGTATTAGTTTCAAAGAAGCTAAACACTGAGGTAGTAGCAGGCTCTTGATTGGCGGCGTTAGCAAGTTGCCACATGGATGCCTCAAGCGCAGGAAGACCCAAGCCACGACGATCCTCAAGCATCATTTTAAACCCACCACCGTTACCTACTCCACGTACAGGTGGAGGCGGAATTACCGCCACATAAGCCTCTTTAATGCCAGACAACTCCTTACGTGCCTGAGCCACTAACTGGTCGAAGGTGATGCCCTTCGCTGCCCTATATTCAAAGGACTCAAGCGCTGGGAACAAAGCTGCCGAATTAGACGCACTTGAAAACGTAGCGCCAGAAAACCCAGTAAATGCAACAGATGTTTTTATGCCATCAATTTTCAGCAACTTATCCAATACTTCCTGCACCACATTATCAGTACGTTCTAGTGATGCACCAGCAGGTAACTGCACAGCGATGATCAAATAACCCTGATCCTGAGCAGGGATAAATCCTTGCGGGACTTTATTGAAGAAAAAGCCCGTCAAACACATCAATCCCAAATAAATGATAGACATGATCGCGCCAAAACGAATTATCTTCGACACGAACTTGCCATATGCAGAAGACGTACGATGCATGCCGTGGTTAAACTTATTCGCAAACCATGCAAAAGGACCTTTACTCGATGTCTTGTCACTATGAGGTTTAAATAAAACCGCTGACAACGCAGGGCTTAACACCAAAGAGACAAATACCGAAATCATAGTAGCCGCAGCAATGGTGATCCCAAATTGGCTATAAAAAGTGCCGGAAATTCCATCCACAAACGCAGTAGGTAAAAATACAGCCACCAGCACCAAACCAATTGCTACCAAGGCACCGCCCACTTCGGTCATGGTTTCCCGCGCGGCTTCCCGCGGACTCATTCCTTCGGCAATAAGGCGCTCCATGTTTTCAACCACCACTATGGCATCATCCACCACAATGCCAATGGCTAATACCAAACCAAACAAGGTTAAATTATTCAAAGAGAAGCCCAGAGCACTCATTACCGCAAAGGTACCAACTAACGAAATCGGAATCGCCAATATGGGGATAATCGCCGCGCGCCAATTTTGTAAAAACACCAAGATCACCAGCACCACTAGCGCTATAGCTTCATAAATAGTGACTTCTACCGCATCAATCGACTGACTAATAAATTGGGTAGGGTTATAAGCAATATCGTAGGTAAGCCCTGGAGGAAAGTCTTGAGACATTTCTAGCATGGTTTGTTGAATCGCCGCAGCGGTCTCCAATGCATTTGAACCAGGCCGTTGAAATACAGGCATCGCAATGGCTTTTTTAGTGCCTAAATACCCTCGGGTGGCATAACTTTCAGCACCTAACTCAACTCGTCCCACATCTTTTAAGCGTACGATTCGACCGTCGGTATTTTTGATTATCACATTCTCGAACTGTTGCGGATCAATCAAGCGTCCTTGGGTTTGCACACTTAATTCAAAGGCATTTTGTCCTGACTCTACAGGTGATTTATTTAGCGTACCACTGGCGACTTGTATGTTTTGCCCTTGCAGCGCAGTAATGACTTCTGAAGCCGTCATCCCAATGGAAGATATTACGTCAGGATCAAGCCAAATTCGCATCGAATATTGGCTAGCACCAAAAATACGCACCTCGCCAACCCCATTAATTCGTGCTATCTGATCTTTTATTTGCAAGGTTGCATAGTTGGCAATGTAGGTTTGGTCATAAGTACTGTTAGGTGAAAACAAATTCACCACCAACATCAAATCCGGAGAGTTTTTGCGGGTCACAATACCCAAGCGCCTAACCGTTTCAGGTAACCGAGGTTCGGCTATAGCGACGCGGTTTTGCACCTGTACCTGTGCATTATCTAGGTCGGTTCCCAGTTTGAACGTAATAGTGATAGACACTTGTCCGTCGGCAGTAGATTGCGACGACATATACAGCATGTTTTCAATGCCGTTAATTTCTTGCTCAAGGGGAGTTGCCACCGTTTTAGCCGCAGTTTCAGCATTTGCGCCTGGATAACTGGCCGAGACTTGAATCGTCGGAGGAGCGATTTGCGGGTATTGCTCAATCGGCAAGGTAAAATACGACAGCGCCCCCACGATAAGAACGATAATTGCCAGTACCGATGCAAATTTAGGTCTATCAATGAAAAAATGGGAAAACTTCATCTGTTATTCTCCCAATTAATGACTGTAGATTTCGCTGATATTGACTTCCACCGGAGAGACTGTCGCTCCCGGTCTGGCTCGCATCATGCCGTTGACTACAATTTTGTCGCCTTCTTCAAGACCCTGTTCAATTATTCTTAACTCGCGGGTATGCAGCTCACCTAAAGTGACAAATCGACGTTCAATTTGGTTGTCTTGATTAATTAAATTCACGTATTTACGTGACTGATCAGTGCCGATAGATTTGTCAGGTATAAGTAAAACAGTAACATTTTCCCGATTTAGCAAACGAATACGCCCAAATATTCCTGGAACAATAAAGCCGTCTTCGTTTTTCAGAATGGCGCGGCCCTGAATTGTCCCTGTGCTTTGGTCCATTTTATTATCAACAAAATCCATCACACCTTCATGGGTATAGGTATCTTCATCTTGCAACTTGATTTTCACTGGATTGGGTACATCACGTGAACTTTCTCGCTGATTATTCTGATCTAGGCGAAGATATTTCAAAAAATCTCTTTCCCCAGCGTCAAAGTAAAAATGAATCGGCGAAATGGACACTACAGTGGTTAACAAAGTGGCATTGGTAGCGGTTCCATTGACCAAGTTTCCGGCATTCACAAAATCTCTAGAAACAATCCCATCAATGGGCGATTTAACTTCGGTAAATTCCATTTCTAATTTAGCGTTGTCATAGGCAGCTTCAGCCATTTCGAATTCACTAAGACGCTGATCTACTTCTTCTTGCGAGATGGAATTTTTTTTACGCAAATCCAGTCCACGCTCTAGCTCTTTTTTAGCCAAAGAAACCCGAGACTTAGCGCTTTTTAAAGCAATTTCAAACGGTCTCTGATCGATTACAAACAACACGTCACCTTTATTAACCGCTTGGCCATCTTTAAAGTTTACCTTGTCTAAGTAACCGCTTACTCTAGCAACAATTTCTACCTCTTTAACCGCCCTAAAACGCCCAGTGTATTCGTCCCATTGATCAATTACCGTTTTGATTGGCTGGGCAACATCCACTTCTGGAATTGGCTGAGACTGAGGGGCTGACGGCTGTTCGCTGCATGCAGATAACAGCGTTAGAGAAAAAATGAGTGTAGCAAAACTAAGACGCATTCTTAGAGTCCTTAAATTGGTAATTACGGCACCCAAACACTGTGGTTTAGCGCTTATTGTTAGGCCCAACTGCTAAGATTGCCTCTTAGCAGTATAGTTAATCTTGGATAGAACGATTAAACGATAAATTTATTGCAGAATAATGTGAAAAATTTAGAGGTGAGAATCATATCTTCCAGCCAAGATTGTAACTTACTACGTGGTTAATCTGTAGAAAGATCTCAGTTAATTCACTTTAACGCTGCGAATTAAGGTGAGATTTTAAGCATTGGTTCAGCTAAGGTTAAGGACAGTCATTCTATAAGTATTCTGTAATAGAGGAGAATACTATGAAAAGCAGTACAAAATACGTTTTAGTGTACCTGACATTAATTTCGTTGACTGTGATGTTAGCTGTCAATCTTGCACAAGCGCAAGAAACACAAAATGTCATTGCCATTGAAACTGATAGTGACACAGATATTGATGAGTCTGCTCAAGAAAGTGCTTATTTACTTGATCAGGCTGAGCTAGATCAAATGCTTGCTCCAATCGCACTGTATCCAGACACAGTGCTATCACACATTTTAGTAGCCTCCACTTATCCATTGGAAGTAGTGCAAGCGGCTAGATGGCGTGAAAAAAATCAAAGCTTGTCAGAACAAGAAGTGATGGACGCGACAGCGGAGGAAGACTGGGATCCGAGTGTCAAAGCGCTGGTGCCATTTCATCAACTGTTGCAACAAATAACTGAAGATCTTAACTGGTTACAAGATTTAGGTGATGCCTTCCTAATTAACGAAGAACAAGTATTGTCTAGCGTGCAGAACCTGCGCCAAAAAGCCTATGCTCAAGGTAGTTTAGAAAACAGTGAGTATATAGAAGTGGTAGAAGAGGATAATGACATCCTTATTCAACCCGCCAGCACAGAAATTGTTTACGTACCTTATTATGACACGCGTGTCGTTTATGGTTCATGGTGGTGGCACGACTACCCTCCAATTTACTGGCATCGTCCGGCCCATTTTTACATACATGCAGGTTTGTATTGGAGTCCACGAGTTTATGTCCGTCACAATCTATTTTGGGGTGGATTTAATTGGCGTAATCGCTACATTGTTGTGAATCATCGTTATCCATATCGCAATGGTCGTCGTGATGATGGCGTGCGCAGAGTCAGCTCTAGTGAGTATCAGCGCTGGCAGCACAACCCGACTCATAGAAGAGGCGTAAGATACGACGCGCACACACCAAAAGTGGTATACCGTCAGCAGAACCGAAATGATAATAAACGAGTGATTAGTTCTGAAGGAAAGTCTCGTGTATTAGATAAATCTAGACCGGTTCAAGTGCGCCAAAATATCAAAACAGTAAAAACCAGTACTAAGGCGCAGCAAACACAACAACGTTTGCAGACCAAGTCTAACCGAGTCAATGACTATTCAAATAAGAACGATAAATCGAGTCAACGTCAACGGGTAGAGCGCGATAAGACAGAGCAAAAAAATGTACGCCAGGTGTCTGCCCAGTCGCGTAATAATGTAGTGCAACGTTCACCAAAAGATTCGCAGCAAAATGCCGCGAATGTGCAACGTAATAGCAACAATATTACAAGTGACAAAGCAAGTGCGCAGCGCAAAACTAGTAATGTCTCACGGGATAAGGTATCTAGTGCTGACCGTTCAAGTTCAAAAAGCAATAGTGCCTCGCAACAACGTTACTCGAATAAACAATCGCAGGGCGCGCAACGGAGTACCAGAAGCTATTCAACCAATCGAGCAACCACGCCAAGGTCGAGCAATAGACCTGCACAAAAGCAGAGTCACAGAGGGAATACTAAAGAGCGCTAAAATTAGCATCTAAGGTTTTTTCAAACTTCATTTAACCCAAAATCAATCCATGCTAACAAAGACTTTGTGAGTATGGATTGATTCCATTATGCGCTAAGGCGCTTGCTAATCCTCACATCTTGCGCAATTATACGGTTAAGCGGTCTTTTTGAACCCTATCCACAAAGTTAGTGGCACGCAGCAAAATTTAACACCTTTGAGTTGATTGACTGGTTAACGGGGTTAAATTCGATTGAAAGCAATCCCCATAAAAGCAATCGATTCAATCACAATTTGTCTGTCGATAGGATTCATGTTGTATTCGACCTTCCACAGTAGAAATATAAGATGTTGGAATTTAAGAATTGATTGAGATCCCCCCGCAAAAGCCATTAAGCAGCTTAAATGTGTTGGTCATTGATGGACAATCGTTAGTTCACGATAGCATTAAGTCGGCGTTAATAGAGATTGGTATCAGTAATTGTAAAAGTGCTGAGAATGCCTTTTATGCACTGCGTTTATGTGAACAAACTAAATTTGATGTAGTACTCATTTCGTTTGACATCCGTAGTGACAAAGACGGCTTCAATTTACTTGAAGAAATGCGCCTCAAAGGCCATATCAGTAAAACAACCATGGTCATATTCTTAAGCGCTGACACCTCTATGTCATTGGTGAATTGCGTGGTTGAATTGCAGCCCAGCGATTTTTGGGTGAAACCATTAGATCGCAAAACCATGGAAAAACGCTTTAAGTACTTATTTGCGATTAAAGAAAAACTGTATAAATTATCCTACTGCATTGATAAAGCAGAGTATCCCACAGCCATCTACTACGCTGAACGCCAACTAAAAGACGAATCCCTTAGCAAATACTACCCCATGATTAACCGCTTAATCGGCGAATGTTTAATTAATCTAAAAGAATATTCCCAAGCAGAAGCTTTTTATAAAAAACTAAGCGAACGATATAAATATGGTTGGGTTCAGGTCAATCTCGCACGCAGTTTATTAAAACAAGACAAAATGTCTGAAGCCATAGCGCTCACCGACGCACTCCTCGAACGAGATGATACGCGCTTCACAACTTATGATGCCTTAGCCGAGTACTACATTGAAAAAGAAGATTACGCCAAGGGTTACGAAATTATTCAAGAGGCCACCAAATTAGCGCCACGCAATCTAGACAGAAATAAAAAATCGTGGAATTTAGCACGCCTTAATCATGATAAAAAAGGCCAATACATGGCCACCATGAACATGGCGAAATTTGCTAAAAACTCGATCCACGACACACCAGATTTAAATCTCAACGTTATCCGCGCCGCCATAGATTTAGCAGGTTCGCTAAACGGCGAAGAGGCCACTCGACTGATCACCAAAACCGAACGTGACTTATCTTTCTTCGTCAATGAATACGGACACGACAGTCAGTTAAAAGAACAACTTGCGATTATCAATGCTCGCATGTTGAATTTGAAGAGTGATAAAAAAGGTGCCGAAGAAATTATCAAAGAGCACATGGAAACAAGTTCAAGCAATTCTGTGGAAGATAGCCTAGACAAAGTAAAAGCATTTCATGAAATGGGCTATTGGGAAGAGTCGATTCGTTTACTTGACTCTATCAAGTCTAAAATTGAAGGCGATAGCTTTATCGGACAGGTAATCAATGAGTACCTAGATCAGGAAAGCAAAGAGCGCACAGATATTCGCTACTCTCCCAAAGAGCTAGGCGAAATGGCTTCTTCCCATTATAAAAATAAACGCTATGAACCTGCTTATGAATTGCTTACGCAAGCTTTTGTCTTAGCGCCGAAAAACCCCAATATGGCGTTAAGCATCCTAAAAGTCATGGTTAAATTAATTGATGAAGTACATTTTGACGAAGAGCAACTTGCTTGCCTCAAACGATGCAAAGATTTACTAGATTCCATCCCATTATCCCCCAATCAGCATAAAAAAATGGACGAATACTTGGCGGTTATCGAACCATTATTAAAATCCGCTTAATCAAGTCGGGATAACAATTGGCAGGACGAATAAAATCACCTGCCAACTTCTCTTTAGTCGCCGCTGTTGTGCTTAAACGCAGCTATCAACAAGTCAATTTGTTGCATCGAATTGTAAACATGAAACGACAAGCGCATTACATTACCTCGAGTATCAAAATAACAATTCTGCTTTTTTAAGCGTTGGCTAATTGCCGTGATTCGAGAGGCGGGTAATTCGATACACAAGGTGCCGCCAACATTTGCCAAATCAATTGGCTGCATCGCACCTTCGTCCAAGGTTGCTAAAAAGTACTCTGCCAATTTTCGATTGTGGGCAAAAACAGTGTTTTGACCAATCTCCAACAAGGTTTGTAAACTTCCCAACGCCAAAGCATAGGGCGCAATATTTGGTGTACCTCCCCAAAACCGTTTGGCATCGGGTGCATAGGCAAAGCGCTTAATCTCCATTTCGAAAGGATCGCTATGGGAAAACCAACCCACATCTATTGGTTTAAGTTGTTCGACAGTATTGGGATTAACCCACATAAACCCAGCGCCTGGCCCTCCACATAGCCACTTAACGCATGAACCAAACAACGCATCTACATCCCAACGATGCAAATCAATCGGCAAGATACCCGCCGATTGCGCCACATCCACAGCTAGATAACAGGATTGTTGTTTACACAATTGCCCAATAGCTTCGACCGGTGCGACCTGACCCGTATTGGAGTGAACATGGGTTGCCAGAACGCAATCAATATCTTTTTGAATATAACGCTGCCAAGTTTGAATGTTGACCGCTGACTCGAATGCCGGAATGAACACAAGTTCAAAACCGAATTGCTGCATTGCCTGTGCTACATATCCCATGGATGGAAATGCGTCTTCGTGGATCAGTATCTTGCGTTTACCGACCTGAGAATTTTCCATTGGCAAAGCCATCAACCACTTTGTAAAAGCACTGGATAAATTAGTTTGAGGACAAAAATCCGCAGCCTTTGCGTTAAACAACTTTGCTAACGAAGCACAAAATAAATCAACGGTTTGCAACCAATCCGGCCATGCATCGCCCCCTGACAATTTCCAAGGGGTTAGAAAGTTTTCCGCCAAACTAAGTTCCGACTGTTTGCTTAAGCACCCCACTGAATGACTTAAAAAATAGGGCCCAGCGGGAAGGTTGAACAAGTTAGAAAAACTCACCCTGCTTGGGTTCCGGTAGCTTGTTTTGGCACGATAGAGTCTCTCACTTTACCGTAAGACTGTCCCCATGCATCCGTCATCTGATTCCGAATCAGCCACAATTCAGGGAAAAATTGATTCCTTGCCCCAGATTTTAATAAATCAACAGGTCGGCCTTTTAACGAATGAGATTCCATGCCGATGGTGCGCTGAATCAAGAACAGATGCTGCCAACGGAACTTCTGCAGTAATTCATCAAATTCAACTAAACTCTCGGCGATCACATAGCTATCATCATGCTGATATTGGCTATCGTAAATAGCTTCGATAGTGGTGTTTCGGTCTTGAATATAGTGTTTATTAAATACCGTCCACAGATCCGCAGGAATCTTTACCAAAATACGAAAGCCAGGAGACTCCTGGCCACTACCATTGCCTAACTGCAAACGAATTTGTTGATACTCTTTGGGCGACATTGTTTCCAATAAGTCCATTTGTTCGCTCATCATTTTTTGCAGCATGTGTACCCGCTTCATGAGCGAAATCACACGATGACTTTGTTCAGTTTGCATGTACTCCAATACATCGATAAGTGTGAATATCATCAACTTCATCCATAACTCTTCAACTTGATGGACAATCTGAAACTGCAGTTCGTCTGAATTACACAATTTATCTAAGGGCTTTTGGCATTGTAGTAAGGTGTCACATTGCAAATAAGCACCGTAATCAAGAATTTCTGGGTTTTCTAATAGACTGCTGTATTTTTGTCGGTACATGGGACTTTCCAAACGTTTAATTTGGATTTTATGGTAATGGATCGGGATTTGAACATTGTTCCTGAATCACTTGATATTTTGCAATTTTTAGAACAAAGTTTCATTTATTCAGAAATAATAAGAACGAATGTCGGAATAAGCCATGAATGATAGAGATAAACAAATCGTTTCCAAACTAGAAGAAGATGGCCGTTTGTCCTTCGCCACCCTTGGCGATTCAATTGGTTTGAGCAAAACTCCCTGCTGGAATAGAGTAAAAGCCTTGCAACAGAAGCAGATAATTACCGGGTTTTCAGCGATTTTATCGCCACAAGCCATGGGACTTAATATTCGAGCGCTAGTCAACGTGGTCATTGACATTGGCCAACACCAGAAATTTGAACAAGCAATTATTGAGCACGCTTCGATACGCTCCTGTCACGCAATCACAGGAGAGTTCGACTATGTATTGGAGATTTTAGCCAAGGACATAACTGACTTTGATGAATTGCTGCGAGTAGATTTAAGTAAGCTTCCTGGGGTTTTACGTTTTAACACTTCAATTACTACTCGCTTAGTTAAGCAAAACGGACATTACAGCAAAATGCTTTAAATCACTTGCAAACATTTTGCTAGTTGCCTCGGCCATATTTATCCACAAAACCATCGGCAAAGCGTTGTGCAGAGTCCACATCCATATTGAAATACAATGAGGGTTCAATCAATTCAACTTCCATTGTCACGTAGGTGTCTTTGTATTTAACTAGGTCGATACGGGCATACAACGGCATTTCCGGTAAGGCTGCTAGCACCTTTTGTGCGCTCGCTAATATATGTTCGTCGGCTTCTACACTTCGAAGTTGTCCACCATGTTCTTCTTGCACTCGAAAATCATTTTGTTTGGGCACTTTAACAATGCAATGACTGTATTGTCCGTTAAAATAAAACAATGAATATTCGCCTTCGTTAATCACACTCTTTAAAAAAGGTTGGATCATAAATGGACGAGTGGAAAATACCTCAGTCAAACCTTCTTGCTCTTCCACCACAGATTCGAGCGACAAACGATAGGTGTAATCGGCATTTGCACTGACTAAAGGTTTGACGACGATTTCTCGGCTATTAAATTGTTCAAAAGCACCTTTCATAAATGCTAAATCGAAAGTGTCACACCAGATAGTAGGTACTATCCCCACGCCCTTGGCTTCAAGTGACTTTAAATAGTCTTTACGGATATTCCACTGTACCAACGCTAAACTGTTCTCTAGTTTTGCTGTGCTGCTGTCTATTTGTTGTAAACGCGCTAAAAAGGCATCGGCGTTATTTTGATAATCCCAGGTACTGCGAATTATCACCACTTCGTAGTCATCCCAGTTGGTACCGTCTGCATGCCAAGAAATTTCAACTGCTTCCCAGCCCATTTCTGCCAGAGGCTCGTAAGCTAGGTGATCGTAAACGAAAAAATCTTCCAGATCGTCAGTCGATAAAATTGCTACTTTTCGCATCGGTTATCCTCCGAGTAATTGCAAATACATAGGTTATTAGGTTGAAACGCAGGATTTAGGGTAACGAAGAATCTACGCCTTCACCAGCATTGTTAAAATTTTGTTAGAAATCACTATTGCAATAGCGTGTTACTTTAGACAAGCAACTTTCACACTGCGGTCTAACTCACTTGGCGTTAGGCGAAAAACAGCGATTTGTTGATTAGTTGAAAGCCAGCCCAAGTCAACAATGGAATAGATATTAATATGGTGACTCGTACTATCAATTGAAAGGCATTTGCCCATTTTTTTGGTGGGGTGTTATGTAGGCGTTCTGTATCACTTAAAATCAGATCTCGTTCACGTGGCGTTAACTTTTCAAAACTGACATGGGGTGTCATCTCCGAAAAATGCCACTCATATTGATTAGCTGCTTTGAGGGTTTCAAAAGTACTACTTTTTATTTGTTTGATTCGCAACAGTGGATAAAAGGTCAGGTTAATTAGGATTAAAAAGACCGTTCCGGCCATGATAAAGTCTTTAAATTGAGGTTCCCCGCCAATCCACAGTAATGGTACTAGTGACAGACCGATAGAAAAGAACAATGCATTCCAAAAAACCGCTTTAGAAAAAGGATAAGTGTGATGGCTTCGAAACAGCTCTACAGTTAAATGTTCAACAATGAACTTATCAATAATGTGCGTATTACGCAGAATTACTGCAATAGCTAAACAGATACCTGTCCACATCCACCATGTCTGTAAAATCAAAGGAAAACGTTTGAGGTTACCTTCAAAGCCCAATTCTTCTATGTAAAAAAGACGCTCGCTATATAAATAGCTGAACATAATAACGAAGCCAGCAATCAGGCTGAATAGCAATACTTTACGGGGAATTTGGCTGATTTTATTCGCAATGATGCTCGACTCGTTAAGTGACAAGCCGCAATTTTGCGCATTTTTTAAGACTTCTTTATAGGCAATTGAAATAATCAACGGCAAAATAAGGTAGCTAAAAGCGCCAATTATTGGCAACCCTAACGCAGCCCCAACATCTCTAACCTGCTCTACATTAGAAATTGAGTTAGGACTTACTATCAAACCACTAAGTGTATTCAGTGCAATAAAACAAACCGCAATACAAATTGCCAAATACGCTGAATTCACAGTTAAATTAAAACTTCTACTACTCACAAACGTCCAATCACTACTTACTATTTGTTAACGAACAAAATTTGTCCGGCTAATATTTATACATTTAAACAACTAAAAAGCAAAAGTTTAAAATGGATTAAGTGAATACCCTTGCTGATTCAACAAGGCATGAGCCGTCATAGCTGAAAGCGACATTTGAACTCCGTCTATCAGATCTTGATTGGCAATCTCATCAAAGGCGGCTGACTGGCCACATAAGAACACTTGAACATTGTTTTTTAACAGCTCAGTGATCAACGGATGATTAGGGTTGTCGGTAGCAAAACGTTTTTTATAGGCTTTGGGATTAAGTAAATCGTTACCCGCGCGGCCATGCACTACCAAAGCCAATTGAATGTTTTCTTGCTTTGCGCCGTTAGCCACCAGCATATTGATAAACCGAGCTAAACTACCAAAGTGACGGTTAAGCTTCTTCTCGCCACTGACTTTACTCACGTCGAATGCCACTTTGAATTTAGTATCGCTATCAAAAGTTTGATCAATTTGCACTTTTGCGTGTTTCCCGAAATTATGGATCACAGGACCAGAGCTAAAGACTTCCGCCTTTTTGCTTTCAGCTGCGACACTTTCAGTTAAGCCACCTTGCCAACAGATCACCAAAACACCCAACATTAGAATAAACTGTTTCAACCTTTTCACTCCCAATTCGAATAAGTGACAAATTCTACCTTACTTTTGCAAATTCTCTGAGTACGATTTTGCCCTTTACTTTATGTTTAAACCCAATGGTAATTCCAAGCGTACCAACGATTGTTGCCAAGGTTACAAGTTAAGACACATATTTTAACAAATCAGCTAAGGTAAAATCTTCTTTATTGCCATTAGACAAGGTAAGATTGTCGGCCTTTAAAACAGTGAAAGATATTCAGGCATTCTTCAAAACGGTTAATCGCTGTTTTGAGAAGACCTTAGGTGTGAAGTAGTTGATTTGTGAGTGTTGGTCTGAAAACGACAGGTACAGCAAACAGATGCCCATAAAGTATAAAAATAAAAATGTGAGTTAGTATGAATAATACATGGATTAGAGCCCTGCTATTTATTGGTGTAGTTGGTTTGGGAATTGGCGCTATGATAATAATTGGCGCATCAGGTAAAGAAGAACCAGCAGAAGAAAAAGTAGATACTCGCCCGCTGGTCAATATTATTCCTGCAGAATCCATGAATTATCAGGTTTTGATTCATAGTTTTGGTGAAGTCACACCGCTAGAAAGTACTAATTTGTCTGCTCAGGTATCAGGTGAAGTGACCAGCTGGAACCCTAAATTTGTTGCCGGTGGACTAGTCAAACGCGGCGAAGTTTTATTTAGCATTGAAAAAGACACCTACGAAGCCGCGCTATTGCAAGCAGAAGCGGAATATACCCAAGCCCAGGCAGCATTAATTGAAGAACAAGCCCGCGCCGAAGTAGCAAAACAAGAAGCGAAAAACTTCCCATCAAGTCAAGTGAGTGACTTGTACCTACGTAAACCGCAAGTGATGAGTGCCCAAGCTGCCCTAAAATCTGCGCAAGCAAGAATGAAAATAGCGCAGCGTGATTTAGACAATTGCGAAGTGACCGCTCCTTATGATGCGCTCGTCATCGAACGCTCCATTGGCCTTGGAGAATACATAAGCAGTGGCACCCAAGCAGGCACTTTAAACAGTATCGAAGCGGCAGAGATTTTGTTCCCAATTGCTGGATTCGATAGCGCTTTTCTGCCGACCAACTTAGAAAACCAAGACGCAGTGGTGATTATCAAGGGTGCAAAAACCTTTACCCGTGTGGGCAAAATTGCACGTGATACTGGGGTTATCGATCAATCCACCAGAATGAGCCATATTGTGGTTAGAATAGATGACCCTTATGGCTTGAAAAGCCAAGTCCCAGCCTTGAAATTTGGTAGTTATGTAGAGGTCAACATTTCCGGTCAGGTATTAGAAAATGTATACCGCCTACAACAAGACTTGGTCACCAATAAAACTGTGTGGGTCGTTGATAAAGACAACAGGTTACAACCCAAACCAGTGGAGATTATTCGCGAAGAGGGCGCGCACTTTATATTAAAAAGTGGTTTAGACAATCAAGACCGCGTTGTTACTACTATTCCAGAATATCCTCAGAAAAACATGGAAGTACGCCTGTCTAGCGATCCAAAAGATGACGATTTAGTCGCCCAGCAACCGAACCAGTAGGCCGAATATTATGACAAATGAAGCCAAACAGACGGGACTAATCGCCTATTTTGCGAATAACGCAGTAGCCGCCAATTTGCTGATGATTTTTATCGCTATCATGGGTGCAGTCACGTACTTCTCGCTACCCAGACAAATGTTCCCCAGTATTGAAGTAAACTTTATTTCGATTCAAGCCAATTACCCTGGTGCGTCCCCGCAAGAAATTGAAGAAGGTATTCTGATTAAGATTGATGAAGCCTTAAAAGATGTCACCGAAATTAAACGCAGTGTTTCGAGAGCATTTAGAAACAGTGGACGAGTGTCCTTAGAAATCGATCCTGATGAGCAACTATCTGATGTGCTCGACAAAGTTAAGTTGCGTGTGGATGGCATCGCCACGTTTCCAGCGGGTATGGAACCGGTCACGGTTTATCAAGAAGAATTTAATCAAGACGTCATAGAAATGGCAATTGTCGGCGATTCAAGCTTAAAGGACTTGAAACCACTAGCCAAAGATATCGAAAACGAATTGCTGCAATTATCCAATGTATCTTTGGTTGACCTATATGCCCCAGATGACGAAATTGCGGTTGAAATTCAGCCCGACCAGTTACGGAAATACAACATAACCCTTGACGATATTCGTCTGGCGATTCAGCGTTTTTCAGCCAATTATTCGGCCGGCCAACTACGCACCGACACCGGCATCATTTCTGTGCGGGTGGAAAACCAATTCTATAAAGGGGATGAGTTTCGCCGTATCCCAATTAAAATAGGCAACAACGGCGCCCAAGTTTTGCTTGAAGACGTGGCCATTATTCAAGATGGTTTCACCGAAGGCGAACGCTACTTTAGCTTTTCAGGCCAAAACGCCATTTACATGTCGGTGAATGCCACTAAAGACCAAAACATGATCCCCGTGGCAGAATCGGTAAAAGCCTACGTTAAAGAACGCAATAAAACCTTACCCGAGGGCTTGGAACTAAAAATCTTAGTTGATATGACCAAATACGTTACCGAACGATTAAATATGATGCTCAGCAACCTGTTTCAAGGTTCGATTTTAGTTGCATTCATGTTGACCCTGTTCCTACGTTTCAGGCTTGCATTGTGGGTAATGATTGGTCTGCCCGTGTGTTTCTTGGGCGCTATTTTAACCATGAGCATGTTTGGCATTAGCATCAACGTGCTATCGTTGTTTGCGTTTATTATGGTACTGGGCATAGTCGTAGATGACGCCATAGTAATAGGTGAAAGTGCCTATACCGAAATAGAAAAACACGGCGGAGGGGTCGAAAATGTGGTTAGAGGTACAATGCGGGTAGCCACCCCAGCCACCTTCGGAGTACTGACCACCATAGCTGTATTCGTACCATTCACCCAAGGCAGTGGGTTTTTAGGCACTATGATGTGGAACATCGCCGGTGTAGCCATATTTTGTTTAGCCTTTAGCTTAGTTGAATCAAAATTAATCTTACCGGCTCACCTAGCCCATACCAATTTTAAACCTGTCAAAGCAGGCAGTTGGCGAGATAGATTTAATACCCGATTTTTTGGCTTTGTTAACGGCCCATACCGTAACTTCATTGAAGTCAGTACACGCTTCCGCTGGGCAGTATTTGGTACCTTTATTGCCTTGTTACTGACCAGTGTTGGGCTAATTTCCGGCAACTTTGTACGCATGGTTCCATCGCCATCTGTACCACATGATTTCCCTAGTATTCGCATAGAAATGAATGAAACCGTTTCAGATACAGCGACCATAGAGGCATTAAAACTTATCGAAAAAGTTGTCCAGAAAGTGGAGAACGACGTGATAGATGAATACGGCTCTGGCTTGGTCAGAGACACGCTTTCATTTAACGATGGTCGCACCGAAGGTCAGATTCTGGTTGCACTAGTGCCAGAAGAACAACGTCCCTTTGATACCTTTGAATTGGCAAGAAGATGGCGCGCGGAAATACCTGAAATTCCGGGCATGAAGTCATTTACGATTAGAGATGATCCCTTCGCTGAAGGTGGCGGTGATGGTGACTTTGGCTACTTATTATTTGGCTCCGACATTGAGACCCTCAATGCCGCTGGACGAAAATTCATTGAGCTATTGCAACAAGAAAAAGGCCTATTCGATATTAGCTCAACTATCGATCCTGCCAGTAAAGAAATCCAGATGACACTATTACCAGTGGCCTACGATTTAGGCTTGGATCTTTCATCTATCGCCAACCAAGTGGGTGCCAGCTTCTACGGCGGCGAAGCCCAGCGTGTCATTCGTAATGGTGAAGAAGTGAGAGTTATGGTCCGCTACCCTAGGCTGACTCGGGAACGTTTTGCCGAACTAAAATACGCCGTCATCACCACACCTTCTGGTAAAGAAGTGATGTTAGGTGACGTAGTAAGTTTAGAAGAAATGCCCGGCATCAGTTACATCCGCAGAGAAGGCGGCTATAGAAGCGTTTATGTATATGGCAATATCGACGAAGAAGCGGTAGAACCCAATGCCGTAGTCGAAAGAATTGCTGAAAACTTACTGCCTGAAATGCAGAAATTTTTCCCATCGGTGAAAACCGAATTAGGTGGTGCGATAGAAGAAACCCAAGCCCAGCAAAATGAACAAATACTGTTTTTCATTGCCGGCTTAATCATGATGTATATTCTATTGGCCGTGCCGCTGAAAAGTTATATGCAGCCCTTTATGATATTAATGGTGATTCCATTTAGTTTTACAGGAGCAATATGGGGCCACTTTTTCTTTGGCGTTGACCTTAGCACCATGTCGACCTTTGGGCTCATTGCTGCAGCAGGGGTAGTAATCAACGATTCATTGTTAATGACAGATTTTATTAATTCCAGACGCAAAGAAGGCATTCATATAAAACAAGCAGTACTGGACGCAGGTTGTGCTCGTTTCAGAGCAATCACATTAACCTCGATCACCACTTTTGTGGGGGTATTGCCAATCATGTTCGAAACCAGCATGCAAGCCCGGATGGTAGTGCCCATGGCCATCGCACTAGGCTTCGCCGTAATGTACGCCACCATAGTAACCTTGGTTCTGATACCAAGCATGTACCTGATATTGGAAGATATTAGATTACCGTTTAGATGGATCAAAGCACGCCTATCCAAATCCGAACCAACCCCACAACAAAGCACCCCATAGGCGGGTGCTTTAGCCTCACTAACACCTGCGTATTCATGGGGGTTTTCCATGGGCTTTCTCCATGGCCTGAAGGCCATGCTACAACCCGCGTTTACCGTGATGTATTGTATTCCCCCTGTAGGCGGATGCTTTAGCCCCGCGAAAATGACAAATATTCCATGGCCTGAAGGCCATGCTACGGGGAGCCCCCCCTCCTGTAGGCGGGTGCTTTAGCCCCGCGAAAATGATAAATATTCCATGGCCTGAAGGCCATGCTACAAGAGATAACCTCCGTCTCCTGCGGATCCATGGCCTAAAGACCATGCTACGGGGAGCCCCACATCTGTAGGCGGGTGCTTTAGCCCCGCGAAAATGTAAAATATGCCTTGGTCTGAAGGCCATGCTACAAGGGCGATAAAATCCGGCTTCTGCGGATCCATGGCCTAAAGGCCATGCTACAAGGGCGATAAAATCTGGCTTCTGCGGATCCATGGCCTAAAGGCCATGCTACAGGGCAATTAAATCCGGCTTCTGCGGATCCATGGCCTAAAGGCCATGCTACGGGCCGTCACCTGCTACTTACTTTTAAATTTCATAATTTCGTCACAGCTTAGTCATACTTTAATCGCATGCTTTATCTTCGTTAATTGGAGAAAGCAAAAATGAGTTTAAGTATTTGGCAATTGGTTTTAGTGGCGTTGTTGTTCATTTTATTGTTTGGCAGAGGTCGTATCCCTGCATTAATGGGAGACTTGGCTCAAGGTATCAAGAGCTTCAAACAAGGCATTGGCGAAAACGACGAAACAGCGACTCAAACACCGACTGAGTCACAGCCAAAAGACAAGTTAGAAAACCAATAATTACACTGTCTGGAGCACCTTATGTTTGATCTCAGCTGGGTAGAACTTGGTTTTGTGGCCGCCATCGCACTATTGGTAATTGGTCCTAAAGACCTGCCAAAAATGTTCAAAATGATTAATCAGTTTGTGACCAAAGCAAAACGCACTATCAATGACGTTAAAGGCGGCTTTAAACAACTTGAAAATGAAATACGCATAGTTGAAGGCACTACGCCGGAGTCAACAAACTGGAAGCAACTATTACCAGACGAGATACGCAACTTGCCCGATGATTTCATACCCGGCTCGCAACACGCCGAATATCACAGTAA
The DNA here is from genome assembly GCF_030548145.1 of Aliiglaciecola sp. 2_MG-2023. Lineage (NCBI taxonomy): Bacteria > Pseudomonadati > Pseudomonadota > Gammaproteobacteria > Alteromonadales > Alteromonadaceae > Aliiglaciecola > Aliiglaciecola sp. 2_MG-2023. Next base: position 66,499 of record NZ_JAUORY010000023.1, read on the forward strand.
CCGTGAACAGCAAATAGCAAACAAAAAAGCTGAAATCGAGCAGCATCAAACGACGCAACTAGAGCAAAACAACGCCACTCCCACAAAACAGGAACAGGCGAAATGAAACAATCTCAACCAAACGACAGTCACTTAAATAACGATGGGGCAAACAAAAGCCACACTGAAAATAAAGCGCCACTGCTGACTCACTTAATAGAATTGCGCAGACGCCTACTCTTCTGTTTTGCGTTTTTTGCTTTAATGTTTGGTGTTTCTTACTTTTTTGCAGAACAAATTTACAGCTTCTTACAACAACCTTTGTACCAAATTTTCGGGCCGGACAGCGGCAGAAGAATGATCTACACCGGCTTACATGAAGCGTTTTTTACCTATATTAAACTTGCCTTCTTTAGTGCCACTTTTTGTACTTTACCCATCACCTTAATTCAAGTCTGGAAGTTCATTGCCCCGGGCATGTATAAAAACGAACAAAAGGCTCTCTCACCACTGTTTATAGCCACCCCAATTTTGTTTGTAATGGGCGCAGCCCTAGCCTTTTATGTGGTGATGCCATTAGCTTGGGAGTTTTTCATAAGCTTTGAATCAAGCGGGCAAAACGCCACTATCAATGTTGAACTGGAAGCTAAAATGAGTGAATACCTAGCATTGGTGATCCGCTTAATCTTAGCCTTTGGGCTGTGTTTCGAATTACCAGTTTTACTGCTGGTTTTAGCCAAAGCAGGAGTGATTGATGGGCAAACCCTAAAAGACTACCGAAAGCACGCCGTAGTCGCGGTATTTTTCATTGCCGCGTTAATTACACCTCCAGATTTAATTTCGCAGATAGCCTTAGGCGTGCCTATTTTAGCCTTGTACGAATTGTCGATTGTACTGATAAATTGGACCCAATCAGACAAACAACAAATACTTCGCAAGCAAATGGACCAGTCCAACTAACTGATTAATAAAAAAGCAATATTTGTGTCATTAAAAGTTTAAAAAAGCGTAAAAAAACAGATCCTAAACTGTCATTTAAGGTCGGTAGATTAGTTGTCAGCAGGTTGTTTTCTAAAACAGAATTCAACTATCGCCAAACCACTAATAAAGGACCGGAGACAACATGTCAGAACAAGATTTAATACCACAAAATAATGATAAAATTGAACCTGCTTTTAGCCGCCGTCAAGTGTTAAAAGGTGGCTCTATTGCCGCAGCAAGTACTGCTTTTGCAGCGGTTTCTAGTAAAGCACAAGCTGCGTCTTTACCTTTTACCAGCTCATATGGTCCATTAGTACCAACAGCTGACAAAGCCACTGGTCTAAACCTACTTTCTTTACCAGAAGGTTTTGAATACACCTCATACGGTTGGACAGGCCAAACACAATCAGACCTTTTGCCGACTCCTACTGATCATGACGGCATGGGTATTGCTGCTGTTAAAGGCAACATCATCTGTCTTGTTCGCAACCACGAATGTTCAGAAGGCGAAGGCGCTCCAGCATCACCTCGCGGTGGCCGTGGCGTATATAACGCTGCGCAAAACGGCGGCACTACTAACCTGATGTTTGATGTAGTTAAAGGTGAATTTTTATCTTCATACAACAGCTTAGGCGGCACGATCAGAAACTGTGCTGGCGGAAGCACACCTTGGGGAACGTGGTTATCTTGTGAAGAAACGTTCCACACCTGGAATCAAGGTCCACAAGGCGAAAACCACGGTTATGTATTCGAAGTACCTGGATTTGGTATTTCTGATGGCCAACCAATTCGCGAAATGGGTCGTTTCTCACACGAAGCTGCCGCTGTAGATCCAGCAACAGGCTATGTATATGAAACTGAAGATGCAGGTTCATCTGCATTCTACAGATTTGTTCCAGACGGCGAATGGGGTGACTTGAAGTCGGGCGGTAGCTTGTACGGAATGGTACTAAACGGTGAGTCTCGCGTTGATTTACGTGGTGGCCTTACAGTAGGAACAGTTTGGGATGTTACTTGGCAAGAAATTGCTGATCCAGATGCAACAACTGATAGATGTTACAACCAAGCTTCAGACGCTGCAATTGTAGAACGTGGCGAAGGTTGCTGGTACGACGATGGCAAGATCTACTTCGTATCTACTTCAGGCGGCGCTGCAAATCTTGGTCAAATCTTCTGCTACGATCCTCGTAAAGAAACACTAACCATTATTTTTGAATCTTCAGACGCTGTGAATGAAGTTAACGCGCCAGATAACATCGCTGTTAGCCCACGTGGAAACATCTTGATGTGTGAAGATGGAAGCTCTAACCCTAAACGTCTAATCGGTTTAACCCTATCAGGTGAAACCTTCCCATTCGTTGAAAACAACGTGTCTTTGGACCAAGGCGATTTAGCCCACATCGATTCAATTTATCCGGGTACAGCAGCTAACTTCTGGGACTCAGTAGGTGACTCAACAGACGGTAGCAACAGACGCAGCTTCACTAGCCAAGAAATGGCTGGCGCATGTTTCTTTGGTCGTTGGTTATTCGTAAACGTGCAATCTCCAGGTGTGACTTTCGCAATCACAGGTCCTTGGGAAAACGGCGCACTTTAATTTAAAAATAACAACAAATGGCACCTCGAAACACTTCGCAGGTGCCTGATTAACTTTAGGAAAGACTATGAAACGTATATTAACTCCCATGCTTGCAGCTTTAGTGTTGCTTTGCAGCGCATCAGCTTCAGCTTCTATCATTTCACTTCCAAGCAGCGGCTTACTTTCTGACTCAGTAGTTGGCGATAGCGGTTGGTTAAATGAAGACACTTTTGGTGACGGAATTGACTTCATCACATTCGATGTTGCAGCACAATCTACCTTCTCTGCCACCACAGCTTCATTTATCACTATGGGTTTGAGCTTATATCAAGGTACTGTTGCTAATGATTTCGCCATTCCTTTTTCAAATAGCGGCGACTTTAGCGACTTGTTCAGCTTCCTAGTTTACGTAGATGGTAACAGCCCATTTGTACCAGGTTTAGGCGGAAGCTTAACTGGCTTGGTATTAGAAGCAGGCTCATACACCCTTGCAGTCGGTGGGAACGAAGGTTTCTTCGATACTTTCACTGATTACGCTTATAACCTAGACGTAGCGATTGCTGAAGTACAACAAGTTCCAGAGCCATCAGCACTGTTTTTATTGTTTTTCGGTATCGCTGGATTGTTAGCTGCTCGCAAACAACAAACAAAATAAACCGCGAAACAATCATCGAATACCAAGGGGCAAACGCCCCTTTTTTGTTTTGTCCTCGCAAATGCCAAACCCATGGCCCCGCAATCCATGGCCCGCGTTCCATGGCCTAAAGGCCATGCTACAAGGACGTTAACATCCGGCTTCTGCGGATCCATGGCCTGAAGGCCATGCTACAACAGAACATCTACCTGAAGGCGGGTGCTTTAGCCCCGCGAAATAGTAAACCATCCCAACATCGGCGGTTCCTCCATTGGGATTTCCCATGGCCTAAAGACCATGCTACAGGGTTAACATCCACAAGCCGGCGGCTATCATAAATAGGTTTTCGGTTAATGAAACGGCTCCTAGTGGAACATCACTTTTACCGCCGACGCAGGCACATTTGAGATCACGTTTGTCGATATAAACAGCCTTAAATACCGAAACCGCGCCAATCCCACCAATCAATAGGGATATTGGCGCAATCATTAATGTGGGCAGATTTGCCACCATTCCGATCCCAACAAATGCCTCTAGAAATGGATATACATAGGCATACGGCACAACCCGCATTGCCAGTAAGTCATAGGTGATAAACGAATTTGAGAAGCTATACAAATCTCGCAGTTTTTGCACTGCGAGAATCGCCATGGAAAATGCAACAAAGAGCATTAATGTCTCAATTGAGAACATAATCGACAGCGAAGGATAGGCCAACGCCACCGCTAAAAGCGCAGCGACTGCAAATATTGCAATCACAGGTGTGTAAGTTTTACCTTGTTGTCCGGGTTCTGACATACCAAAAAAGGCTCTTAGATCATCATATCCACCGACCCTTTCACCGTTGATAAAAGTTTGTGGAGTGGTTTTAACATCATGGAGTTTTTTAAATTCATCCGTTTCCTGACGAGACGCCAATTTGTGATCCTCTACGATGAAACCTTTTCTTTGCAATAAGTCTTTGGATTTTAAACCAAAAGGACAAATATGTTGCGAGGTTTCCATTCGATATAGTTTTGCAGTATTTTTCATATTTCCTCCAATATACCTTAGTGCCTGTAGGCGGGTGCTTTAGCCCCGTGAAATGGTAAACCATCCCAACATCGGCGGTTCCATTGGGATTTCCCATGGCCTGAAGGCCATGCTACGGGCGATAGATTCCAACTCCCGCGTTTCCATGGCCTAAAGGCCATGCTACAAGAGAAATAACCTCCCCCACCTGTAGGCGGGTGCTTTAGCCCCGCGGGTTGCCATGGGTTTTTTCCATGGTTTTTCCATGGCCTTCAGGCCATGCTACAGATTTAGTTGGTGTTTTCGCCATAAATAAAAGACCACCGGAATAACCAATAACGACAATAACAATGCACTTGCCATGCCACCTACCATGGGTGCTGCGATACGGCTCATTACCTCGGAACCTGTACCTGTGCCATACATGACGGGCAACAATCCAATCATCACTGTTGCAACCGTCATAATCACTGGTCTTACTCGTTTTCCAGCGCCGTCTAAAATGGCTTCAATTAACGCACTTTTGGTAACAGGCACCGCACCAGTCGAGGGTTCATTAACATGCCTGTCCACGTTAGCGTTTTCATGCCTGTCCAGTAAAACCTGAAAAGCCTGATTCAGATAAACCAACATGATCACCCCTATTTCCACGGCCACGCCGGCCAAAGCGATAAAGCCGACACCAACAGCCACCGATAAATTAAAGCCTTCAAGGTAAAGCAACCAAATTCCGCCAATTAACGCCAGCGGTAAGGTGCCCATGATGATGATGACTTCCACAACATTTCGAAAGTTCATGTATAGCAGAAGCACAATAATTGCCAGCGTTAATGGCACAACATAACTGAGCTTTTGAGTAGCACGCTGCATATATTCATACTGTCCTGCCCATTGCAGACTGTAACCTGTAGGTAAATCCAAATTTTCTGCTAAGCGTACCTTGGCGTTTTCCACATAGCTGCCCACATCAATATTCTCAATATCAATGTAGGTCCAACCGTTGATCCGCGCATTCTCACTCTTAATCCCCGGCGGACCTTCTTCGATATACACTTGGGCGACATCAGCCAGCGCAATTCGTTGGCCATTGGGTGTCACTATGGGTAGCAATTGCAAGGCTTCTGGCGAATCGCGGTAAGATTGTGGGTAACGCACATTCACCGGATAACGTTCCAAGCCCTCAACAGTTTGGGTAATGTTCATTCCACCGATAGCAGTAGCTACCACTTGTTGTACATCACTGATATTAAGACCATAACGGGCTGATTTTTCGCGATTGATATCCACCTTGATGTAACGTCCACCAGCCACACGCTCAGCATAAACCGAAGCCGTGCCGTCCATGGTAGAAAGGATTCTTTCGATATCCTGACCAATACGCTGAATGACTTTGATATCTGGCCCAGCCACTTTAATACCTACGGGGGTTTTAATTCCCGTTGCCAACATATCAATTCGGGTTTGAATCGGCATTACCCAAGCATTGGTTAAGCCCGGCAACTGCACTACCTGATCAAGTTCCTCGCGCAAATCATCAATACTCAACCCCTCTCGCCATTGGGATTGGGGTTTTAATTGAATGACAGTTTCGATCATGGTGAGCGGCGCTGGATCTGTGGCTGTCTCAGCTCGGCCGATTTTGCCAAACACGCTTTTCACCTCGGGAATGGTGGCAATTAATTTATCGGTTTGTTGCAATATCTCGCGGGCTTTACCAATAGATAACCCCGCGTACGTGGTAGGCATATACATCAAATCCCCTTCATCAAAAGGGGGAATAAATTCAGTCCCTATTTTGCTCAGTGGATAAAAACCAACAACTGCCAACACAAACGCCCCAAGCAATGTCAGTTTAGGGAACAGCAGGACTAATTTAAGTACAGGGGTGTAAACCGCAATCAACAACCGATTCAATGGATTTTTAGCTTCACTGATTACTTTGCCACGCACCAAATACCCCATTAACACCGGAATTAAGGTGACAGCCAAGCCCGCTGATGCGGCCATGGCGTAGGTTTTTGTATAGGCCAACGGCGCAAACATCCGGCCTTCTTGAGCTTCTAAAATAAACACCGGCAAAAAGCTCACGGTGATGATCAACAAACTAAAAAATAGTGGTGGCCCCACCTCTGACGCCGCTTTAGCCACTATTTGCCAACGATTTTGCTCAGTTAATGGGGTTTTTTCCATGTGCTTATGCAGATTTTCAATCATTACAATTGCACCGTCGGTCATGGCCCCAATGGCAATGGCTATTCCCCCTAACGACATGATATTGGCATTAATTCCCTGCCAATACATCACGGCAAATGCAATCAAAATACCCATAGGCAAACTCACTACCGCCACAATGGCAGAGCGCAGATGAAATAAGAAAATCGCACACACCAGAGCCACAATAATCAGCTCTTGAGCCAACTTACTCCATAAATTATCCACCGCTCGGTTGATCAGCTCCGACCTATCGTAAACCGTCACCACCTCTACCCCATCGGGTAAGCTAGATTGCAGAGCGGCCAATTTAGCCTTGAGGGAATGAATGGTTTTTTGTGCATTTTCACCAAAGCGCATCACCGCCACGCCACCAACGACTTCACCTTGGCCATTTAGCTCGGCAATCCCCCGGCGCATTTGTGGTCCTAAACGAATATCAGCTACATCGCGCAATTGCAGCGCAGTGCCTTTATCGTTTAATCCAAGGGGAATCGATTCTAAATCGGCAATGCCAGTTAAGTAACCAGTGGCTGTCACCATATATTCGGCTTCGGCCATTTCAATCACCGACGCCCCCACCTCTTGATTGCCTTGGCGAATGGCGTTTTGAATATGACTAAGGGGAATGTTGTAAGCACGCAACTTGTCGGGGTCAATATTCACCTGATACTGTTTTACCATGCCGCCAATAGTGGCAATTTCAGCAATACCTGGCACAGTTTGCAGCTCAAATTTCAAAAACCAATCCTGTAACGAACGCAACTGGCTAATGTCGTGCTGACCGCTTTTATCTGTCAGGGCATACATAAACACCCAGCCCACACCAGTGGCATCAGGCCCCAGCTGCGGCTTCGCGGAATCAGGAAGGCGCGAAGAAACCTGCGATAGATATTCAAGAACCCGACTGCGAGCCCAATAAAGATCAGTTTTGTCGTCAAAAATCACATACACATAAGAATCACCAAAAAATGAGAAACCGCGCACGGTTTGCGCCCCAGGGACCGACAGCATGGCCGTGGTGATGGGATAAGTGACTTGGTCTTCGACCACCTGAGGTGACTGTCCTGGATAACTGGTTTTAATAATCACCTGCACGTCAGACAAATCAGGAATGGCGTCAACGGGTGTATTTTTCACACTATAGACACCCACCCCAATCATCACTGCGGTGCATAACAACACAAAAAATCGATTATGAATGGACCAGTGAATTAGCTTCTCAATCATGCTGCATCCCCTGAGGCTTTTCAGTGTGGTTAGCATGGCTTTCCATGTTGCTGTGATCCATATTGCTGTGGTCCACCTTCTCGTGATTAGCATGGCTGTCCTGTTTATCCATGTCCGACATATCATGGCTGTCCTGTTTATCCATGCCCGACATATCGTGGCTGTCCATGTTGCCGTGGTTCATATTGCTGTGGTCCATGCTCTCGTGATTAGCATGGCTGTCCTGTTTATCCATGTC